>NZ_PNOT02000274.1 GCF_002879535.1 Mesorhizobium intechi
CGGCAAAACCGGAGTCGCAAATTTCACAATCACGTCGCAATGCAGCACATTTTCCGCTTGCCTGTGGCACAAATGAACCTAGACTCCTAGGCATAGCTCTTTAAGAGGAGGCTATGTCATGGGACTTACGAGGCCAATCAACGCATTGATGATTTGTGCTGCGTTTGCTTTCATCGGCGCCCTCATTATGGGCGTCCTTCCCTGAACCCGCCAAGACGGGGAAGACCAGCACCAGATAGTCTAAGCAATTCGAAAGGCCGGGTTTTTACCCGGCCTTTTGCTTTTCTGGCCCAGCCTTACGCGGCAGCAGAGCCTGCCGCCTCCGCCTCGTGCGAGCGGATGCCGATCATGTGGCAGATGGCGAAGACGAGGTCGGCGCGGTTCATCGTGTAGAAGTGGAAGTCGCCCACCCCGCGCTCGACCAGGTCGAGAACCTGTTCGGCGGCGACGGCCGATGCAACAAGCGCATGGGTCTGCAGATCATTCTGCAGGCCGTCGAAGCGCTCGGCCAGCCATGCCGGCACCAGCGCGCCGCAGCGCGCCGAGAAATTGGCGACCTGGGTGAAATTATGCACCGGCAAAATGCCCGGAACGATCGGGATATAGATGCCGGCGCGGCGCGCCCGCTCGACATAGCGCTCGTAGAGATCGTTGTCGAAGAAGAACTGGGTGATCGCCCGCGTGGCGCCATTGTCGACCTTGCGCTTCAGCATGTCGATATCGGTGGCGAAGTCCGGACTTTCCGGATGCTTTTCCGGATAGGCCGAAACCGAGATGTCGAAATCGCCCGCGTCCTTCAGCGCGCCCACCAGTTCGGCACCATTGGCGTAGCCGTCCGGATGCGGACGGTAGGCGGTGCCGACGCCCGCCGCCGGATCGCCGCGCAGGGCGACGAAGCGCTTCACACCCATATCGGCGAATTCCTGGATCACCGCGTCGACCTGATGACGGGCAGCATCGACGCAGGTCATGTGCGCGGCCGGCGTCAGGCTGGTCTCGTTCAGGATGCGGCCGACGGTGCGCGCCGTGCGCTCACGCGTCGAGCCGCCGGCGCCATAGGTCACCGAGACGAATTTCGGCTTCAGCGGTTCCAGCCTTGTGACCGTGTCCCACAGCTTCGCCTCCATCTCGTCGTTCTTGGGCGGGAAGAACTCGAAGGAAACCTTGATCTTGTCGCCAATGTCGGGGCGGCGGGAAAAGCGGAACTGGTTCATCAGGCGATTTCCCCTATCGAATTCGCTTTGGTCTGCTGGCTGTCATTGGCGGGGTCGGCGATCAGCAGGCGCCGGTCGCGACCAAGCCACAGTTTGACGGTGAGCCTGGCCTCGTTGCCGCCGCGCGGCTCGAATTCCTGGGCATCCTCGAGATCGAGGCCGGCCTCGGCAAACCATTCGCCGATCTGCCGGTCGGAAAAGCCGAGGCGCATATGCGCATGCTCATCGCGCAGGAATTCCAGCGTGTGCGGCGCGAAGTCGACGATGACCAGCCGGCCCGACGGGCGCAGAAGCCGCGCCGCCTCGTGGATGGCGCGGGCCGGATCATCGAGATAGTGCAGCACCTGGTGGATGGTGACGAGATCGAAGGCATCGCGCTCGACCGGCGGCGAGAAGATGTCGCCCTGCCGCACCTGCGCGTTCGAAACGCCGGCCTTGTCGAGATTGGCCCGCGCCACGGTCAGCATCTCGCGCGACATGTCGATGCCGATGCCGCGCCGGTAGAGCGGCGAGAAGATTTCCAGGAGCCGCCCGGTCCCGGTGCCGAGATCCAGCATCGACTGGAATGGCCGCTTGCCAACCAGCTTCAGCATCGCCGCCTCGACCGCGCGGTCCGGCACATGCAGCGAACGGATATGGTCCCAGCTTGCGGCATTCACCGAGAAATACTCGGCCGCCCGGTCCTGCCGCTTGCGCTTGACCGAGGCCAGTCGTTCGAGATCGCGCTCGACCTGCGGATCGGCGCCGCGAATGCTGGAAACCAGCCTCATGACGAAGTCGCGCGCCGAATCGGCATCCGACAGGCGGAAGAAGGCCCATGATCCCTCCTGGTAGCGGCCGATCAGCCCGGCCTCGAGCAGCAGCTTCAAATGCCGCGAAACGCGCGGCTGCGACTGGCCGAGAATTTCGGTAAGATCGGAAACGGTGAGGTCACCACGCGACAACAATGCCAATATGCGCAGGCGGCTGGATTCGGCCGCCGCCTTCAGCGTATCCACCATGGTGTCGAGCGAAACATGCATCAGCGTATTCTCTTCACAGCGCATTCACTTTGAAAAAGATATAAACATATGTTTATGTCGGTTTTTAAAACCTTGCAAGCGCTATGTCGCTTCCGGACAAGAAAATGCCGCATGCGTGATTTTCCGGTGTGTGCCGCCAAAAAATGTGTAGCGGTCCTGGGACAATGACAGGCAGCAGTTCGGAGATGGGTAGAATGACTAGGCCGCGCGAGATGTTCGAGGCACGCGAAGGCGAGCAGAGGCTGGACCAGGATCCGGCAGCGATGCCGGCGGATGGCGGAGTCGTCTTTATCGGCCGCATCGCCTCGCCTTGGGTGACAAGGGAAAGCTGCCCGAAAAACATGCGCACCGCGCGCGAGACCGGACAGCCGGCGGTGCTGACCATCGACGCGCCCTATCGCCGTGGCTTGCAGGGTCTGGAGCGCGCCAGCCATGTCATCGTCCTGTCTTGGCTGCATCACGCGCCGCGGAATCTGATTGTGCAAAAACCTCGCCATGCGGCTGAAGCGAAAGGCGTATTCGGGCTGCGTACCCCTGCCCGCCCGAACCCGGTCGGCCTGCATGTGGCAAGGCTCGTCGGAGTGGACATCGCCACCGGGCGCATCGATCTCGACGCCATCGACGTCCTCGACGGCACGCCGGTCATCGACATCAAGCCTTACTTCGCCTCGACAGACGCCATGCCGGAGGCGACCGTCGAAGGACGCGAGGAGCGATGACGGCGCCAACCGGCCGCCGCCGCGCCATCGCCAAGGCGCTGACCGCACTTCTGCCGCTGGCGCCCTATGCCGACATGGAGAAGATCCGTGCGGATGCCGGCGCAGTGCATATGAAGACCTTGCCGCCAAGCATTGCCGTGTGGCTGGCAACCATTGCGCACATCCGCCACATGCACACCGACTATGAAAAGCTGCTGGACGAGGGCTACGACCGCGACTCCGCCCGCTTCTTCGCCATCGAGCAGACCAACATCGTGCTCACCCGCTGGCGCGCGACACGCCTGCTCGACGCCGACGACGACGACGAATGAGGGGCTACTGCCGCGTCAGCACGGCGATGGCATTGTAAGGCTGGCCATCGGCCTGGCCTACCCAGGTCCAGGACAGGTTTCCCTTGAAGAATCGGACGGTGATGTCGCCACCGTCGATGCACTTGTCCTGGCCGTAGGTGATGCTCTCATGGAATTCCGCGGACGTCTCGTCCCTCGACGTCTGCGACAGCGATCCGCCGCAGCCGAGTGACGGATAATCGATCGAGGCGCCGTCATCCCCGATCGTCATGGCGATCGACCAGTCGGCGCCGGCGTCACCCGCCGGGCTCTGGTGGCCACTGCCGACCCAGGTGCCCGTCAGCATCCGCGCCGGCGCATTGACCGCGCAAGGCAGGTTCTGGAAGATTGGCGTCAATTCGCTGCCGGTCTTCTCGCAGCGATAGGTCTGGCCGTTTTGGCAGAGTTCGTCGCCTTGTTTCACGCATTGCGCGCTGGCCCCGCCAGCGGCGGCGAAAATCATCGTGGTCGCGATGACCGTCCCAAGCCTGCCCATATCCCCTCCATTCCAAGCCAGATGATTATAAGGCAATTCCCATCCAGTGTATCGGCTGGACCGTGATGGAGGACGAACAGCGCCGGACGGCTGGCTCTATGCCTTCTGTCCGGGGCCGGTAGGCTGATGACCCGCCCTGCGCGCGAGGAGGCCCCGATGGACCAGACGACGGCAACGCAGGCTTCAAAGCCGCCGCCCACGGTCGGCGACCGCCACGTCGACCCGCACAGCTATCCGGACGGCATCGCCTTCCTCGACGGCCAGTACCTGCCGATGTCGCAGGCCAAGGTGTCGGTGCTGGATTGGGGCTTCCTGCATTCCGACGCCACCTACGACACGGTGCATGTCTGGAACGGCCGCTTCTTTCGCCTCGATCTGCATCTCGACCGCTTCTTCCGCGGGCTCGAAAAACTGCGCATGACCATCCCCTTCGACAGGGATGACGTGGCCGACATCCTGCACAATTGCGTAGCCCTTTCGGGCCATCGCGCCGCCTATGTCGAGATGTTGTGCACGCGCGGCGCATCGCCGAGCTTCAGCCGCGATCCGCGCCAGGCGATCAACCGCTTCATGGCCTTCGCCGTGCCGTTCGGCTCGGTCGCCAACGCCGAGCAGTTGCAGCGCGGCCTGCGCGTCGCCATCAGCGACAAGGTGCGCATCCCGCCGGCCTCGGTCGATCCGTCGATCAAGAACTACCATTGGCTCGATCTGGTGCGCGGCCTCTACGACGCCTATGACCGCGGTGCCGAGACCGCGCTCATTCTCGACTTCAACGGTAATGTCGCCGAGGGTCCGGGCTTCAACGTCTTCCGTGTCAAGGACGGCAAACTGTCGACGCCGGCCATCGGCGTGCTGCCCGGCATCACCCGCCGCACCGTCTTCGATCTCTGCGCCGAAGAAGGTCTTGTCGCCGTGGCCGCCGATGTCAGCGTTGCCGCACTCAAGGCGGCCGACGAGGTCTTCGTCACCTCGACCGCGGGCGGCATCATGCCGGTGACTGAGATCGATGGCGCGCCGATCGCCGACGGCAAGGTCGGGTCGGTCACCAGCCGGCTGATGGCGCTCTACTGGCAAAAGCATGACGATCCGGTCTGGTCGTCTCAGGTGAGTTATCCCTGATCAAGGGACGTCTCGTTCAAAAAGACTTCCCCTCCCCTCTGGAAAATCGCGCGGCAGGCGATATATGCCCAAAAGCGGAGAAGCCTCCGCTTTCATCCAAATTGTGCCCGCGGGGGGCAAGGATTCCACATCATGACAAACAAGGTTTGGTTCATCACCGGATCGTCGAAGGGTTTTGGCCGCGTCTGGGCCGAGGCCGCATTGGCGCGCGGCGACCGCGTTGCCGCGACCGCCCGTAATGCCGGCACGCTCGCCGATCTGGTCGAGAAATATGGCGACAACATCGCCGCGATAAAACTCGACGTCACCGACAAGAAAGCCGTCGATGCCGCGGTCGCCGAGGCGCACCAGCGCTTTGGCCGGCTCGACGTCGTCATCAACAATGCCGGCTACGGCCATTTTGGCGCCATAGAGGAAGTCAGCGAGCAGGAAGCCCGCGACCAGATCGAGACCAATGTGTTCGGCGCCCTGTGGGTCACGCAGGCCGTGCTGCCGATCATGCGCGCCCAGCGCTCCGGCCACATCATCCAGATCTCGTCGATCGGCGGCGTCAACGCCTTTGCCTCGCTCGGCCTCTACCATGCCTCGAAATGGGCGCTGGAAGGCTTCAGCCAGTCGCTCAGCATCGAGGTCGCGGAATTCGGCATCCATGTCACGCTGGTCGAGCCGGGCGGCTTCTCCACCGACTGGTCCAGCGCGTCAGCCAAGGTCTCCAGGCCCATGGAGGCCTATGCGCCCGCCCGCGCCAAGATGGCCGAGCGCCGCGCCAACTCGGTCGCCGGCGATCCCGAGGCGACCGGTCCGGCAATGCTGGCCATCGTCGACGCCGCGGAGCCGCCACTGCGGGTTTTCTTCGGCGACGGCGGCCTGCCGATGATCCGCCAGGAATACGCCAACCGCCTCGCCACGTGGGATAAGTGGGACCACGTGTCCGTCATGGCGCAAGGCGCCAGGAAGAACCGCAAGGGCTGAGGCCCCGGCATTTTGCTGCGCCGCTCATCAGCGGCGTGGCCCTTCGGCCACGATGCAACCGCGCGGCTATGCCTGATAAATCCACTGCTCCGGCACCCGCGCTGAAATCTCTTCGCCGGCCCTGATCGTTCCGGGTTTCTCGACCCAGGCGACCACGCCACGCAGCCGTTTGGCCATTCTGGGAAACAGCAGTGCGCCGGCTTCGATGTCGGCCATTCCAGCATTTTCGGCGATCGATCGCCCGGCAATTCGGCATGGTCCGTTCTGCGCGTCGACCTTGAGGGTGACGCCATCCTTGAAGAACAGCAGCGTGCCGGCCGGCAGCATCGACAGGTGCGGCACGCCTTCGATCACCAGATTGGCGCCAATCCACTCCGGCTTGATCTCGGGAAGGCCCATCCGCCCGGCGACAATGGCCAGTTCATCCGCGGCCACGATCGACAGCTGCCGCTCGTTGCGCATTTCGGTGCCGCGCGCATACCAGGGTTCGCGCCCGCCCGAGCGCCGCGTTGCGCCAGCGTGGAAATCGCCCGATATGCCGTCGAAGCCAAGCCGCAATTCCTCCACTGGTCTTGTCTGGAAATGATCCCCCGGCGCGACATAGAGCGCCGCAGCCCGAGCGGAAAGCTTCTTTGCCGGGATGATTTCCACCGGCTTCTCGGCTTCGGGGAAGAAATCGAGCATGGCGTTCCGTCCTTCAATCATGCTCCGCGCTTTTGCCCTTCGGGCGGCAAGGCCGCAAGAGCGGTTCGGGCCATAATGCGCAACTCCTCGGCCGATGCGCCGTCCCGCGCCTGGATCGACATGCCGTTCATGACGCCGGCGATATACTTGGCGAAGCTCTCGACGGAGAAGCCCTCCGGCAGATCGCCCACCGCTTGGCCTTTGGCCAGACGCTGCGCGATCGCCGCCTCGCTCGCCTCGCGGTAGCCCTTGAGTTCATCCGCGATGGCCTGCGCCTGCGGCGAGGCTGCCAGGGCACCGCTGACGAAAAGGCATCCGCCCGGCTTGCCGGGCCTGGAATAGGCCTCCGCCGCGCCGAGCAGCAACCGTCGGATCGCATCGTGCGTCGGCACCGGCGCGCTCAGCGCGTCCAGCGCAAAGCCGATCTCCGTCTCGTGGTAGCGCGCCAGTGCCTTGCGGAACAAAGTCTCCTTGTCGGTGAAGGCGTTGTAGATCTGCGGCGGCGTCAGCCCCATCGCCTCGCGCAGCATGGCCAGCGACGTCGCCTCATAGCCATGCTGCCAGAACAGATGCATCGCCGCATCCAGCGCCCGGTCGGGGTCGAACGCGCGGGGACGCCCGCCCCTAGCCCTTTCCAAATTTTCCATAGTGATCGATACGAAACCTGTTGACTTGTCCTGCGAGCATAACGTAACAATTGATACGAAACATGGCAAGCCGGAAGACGATCTTTCGGCAAGGCCGTGCAGCCCGAGGATAAGGAGAGACTAATGCCCATCACCGTGACCGCGCCGGAAGGCGTCCTGACAGAGGCCGGAGAGCGCGAGATCCTGCCGCGCCTGAGCGCCGCCCTCATCGAAGCTTCCGGCGCCACCGGCAATTCCTTCTTCGGCGCCATCGTCGGCGGCACGGTCCACATCCTGCCGTCCCGCCACATCTATGCGGGCGGCGCCAACAGGCCCGTCGTGATGGTTGAGCTGAAATTGCCCAACATCGGTCTTGGCTCGATCGAGGCCCGCAACGCCTTCATCACCACGGCTGCCGGCATCGTCGCTGAACTCTGCGTGCCGGGGCACAAGCCGGAAAACACCTGGATCAACATCGTCAACGCACCCGACGGCGGCTGGGGCATTGGCGACAGGCAATTTACCGGCGACGCGCTGATTGCCGCCGCCACCGCCGCCGCGCACTGATTTCATGGCGAAGACGTGATGCGGCTCTCCCCTTCGCTGTTCTTCACCACCAATTGCGAGCCGGCACTGGCTTTCTACGAACAATGCGGCCTTGGCCGGGGAACGATCCTGCTGCGCTGGGGCGACAACGGCATGCCGGTACGAACCGAAGCCATGCGCGGAAAAATCCTGCATGCGCGCTTCGAAGGGCCGGGCGTGCTGTTTCATGCCTCCGACAACGACGATGCGGAGCCGATGAAAGGCTCCGCCATGATGCTGGAGTTCGACGACCCGGTGGCCATGCGCGCGCTTTTTGCCCGCATGGCTGCCGGCGGCCGCGTCAGCGTGCCCCTGGCGCGGCAATATTGGGGAACCGACTTCGGCATGCTGGTGGACGCCTATGGTGTGCAGTGGATGTTCAGCGGCGCGGGTCAATGAAGGCGAAGGATCACGATCTTCTTACCGGAAATGGAAGTGGTGCCGCATTGCCGCCGCGTCTGATCGCTTTCATGTTGGCGAGACACTGTGGAGGTTCTCATGCGACCGGCGACGGCAATCGCGCTGCTTTGGCTCGTCTGGGTGGTCACCTGGATTGCAGCCGCCGTGTGGGCTGATCCGGCTCAAAAACGCGCCACCATCGGCGCGGAGGTCCGTTACCGTGTGTTCTGGCTAGCCGGCACAGTCCTGCTGTTCGTCCCGGCGCACGGCTATGAGGGCAGGCTGAGATTGTGGATCCCAAGCCTCGCCGGGGCCTGGGCCTGCATTGCCCTCATCGCCATCGGCCTCATCTTCTCGTGGTGGGCGCGCATTCATCTGGGCAGGCTGTGGTCGGCCTCGGTCACCGCCAAGGCAGACCACCGCATCGTCGATACCGGTCCCTACGGCCTCGTTCGCCACCCGATCTACACAGGATTGCTACTGGCGCTTCTCGCCACCATGCTGGCGAAAGGCACTGTCTGGGGCATTGCAGGTGTTGCACTGCTCACCGTCGGCATCATCATGAAGGCGACGCTTGAGGAGCGCTTCTTGCGCGGCGAACTTGGCCCCGCCTACGACGACTACGCGCGGCGGGTGCCGATGCTGGTTCCCTTTACGCCTGCCTGACACGCCAAGGTGCGTCGGAACGCCGGCTCAGCCTGATATTTTCGCCGCGCTGCCTTGCCGAAAATGGTCGACGGCACCCTCGATTTGAACCCAATCAAGCTTCGACTGCTCGAAGATCGACCGGACGGGCGGCGGATATTCCGGTTCGACCAGCGCCCCGACCGCAACACCGATCAGCGATGGCAGCCTGTCGGCTTTCCAATAGACCGTCGAGCCGCAGGCGGGACAAAAAAAGTTGCGCACCTTGCCGCCGCTTGCCGCATCGCGGGTGAATTCCCTCGGGGCGCCAGAGATGGTGACAGCCTCGGCCGGATAAAAGGCGCCGACGCCGAAGGGCGCGCCGGTGCGGCGCTGGCAGTCGAGACAGTGGCAGGCGACGACCAGTTTTGACGGTCCTGAAAGTGTCAGCGTAAGGGCACCGCAGCTGCATCGGGCATCGACCATTGGAACTCTCCTTTCTGAGAAACGGGATCGCGTTGATCCAAGCCGGGAAACCCCCGACACAGGCTGTGCGAAGGTCGGGTCAGGTTGAACGCGGGAGTGGAAGGCGGCGCGAAGCCGCCGGACCGGACGAAACGCCGGATGGCCTTTGAGGCCGGCGTCACCGTGACATTGCTTAAAGCATCCGGATGAGCGCGCCGCCTATCGAATACCCCGCGCCAAAGGCGCAGATCAAGCCGAAATCGCCGGGTTTCATGTCGGCATGGTTCTCCGACAGCGCCACGATGGCGCCGGCGCCCGCCGTGTTGCCCAGCCGCTCCAGCACCATCGGCGCGCGATCGTGATCGACATCGTGGCCGAACGATAGTTTCAGGATCATCGCATTCATGCGCGCATTGGCCTGATGCAGCCAGAAACGCCGGATCGCCTGCGGCGTCAGCCCGTGCTCGGCCAGGAACTCGACGATGAATTTCTGGCCGGCGACGGTGACTTCCTTGAACACCTTGTTGCCGACCTGTTTGATCAGATTGCCTTCCAGATTGATCATGTAGGGATCATCCTGGGCGGTGCGGGTGTGGTAGCCCAAATTGGTCCGGATGTTGTTCGACATCTGCGTCCACAGCCGCGTGTCCAGCACCTCGAAGCGCCCCGGCCGTTTGTCGCCTTGGGCGAGCCCCTCCACGACCATCGACACCGAGGCGTCGCCGAAGATGAAATGCGTCTGCCGGTCGCGGAAATTGAGATGTCCGGTGATGATTTCCGGCGTGGTCACCAGGATGCGCTTGTGTGCGCCCGAGCGCACCAGATTGACCGCCATGTGAAGCGCGGCCGCCGCGGACGAACAGCCAAGCCCCATGTCGAAGCCGGCGCCGGTGGTGCCCAGCGCTTCCTGCATTTCGATGGCGATCGCCGGATAGGGCCGCTGGTGGTGCGAGGCCGAGCAGATGATCAGGTCGATCTGGGACGGTTCAAGCCCGGCATGGTCGAGCGCCTTGCTGGCCGAGGCGATGCCGAACTCGGCCTCCAGCGACAGCGCATCGTCGGGTCGCGCCGGAATGCGCGGCGTCATGCGGGTCGGGTCGAGAATGCCTTCGCGCTCGATGACATGGCGGGATTTCACGCCTGAGGCGTGGACGATGAAGTCGCTGTCGGATTTCTGCAGCAGCGCTTCGCCGGCGCCCTGACGGCGCGCATTCTCCGTGTCGACCCAGCTGTTGAAGCTCGCGACCAGTTCTTCATTCGTGATGACAGCTTCGGGAATTTCAGCGCCAATGCCGCTGATGATGACGCGATGCATGTTTCAGTCCGTCCCATCCGCAGGCGTTGCGGCTTCATGTGGGCGCCGAAACGCTTCGGCGCAACACTTTTCTCATCCCGCCGGTTTACGCCGGCTTAAACCAGATGTTCAGCCCTGGCTGAACCAGGATTTCACCAGGCGCACAGCTTGGTGTTGGTCTGCGGGTTGTTCCAGCAGGCACCGTCGTCGCGGCTGCGCACGAACTGCCCCGGCAGCGGCACGTTGCGGCGACCAAGATTGACATAGCCATAGGCAAAGCCTGGCCCGTCGATTTCCAGCATGTAGGTCGGGTAGCCCGGCGCCGATATCCGGAAGCTGCCCGCATCATCCGTCGCGCGGTAGCTGCACGGGAAATACCCATCATCCGACGTGAAGCAGCGCGCCCGCTTGGCTTGCGCCGAAACCGAGAACGCCAGCAGGACCACCGCGCACACGCCGCCGCCATAGAGCAATCTTTTGAAACTCATCATTTCCCCCTGCCACGCGACCATCGTGGCCCCACGCGATGAATTGGGCATGACGGCGAAACCGGGTCAAGCCACGGCAATCGACTGCAGGCGAAGTGGATAATTCTTTCCTAGCCGGCCCTTTTGGCGACAATGAAGATACGTGGGAAGCGCAGCAACACTTTGCCGCTCGCCGTCTTCGGATAGGCCCTGGCGATCTTGGCCGTATAGCTGTCGAGGAAGATCCTGGACTCATCCGCATCGAGCGGATCGAGGAAAGGCTTCAATCCCGTGGCCTTCACCCATTCGACGATCGCTTCGGCGTCCGCCAGCGGATGGTGGTAGATGGTGTGCCAGATGTCGAGCCGGTCGGAGAGCGGCGATAACAGGTCATAGTAGAATGAAACCGGCGGCAGCGGCGCGCGCGCCGCGCCTTTCATCTTTGCCGCAAACGGCATTTCAGCGGCGGTTTCTCGCATCAGCCGGTGCGAATCCTCGGCCATATTGTCCGGCATCTGGACGGCCAGCGCGCCTCCGGGCGCCAGAAAGCCCATCAGCCGCTGGAACACAGCCGGATGCGTGGGCAGCCACTGGAACACGGCGTTGGCG
>NZ_PNOT02000214.1 GCF_002879535.1 Mesorhizobium intechi
GAGGTAGATATGTCCTATATCCAGAACGCTCAGACTGAGAACGCCGGCCAGAGGCTGGCGAATGCCCAGACCTTTCGCCCGGCCTATGCCGGAGCTTTCGCCTATCTCGTCTTTGCCCTTGCGTTTGTGTTCACCGGGGCCGTCGTTCTGGGCCTTATCCCCTAGGGGCACCGGATCGACAGGGGCCAGCCGCCCCGCTGTATCAGGCAATCGGAGTTGAATGGACCGGATCCCGGCGCGTTTGCGCGCGGCCGCGATTCGAATTTCAGCGCATCCATGATTCCAGCGATGGAGGAGATGACAATGCCGATCGAATTCACCCATGTCCCCGGCAAGACCGCCGACGCGGCTATTCCGTTCTTCTATGATTTTGCCGAGACGGCGACCAAGCTCGGACTGATCGAGGATAGCGGCTTTCAGAAGATCGTCGTCGACGATTCCGCCGGGCTGCTGACCAATATGGATCTTGCAGCTCAGGTGTTCGGCCGCGCCGCCTCGCTCGAGGTCGTGCTGACCCACTGGGCCGGTGTCGTCGAGCCGACCGTGGCAGCCCGCCAATTGGCATCGATAGATCGACAAAGCGGCGGCCGGCTGGCGCTCCGGATGATCAGCGAGCCGTTGAACGATGACGATGCCGAGTCACGGCCGGCCGGGCACAGCGTCATCTGGCAGCGCATCGACGAATATCTCGTGCTTTTGAAACGGCTGTGGTCGAATGACCGGCCCTTCGATCATGAAGGCGCCTTCTACAGTATCAAGGGCGGCTACGTGCCGCGCAAAGGCCCGCACGGCGCCGACCTCACCATCCGCATGGGCGGGCAATCGGGAACAGCGCTGAAAGTGGCTGGCAGGCATGCCGATGTCTTCGAACTGGCGCCGGGTTCGATCGACGATGTCAGGCTGTTGATGGAGCGGGTGCGTAGCGCCGCGGGCGAACATGGCCGGGCCGGCAAGCTGCGCTTCGCGCTTCCGGTACGGATCCACCAGGGCGCTTCCGCCACCGGCCACAAGGCGGTCGACCTGTCCGGGCCGCCCGCCCAGGTGGCGTTGTCGCTGCTTGCCTATGCCGGGCTCGGGATCGATGAGTTCATGATCATCGGCGTCGACACGCCGCGCGAGATCGCGACGGCCGGCCGGGAAACGATCGCGCTGCTGCGCAATTCGCTGGCGCGCCGCGAACATGATGTTTTCCAGCCAGGGGCCTACGCGCCTCGCACAGGGCTGGAGACGCGGGCAGCAAGAAGCTGAAGCCGATCAATCGTCTGCGTGATGCCTGTCGCCAAGCCGCGACAGGCCATCGATGACGGCGGCCGAGCCGGCCAGCACGCCGAAGACGCCGTCCTCGACCGTCACCATGTGCAGCGCCGCCTCGTGGGCTTGTCTGTCGCCGCTGGCGCAGGCGTCCGGGATCGTCAGGCACTGAAAATTGCGGTCGCAGGCTTCGCGCAGCGTGGTGTGGACGCAGACATCGGTCGTGCAGCCGGAAAACATGAGATGCGTGATGCCTTGCGCGCGCAGCACAAGCTCGAAATCCGTATAGGTGAAGGCGCTGTTGCAGGTCTTGTCGACGATGATGTCATTGGGCGCGACATCGATCTCCGGGACGATCTGGAACCCCGCGCCCGAGCGCAGCAGTACGTCCGTGCCGTCGAGACCGGAGCGCTTGCGACGCCATTTCTCATAGGGCGTCATGTCGGCCATGTCGGCGCGATAGCCCTGCCTGGTGTGAATGACCGTGACGCCGGCTTTGCGCGCGGCCGATATCAGCCGGTTCACCGTTGGCAGGATCGCCCGCAGCGGCGAGGGGTCGTACCCCTTCCTGGCGAAATAGCCCGTGGTCGACAGGAAATCCAGCTGCAGGTCGATGACGACAAGTGCCGTGTTCTCGGCCACCAGCCTGCCGTCATACGGGAAGTCGAAGGGCGTTGCCTTGATCATCCGAGAGTGTCTCCTTGCCGATCGTTAGAGCCATCCTGACTGGCGAAGCTCAAGTCGTCCACTCAGGCCGCGGCTCTGACGCCAAGACGCAGGATGCTGCCGCTGGCGAACGTCATCGGCTATCCGACGAATTGTTGACTGTTGCAGTCATCTTAAATGTTGACTACTAGAGTCATGTTTCACGCCCGGGGGTCGCGCCCCCGAGGTGGCAAGATAGGAAGCGGCTGGCCGTTGTGAGGACAAGGAAGAAGCTGTTGTTGTCTAGAACCAATTTGCTGGCGGCGTTGGTCGCTTCCGTCATCCTGTCGGTCGGCAGTGCATCGGCCCAGCAACAGCCGGCCGGCGCTGCCCGCGCGGCTGAGGCCGCGCCAGCGTCTGCCGCACCGGCGCCCGCCGCAACGGCCCCGGCCGCAACACCGCCGCCCGGCACGCCGGCAGCCGCGATCCCGGCCCCAGCAGCGCCCGCGGGGCCGATTGAGCTGAACCTGCCGCACGATCTGTCGCCATGGGACATGTTCATGGCCGCCGACATCATCGTGAAGGCGGTGATGATCGGACTGGCCTTCGCCTCCCTCGTCACCTGGACGATATGGCTGGCCAAATCCCTGGAGATGTTTGGTGGCAAGCTGCGCATCCGCCGTGCCGTTCGCGCGATCGGTGATGCCGCGACGCTGAAGCAGGCGAGCCGCGCCCTCGACGGCAGCGGCGACCCCGGCGCGCTTCTGGTCAAGGCAGCGGAAGAAGAGACCGCACTCTCGACCCGCGCGCTCGACCATGTCGGCGGCGACGGTTTGAAGGAACGGGTCACCTCGCGCCTGTCGCGCATCGAGGCGGCGGCGTCGCGACGCATGTCGCGCGGCACAGGCGTGCTGGCGACGATTGGCACCACGGCGCCCTTCGTCGGCCTGTTCGGCACGGTGTGGGGCATCATGAACGCCTTCATCGGCATTTCGCAGGCGCAGACCACCAATCTGGCGGTGGTCGCGCCGGGCATCGCCGAAGCGCTGCTGGCCACGGCGATGGGCCTCGTCGCGGCAATTCCGGCAGTGGTGATCTACAATGTCTTCGCCCGGTCGATAGCCGGCTACCGGCAGATCCTCGCCGATGCCTCGGCGGGCGTCGAGAGGCTGGTCAGCCGCGACCTGGATTTCCGCGCGATCGCGCCGGCGACGGAGTAGCGACGCCATGGGAAACAGGATCCGCCAGAGCTTCGACGACGATATCGAGGAGAGCCACGAGATCAACGTCACGCCCTTCATCGACGTCATCCTGGTGCTGCTGATCATCTTCATGGTCGCCGCACCGCTGGCGACGGTGGACGTCAATGTCGACCTGCCTGGCTCGACGGCGACGCCTGCGCCGCGACCCGAAACGCCGCTGTTCCTGACCTTGAAGGGTGATCTCACGCTGGCTATCGGCAACGACAGCGTGCCGCGCCTGGCCTTGGCGTCCACGTTGGACAGCAGGACCGGCGGCGACAGGCAGACGCGCATCTTCCTGCGCGCCGACAAGGCGGTCGCCTATGGCGACCTGATGGAGACCATGAACCTGCTGCGCGGTGCCGGCTATCTGAAGATAGCGCTGGTCGGCCTGGAGACGGCGCCCGCGACCGATGGGCCGGCACCCGCCGCGGCGAGAACGGCCGCGCCATGACGCAGGCGGCGGCCCGGCCCACGACTTACGTGTCGCGCTTCGGCTGGCGCGATCTTGGCTTGTGGACGGGTGCGGCGGTGCTGGTGCTTGCCGCCCATGTCGCGGTCGCCTATGCGGTGCAGAGCGTCAGTCCGATCGAGATGGATGGCGGGCCGCCGCCGGCTCCGGTGATCGAAATGGTGCCGATGGCGGTGATGCCGGCCGTGCCCGAACAGGCCGCGATGCCCGACCAGGCCGAGCCAGTCGAGGAGGCCGAACGGGTCGCCGAAGCCGAGCCCGGGAAAACGACCGAACAGACCGAGCCGACGGCCGAGAGACCGGAAACGGTGCGGCCCGACGAGACCGAGCCGGCCGAGCCAAGCCAGGCCGAACCTGTCGATCAACCGCCGCCGGATCAGGTCGTTCCCGAAACCGTCGAAGCCGTGACGCCAGAGGTCGTCGTTCCCTTGCCGCGGCCGGTCGAAGAAACCCAGGAAAAGAAACCGATCCAGGCCAAGGCGAAAAAACCGGCCGACAAGCCCAAGCCGCGGCCGAGGAAGGAAAAGGCCGAGCCGGCAAGGACGGTTGCCACCGCAAGCGTGCAGCCAAGGCCGGCGGCCAGGGCGGCCGCGCCGAAATCGGCGGCAGGGTTCTCGGGCAAAAGCCCGGCCAAGTGGGAATCCCGGCTGGCGGCGTGGATCAATCGGCACAAGCGTTATCCAAGTGTTGCGAAATCCCGGAGAGCGCAGGGCAATGTAAACGTGGCCTTCGCGGTGGACGCATCCGGCAGGGTGGTGTCGGCGCGCGTGGTGCGTTCGTCGGGCGATCCTGACCTTGACCGCGCCGCGCTCGCCGTGCTGCAGGGCGCGATGGTGCCGGCACCGCCGCCGGAACTCGGCTCGCGCGTCAGCCGCACGGCGCCCTTCGTGTTCAATTTGCGGGACTAGAGCAGCAACCCGGCTCGATCCGATATTGGTGTTGTCCGATCTTTGTACGAACCGCAGTCAGTGGCTCATCGAATGGCACAGCGCTTCGAACTGCTCCAGATAGAAGCGGCATTTCGTGCGCAGTGTCCTGAGGTTCGGATCGTCGGCGCCGTTGATCTCGACGGTGTGCATCATGAAGTCGAAATGGGCGTGGAACGCGTCCGCCACGCCCCACAGGCTGTCTGCCTGCCAGGTGTCGGCCATCGCCAGGGAAATCAGTTGCCGGGCCTCGGCGCGCGCGGCATCCGGCGATGCCGGCCGACTGGCGATCAGGGTCTGGAGCCGGCCGAAAACGCTGTCCCTGGCGTCGGCGCTCCTGATTGGTGCGATCATGTTCATTGGCGGCTCCCCCTCGAATCCCTATGCATGAAGTCCATTTGCGGGCCGCGGGCGGTCAAGGCGGGGATCGCGGCGCCAGCGCCCGCAGGGCTGAGTGTTGCATCCGCTACGCTCTCCTTGGCTGAGCGTGGTTGTCCTTCGGCTTGGTATGGATCGGGTTGCCGCTGAGCTGCGCATGTCTTGCCGGCTGCGCGCCGCGCAGGACGTCGAAGGCTTCGGCATAGGCCATGCCGAGCAGGTAGGAGATCATGGGAAAACGGCTTGCTTCGGCCATTTGCACGAGCTCATTGCTCATCGTCGCGATATATTGAAGGCTATCGATCTCTGATTGACGTAGGGACTGATTGGCCACGTGCTTCTCCTGTCATCTGGTGGCACTCAACGCGTGTTGGCTACACGGACATACCAAGACGGCTAATTAATAGACTGGCCCACTGAATGCGGGCTTGGTTCCGGGGTCGAAAGGGTCAACGCATAGATGGGTGCATCGGTGAGACGGTCGAGGCCGAGAAGGCGCTTGATCGCCGAATGGCTGAGCGCTGCCGTAGGGCAGGCCGACAGTCCATGCCTGGTCGCCGCCAGCATCATGTTCTGGCCGATATGGCCGGCCTCGATCAGCACGACGCGGTAGGCGTTGGCATCCTCATATTTCCACATGGTGCGGTCGAGCCTGGCGCAAAGCAGGATCAGGCAAGGCATGGCATCAGCCCATTCCTGCCCGCCGACCAGTTCGGAAATCTTCGGCAGATGGTTGGCCGAGATCCTGCCGAGGTCGTGGTCGGCGGCGGAATAGTGGTAGACGCCGGGCTCCAGGCCCTCGACGCCAAGCGCAACCACATAGGCCTCGTAAGGATTGCGCGCGCCGCCCGAAGGGGTCATGCCCAGCGGCAGGGCGCCGACGCAGTTGCTGGTCTCGCCGGTGATACCCATGCCCGCGAACAGGCAGTCGGAAAGCTGCCGCGCGGCAATGGTGGGGGCGGCCGCGGTGCGGATGGTGCGGCGCCGCGCCATCAGGGCCAGGAGTTCGTTGTCGTCGAGCGCGTTCGGCAGCCGAATGGCGCCGGCGGCATTCTTGAGCATGAGGTCGGGCTGCGCGACATGGCCGGCGCGTTCGATCTGCCGGGCCTCGGCCTGCTCAAGGGTCATGAACTCCGAGTCCTGGACGCAGAAGTGCATCAGCGCGGCCGGGATGCCCCAGTTCCACTGTCCAGAGAATGTTGCTTCCCGTTCGGCCAGCGGCGAGCCGGCGGTGACCAGGGCGGAAAAGTCGAGCAATTGCGGGACGACGGCGTTCAGGTCCGACGTCGACCATCCGTGAGCACGCGCGATTTCCGCCGTGGAGGCCCATTCGTCCCAGGATGCGAGAAGACCAATCACCTCGGGGCTGCATTCGAAGACGCTTCGGGTCAGGAAATTGCAGGCCGTGACCTTGTTGGTCCCGGGATAGAAGACAAGCGTTTTTGAAGAGCGCATTTTCATGATGCTGAATGCCGTTTTTGCCAATGTGAGGCGCCGACAGGCGAACCGCCCATCGGCGCCGACCGGCTTCAGCGCTTGTTGTAGTGCATACCCTGCGAGAGGAAGACGGTCTGCGTGCCCGCCGCAACCGTCAGCTTCGGGGCATTGTTCACTTTCTTGGCCATTTTCGTCCCTTCCCGACCCCCAATGGGATCTGTTGAAAGATCCCATTGGCGGGACCCGCGTGAAGAAAGGKAAGTTGGAAAGAGTTAATGGKTTCTTAAAATTGTAGTAAAGCCGACGTGATGTAAAATGTCTTTCTCAACGCTAAAGTCTAAAATATCGATTTTGCTCAGATATGGAGTAGGCAATCGTTGGCATACGCTTTTTCGGGATATTCTTATTCTTATTTAGCGTAACTGATCGGCTAGCCCGGTCCGTCCCGGGCGAGGCTGACGACGAGTTGATCGATGCCGGGATCGTCGAGCCCGACGACATGCGCCATGCGGATGGCATGCCGTGGCCGGATGCCGGACACATCCTGCCGCATGATGACCGATACGAATGCCGGCCCGGTCTCTGTCAGAAGCATGGCCTTGCCCGTCAGCACCGGTTCGGAGATGGGGGCCCACTGCACGGAGATCAGTGACGGTTCGCCGGTCTGGCGACGGTTGACGCCGCTGAAATAGATCCAGTTCAGGCGCGAGATCGCCACGCCATAGTGGTTGCCGCGCGCCCGCGCCCATGTCGAGCCGCGGCGCTCCGACCACCCGGTGACCCGACGGAATGTGACCAGTTCGGCCTCGCGACGCACGAAGGTCACCGACCGCATCAACAGGTCGGGACGGGTGGGGATCGAAAAGTAGGTGAAATAGATGCCGCCCGCAATCGACGGGGCGGGCGGGCGGATCATCTGGTTGAACAGACTTTCGGAAATCGGCGGCAGACCGGGAGCCCTGTGCTCGGGTGCGCCAGGGTCCTGGTAGAGTTCGGCCTCGTCGATGCGGAAGTAGTCGCAGATCAGCTTGGCGGTGGCCTTGTTGGGAACGGTCTGCGCCTGCAGGTACCGCTCAAACTGCGTGCGGTTGATACCCAACTCACGGCATACCGCGCTAACGGAGGCATGGTCCTTGCAGAGTCGTCTGAGATTTGCAGCGAGGTTCTCGCGAATGGACACGTCTTTGCTTTCGCAGGCGAATTCGTCATTTCAACTCGGAATCCGTATAGCGCTTTCGGTCGCCCCCGCCGAAACGCCTTGTCACAACACACAGAAAAAACCGATTTGAGAACGCCACTCTAATGGGGCGGCTTCCAAAAAAAATAGCGGCGATCCGGCAAGGGCCACCGCCATAAGTCCAATTGACAATTGCCTAATCCCGCAGGTCGCGAAATTGCCTGCGGCTTACTTTGGGGGGATATTGGCGCGCGGCGCCGCAAGGGACGACCATGCGTCCCGGCGGCGCGGCAGAAAAGGGAGAACCGACAACTTTGCTGGTGGAGCTGAGGGGGATCGAACCCCTGACCTCATCATTGCGAACGATGCGCTCTCCCAGCTGAGCTACAGCCCCGTTCCAGCAAGTGGCGCATTTATCGGGCGCGGCTGATTTCTGTCAAGGCGGCGTCGCCGAAATCCTCGTTGCCTGGCCCTTCGGTTGCCGGCCCTTGCCGGTTTGGCGTGCAATGGCTACATGTCGGCAACAATTGGAGACCGGCATGCTCGCCCTCATTCAAACCATCGTCATGGCGCTTGACCTCTACTGGTGGATCATCATCGCCTCGGCGATCTTTTCCTGGCTCTATGCCTTCAACGTCGTCAATTCGCGCAACCAGTTCGTAGGCAGCATCGGCAACATGCTCTACCGGCTGACCGAGCCGGCGCTGCGCCCGATCCGCCGCTTCATGCCGGACCTTGGCGGCATCGACATTTCGCCGATCATCCTGCTCTTGATCCTGTTCTTCGTCAGGCAGTTCATCCTCACCACGGTAGCACCGCTGGTGCTTTGAGCCCGATGATCGCATGAGCGCGCCGTTCCGCATCCGTGAGAATGGCATCGACCTGTCCGTGCGGCTGACGCCAAAATCTTCCGTGGACAGGTTGGAAGGCGTCGAGACGGCGGCGGACGGGCGCCGCCATTTGAAGGCGCGGGTCCGCGCCGTGCCGGAAAACGGCGCCGCCAATCACGCGCTGGAAAGGCTGGTCGCCAAGACGCTGGGTGTGCCTGCTTCGGCCGTTTCGGTGGTCGCTGGCGGCACGGCACGGCTTAAGACGCTGCGCATAGCCGGTGATCCGGAGGTGCTGGCACGGAGTGTCGAAGCACTCGGTCAATCCTCTGGCTGACGTTCAATCCCCCAGTGGGAGCCGTGGATCGTCGACCTTCAGCGTGTTCACGCTCTGCTTGATGCGGCGCAAATTCTCCAGCACTTTCGGACCGCGCGTCTCGGCGACCGATGTCACGATCATGTCGACGATCGCCAGCAGCGCGTAGCGCGAGGATGTCGGCTTGTAGATGTTGCCGTCCTCGCGCGGCTGCAAATGGATGACCGTGTCGGCGGCCTTGGCCAGCGCCGAATCGGGCGCGGTGATGGCGACCGTGGTGGCGCCGTATTGCTGGGCGACCTGCACCGCCTCGATGACCGAGCGCGCATAGCCGGAAACCGAAAAGGCGATCAGCGTGGTTTCTGACGTGGCAACGGCGGCGTACATGCGCTGCAACTGGCCATCGATCTGGGCAAGCACCGGCAGACCAAGCCGGAACAGCCGATTCTGCATTTCGGTCGCCATCATCGAGGAAATGCCGCCAGAGCCAATGCACAGCACATTGCCTGACGTCGCAAGCCGCTCGGCGACGGCGACCAGCGTCGTCATGTCGAGGTTCTCGCTGGCGCGCTGGATGGCCGAGATCGCCGCTTCGGTGATGGCCGAGGCGATGCGCTGCTCACGCGCGTCGCGGCTCAACGGTTCGGGCGACAGATACTGGCCGCCAATGGCGATGGCCTGGGCCAGGTAGAACTTGAAGTCGCGCAGGCCCTCGCAGCCGAGATTGCGGCAGAAGCGCGTCACCGTCGGTTCGCTGACGCCGACGCGCGCGGCAATCTCCGAGATCGCCGCCTTGGAAGCGAAATCGAGATCGGACAGCACAAGGCCGGCCAGCCGGCGATCCGACTTGGTTCCGTCTTGCGACACCAGCTGCAGCCGCGTGATGATGTCGGCCGGCGTCTTCATGTTTGTTGTTTCGTCCTCATGCCGTTGCCTTCGGGGCAGGCCTTATAGCGGCAGGCCGGTCGCCTTGTCGAACAGATGGATGTTGCCGGGATCGACCGAGACCGGCAGCAGGTCGCCCGGCCTGACCGGCACCCTGTCGCGGAACACGGCGCGCACCGTATCGGTGCCGATGGCGCCATAGACATGGGTCTCGGAGCCCGTCGGCTCGACGACATCCACCTTGAGCGCCATGGCGTCCGCGGCCTCACCGATGAAGAAGTGCTCCGGCCGGATGCCGGCCTCCACCGCATTGCCAGCCTGTACCGCCTTGCCGGCAAGCGCAAGCCGTCCGCCGCCGGCCGATTCGAACCAGCTTTTCTCGGGCGTCGCCTTGAGGGCACCAGAGACAAAGCTCATCGACGGGGAGCCAAGAAAGCCGGCGACGAACTTGTTGGCCGGCCGGTCATAGAGTTCGAGCGGGGCGCCGACCTGCTGGATCCGGCCGCGGTCCATCACGACAATGCGGTCGGCCATGGTCATGGCCTCGATCTGGTCGTGGGTGACATAGACGATGGTCGATTTCAGCCGCTGGTGCAGCGCCTTGATCTCGGTGCGCATCTGGACGCGCAACTGCGCGTCGAGATTGCTGAGCGGCTCGTCGAACAGGAACACCGAGGGTTCGCGCACGATGGCGCGGCCCATGGCGACGCGCTGACGCTGGCCGCCCGAGAGCTGGCGGGGATAACGGTCGAGATAGGAGAAGAGGTTGAGCACCCCGGAGGCCTTCTTGACCTTGTCATCGATGGCGGCGCGGTTCTCGCCGCGGATCTTCGGGCCGAAGCCGATATTGTCCGAGGCCTTCAAATGCGGGAACAGCGCATAGGACTGGAACACCATGGCGATGTTGCGCCGCTGTGGCGGCAGATCGTTGGCGCGCGTGCCGCCGATCAGCAGGTCGCCGGAACTGATCGTCTCCAGGCCGGCCAGCATGCGCAGCAAGGTCGACTTGCCGCAGCCGGACGGGCCGACCAGCACCACGAACTCGCCGCTCCCGATGTCGAGGTTGATCTCCTCGAGGATTTTATGCTGGCCAAAGGATTTCGACAGGTTGCGAAACAGGACGTCGGTCATGGTCACGCTCCCAATATGTCGTCGATGAATGGCAGGCAGCCGGCGGTCAGTCCGGCATCCACGGGCATCACCACGCCTGTTACGCCCGATGCGCGGTCCGAGGCAAGGAAAGCCACGGCTTCAGCGACTTCCGCGGCGTCGACGATGCGGCCGAGCGGATAGAGGCGCTTGAGCTTGCCCAGGATTTCCGGGTCCTTGGCCAGGCGATGGTCCCAGGCAGCGGTGCGGATCGATCCGGGACAGACGACATTGGCGCGCACGCCGCTGCGGCCGAGTTCGACGGCGATCGATTTGGCATAGGCGTTGATGCCGGCCTTGGCCGCGGCGTAGGCCGGATTGCCGAAATGCGCGATGGCGTTGACGGAGGAGATGAAGACGACGCTGCCTGACCCGCGCGCCGCCATCGCCTTGACGATAGGGTCGGCGAAAGTCATCACCCCGGTCAAATTGAGGTCGAGTTCGTGCTCGATCCTGCCGGCATCGAGCGCGGAAATCGTCTCGGCGCGCGTCCAGCCGGCATTGTTGATCAGGATGTCGGGCACGCCGTCGCTGTCCAGCACGGCGGCGATCCCCGCCTCGATGGAAGCCCGGTCGAGAAGGTTGAAGACATGGCGCGAGGCGAGGTGCGGGCTTGCCAGCGCCTCCTGCGACTGGTCGCAGCCGACCACTCGGGCACCCCTTCCGGCCAGCAATGCGACAATCGCCGAGCCAAGGCCGCCGCCGGCACCGGTGACGACGACAGTGCGGCCTTCGAATTCGGCTTTCGAAACCACGGCGCTTGGACCTCCCCCAGATCAGGCAGATGCCGGGCAGGCTACTGAAAGGAATGTAATTTAGCAACATAATAATCTGCTTGCATGCCGTAAATTCCTCGATAATGTAGGAAAGTCACATAAATCTTGTGCCAGCCTTTGGCGCAAGGAGCGCAAATGCGCGGAACAATGGGAGAGATCGGATGAGCCTTGCCAAATGGACTGTCGGCCTGATGGCCGGAATGAGCATGCTGGCCTTCGCGGCGCAGGCGAATGCGGGTGAAGTGCGCGTCACCGTCGCCGAATACAGCGCCAAGACGGGTCCATATTTCGAAGAGGTCAAGAAGGAATTCGAGGCCAAGAACCCCGGCATCACCATAAAGTTCGAGGTCGTGCCGTGGGATGTGCTGTTGCAGAAGCTGACCACCGACATCACCGCCGGCACCAACGCGGACCTGTCCATCATCGGCACGCGCTGGCTGATCGACTTCGTCCAGCAGGGCGTCGCCGAACCGCTCGACAGCTATATCACGCCCGACTTCAAGGGCCGCTTCATCGACACCTTCCTGTCGCCTTCGATCATGGAGGGCAAGACCTACGGCCTGCCGATCGCCGCTTCGGCGCGTGCGCTCTATTACAACAAGGAGCTGTTCGAGAAGGCCGGCATCGCCAAGCCGCCGGCGACCTGGACCGAACTGCAGGACGATGCCCGCAAAATCAAGGCGCTGGGTTCAGGCGCCTTCGGGTTCGGCCTGCAGGGCAAGGAGATCGAGACCGACGTCTATTACTACTATGCCATGTGGTCGCAAGGCACCGAGATCCTCAACAAGGACGGCACGTCGGGCCTCGGCACGCCGGGCGCGCTCGAAGCCGCCAAGCTCTACAAGTCGATGATCGACGAGGGGCTGACCGAACCGGGTGTGACCTCCAACAATCGCGAGGACGTGCAGAACCTGTTCAAGCAGGGCAAGGTCGGCATGATGATCACCGCACCGTTCCTGTCCAACCAGATCAAGGACGAGGCGCCGAAGCTCAAATACGGCGTCGCCGCCATTCCGGCCGGCCCGACCGGCGCCCGGGGTACCTATGGCGTCACCGATTCCATCATCATGTTCAAGAACTCGAAGAACAAGGATGAGGCCTGGAAGCTGCTCGACTTCCTGTTCACCACGGAACAGCGCGCCAAGTTCACGCAAGGCGAAGGCTTCCTGCCGGTGAACAAGGAAGAGGCCAAGATGGATTATTACGTCAACAATGCCGATCTCGCCGCCTTCACCGCGCTGCTGCCCGACGCCCGTTTCGCGCCGGTCATTCCGGGTTGGGAAGAGATCGCCCAGATCACGTCCGACGCCATGCAGAAGATCTATCTCGGCGGCGACCCCGAGGCTGGCCTGAAGGACGCGGCGGCGAAGGCCAATGCCGTGCTGAAGAAATAGGGCGTATCTCCCTGCGCCCCGTGGCGCGCCCCGGACTCAGGTGGGGCGCGCCACATCTTGCAGTTGCGAATTTTGGATTCGCCAGCCAGGCCAGCCGATGCAAAATCGTTTCCTGCCCTATCTCCTGACCTTGCCCAGCCTGTTCCTGGCGGCGGTCGTCATCTTCTGGCCGGTCTGGGACCTCATCCAGATTTCGACGCATGACGTCAACCGCTTCGGCCAGCTGCGCGAGTTCAGCGGCCTTGCCAATTTCGCGTCGCTTGCCGCCGATCCCGACTTCGTCGCGGCACTCTGGCGCACCGGTGTGTGGACCGTGCTGGTGGTCGGCGGCGCGCTGCTGCTGTCGGTGCCGGTAGCGATGATCCTCAACACCGATTTCTACGGCCGCGGCCTTGCCCGCGTCATCATCATGCTGCCGTGGGCGGTGTCGCTGACCATGACGGCGGTGGTCTGGCGCTGGGCGCTCAGCGGCGAAAGCGGCATGCTGAATTCGGCGCTGCTTGGCCTTGGCCTGATCGACCACAACATCCAGTGGCTGGCCAGCGCCGAGACGGCGTTCCCGATGCAGGTGCTGATCGGCATATTGGTGACGGTGCCGTTCACCACGACGATCTTCCTCGGCGGCCTGTCGTCGATCCCGGACGATCTCTACGAGGCGGCGGCTCTCGAAGGCGCCACGCCGCTGCAGCAGTTCCGCGAGATCACCTTTCCGCTGCTGAAGCCGTTCATCAACATCGCCATAGTGCTCAACACCATCTACGTCTTCAACTCCTTCCCGATCATCTGGGTGATGACGCAGGGCGGGCCGGCGAACTCGACGGACATCCTGGTCACACACCTCTACAAGCTCGCCTTCCGGATCGGCAAACTGGGCGAGGCTTCCGCGGTGTCGCTGGTGATGTTCGCCATATTGCTGGTCTTCACCATGATCTATGTGCGGTTGGCGATGCGGGAGCAGCGCGCATGACCGGCAAACTCAAACGCACCATCATCGCCTGGCTGCTTTTGGCGCCGCTGATCGTGGTGACGATCTTTCCCTTCGCGGTGATGTTCCTCACCGCGGTCAAGCCGCGGCAGGAGGTGCTGTCGCCGACCTGGTGGCCGAGCGAATTCCGCTGGTCCAACTTCTCCGACATGTGGGTGGCGACCGGCTTTGGCCAGGCGCTGGCCAATTCGCTCTACGTCTCGATCATCGCCACCGTCGGCGCCATCCTCATCTCCGTTCCCGCTGCCTATGCGATGTCGCGCTTTCGCTTTGCGGGCTATGGCGCCTTCCGCCAGTTCCTGCTGATCTCGCAGATGATCTCACCGATCGTGCTGGTGCTCGGCCTGTTCCGGCTGATGGCCGCCTGGGGGTTGGTCGAATCAACGACGGCGCTCGGCTTCATCTACATGGCCTTCAATGTCGCCTTCACCGTGTGGATGCTGCAGAGCTATTTCGACACCATTCCGCGCGACCTCGAAGAGGCCGCCTGGATGGAAGGCGCGGGCCGCTGGCTGACCCTGCGCAAAGTGTTCCTGCCGCTCTGCCTGCCGGCCATCGCGGTCACCGCCATCTTCACCTTCATCAATGCCTGGAACGAGTTCGTCGTGGCGCTGACCATGCTGCGCAGCCAGGAGAGCTACACGCTGCCGATCCAGGTGTTTTCTCTCGTCGCCGGCCGCTACACGATCGAGTGGCACCACGTCATGGCGGCGACACTGCTGGCGACATTGCCCGTGGCGATCCTGTTCATCTGGCTGCAGCGCTACCTCGTGCGCGGGCTGGCGCTCGGGGCCGTCAAATAGAATTGCATTCCACGGAGCCTACATGCGCATCTTCACCGCCTCGCTGGCGACGGAAACCAACACCTTTTCGCCGGTGCCAACGGACCGGGCATCGTTCGAGATGGCCTTCTATGCCGGACCAGGCAAGCATCCGGAGACGCCGACGCTGTGTTCTTCGCCGATCGTCGCCTTGCGCCGGCGCGCGGCGAACGAAGGGCTGACCGTGATCGAAGGCACCGCGACCTGGGCCGAGCCCGGCGGCCTGGTGCAGCGGCAGACCTTCGAGGCGCTGCGCGACGAGATCCTCGATCAACTGAAGGCGGCACTGCCGGTCGACGCGGTCATTCTCGGATTGCACGGCGCCATGGTGGCGCAAGGCTATGACGATTGCGAAGGCGACCTGCTGGAACGCGTGCGCGGGATTGTCGGACCTGGCGTGGTGATCGCCTCAGAATTCGATCCGCACAGCCATCTCACGCCCAAGCGCGTGGCGGCGTCCGACATCATGGCCTATTTCCTCGAATTCCCGCACACCGATTTCTACGAACGCGGCGAGCATGTCGTCGAGCTGGGGCTGGCCGCCGCGCGCGGCGAGATCAAGCCGGTCATTTCGGCCTTCGACTGCCGGATGATCCAGGTGCTGCCGACCAGCCGCGAACCGATGCGCTCCTTCGTCGACCGCATCAAGGCGCTGCACGGCAAGGACGGCGTGCTTTCGGTTTCCGTCATCCACGGCTTCATGGCCGCCGACGTGCCGGAAATGGGCACGCGCATCCTCGTCGTCACCGACGATGACAAGGCCAAGGGCGACGCGCTGGCGGAGCGGCTGGGACGGGAGCTCTATGCCATGCGCGAAAAGACGGCGATGACGATGCTCGATACCGCCGCCGGCATCGACCGCGCGCTGGCCGTGCGCGCCGAGAACCCCGGCAAGCCGGTGGTCATCGCCGACATATGGGACAATCCCGGGGGCGGCGTTCCCGGCGACGGCACCTTCGTGCTGCGCCAGATGCTGGCGCGGGGCCTCGACAAATTCGGCGTGGCGACGATCTGGGACCCGGTCGCCGTCACCTTCTGCCTGGCGGCCGGCGAGGGCGCGGTCATCGACCTGCGTTTCGGCGGCAAGGCCGGGCCGCAGGCGGGCGAACCGATCGACGCCCGCGTCAAGGTGCTGAAGGCCGTTGCCGAGGGCTGGCAGAGTTTCGGGCCGAGCCGGGTGACGCTCGGGCCAACCGCGCTGATCCGCATCGAAGGCACCGACGTCGACATCATCCTCAACACCAACCGCACGCAGACGTTCGAGCCGGACATTTTCTCCAATATCGGCGTCGACCCGCTGGCCAAGGATATGCTGCTGATCAAGTCGACCAACCATTTCTACGCCGGCTTCGAGCCGATCGCGGCGGAGATCATCTACGTCACGGCGCCGAGTTCATATCCCAGCAATCCGGCGGTGACCGATTACAGGAAGCTGACACGGCCGCTGTGGCCACGGGTGAAGGACCCTTGGAAGGTGTAGCGTCTCCCTTCGCTTCCAGGGGAAGGAAGGAATGGCACGCTACACCAATCCGCGCTTCACCATCATCGCCTCCGGCGACGGCATCTTGCCGCGAAACGCGGTGTAAAGCTCTTCGGGGTCCTTCGAGCCGCCGGCGGCGTAGATGTTCTTGCGCAGCCGCTCGGCCAGCGCCGGGTTGAAGGGATCACCAGTCTCCTCGAAGGCGGCGAAGGCGTCGGCGTCCAGCACTTCCGACCACATGTAGGAATAGTAGCCGGCCGAATAGCCGTCGCCCGAGAAGACATGGCCGAAATGCGGGGTGCGATGGCGCATCGCGATGGTGTCGGGCATATCGAGTTTTTCCAACGTTTCGGCTTCGAAACGAAGCGGCTCGACCGGAGCATCGGGCCGAGCGTGATAGGCCATGTCCATCAAGGCGGAAGACGTGAATTCTACCGTGGCGAAGCCGGCGCCGAAGGTACGCGCGGCCAGCATCTTGTCGACCAGCGCCTTCGGCATCGGCTTGCCGGTAGTGACGTGCAGCGCGTGCTTTTCAAGCACCGCCGGCACTGTCAGCCAGTGCTCGTAGAGCTGCGAGGGCAGTTCGACGAAATCGCGGCTGACTGAAGTGCCCGCAACCGACGGCCAGGTGACGTCGGTCAGCATGCCGTGCAGCGCGTGACCGAATTCGTGGAACAGCGTCTTCGCCTCGTCGACCGAGAGCAGGGCCGGCTCGCCGGCCGGCGGCTTGGCGAAGTTCATGATGTTGTAGATCACCGGTTTCGAGCCATGGCCCAGTTTATAGCCGGACTTCAGCGCGCTCATCCAGGCGCCGGAACGCTTCGAGGGCCGCGCGAAATAATCGGCGAGGAACAACGCACGTTCGCTGCCATCTGCGTTTTTCACCACGAAGACGCGCGCATCCGGGTGCCAGGCGGCGATGCCCTTTTTCTCCTCGAAGGTGATGCCGAACAGTTTGGTCGCGACGTCGAAGCAGGCGTCGATGATCCGGTCGAGCTGCAGGTAGGGTTTCAGCTCCGCCTCGTCGAACGCGAATTTTTCGGCGCGCAGCTTCTCCTGGTAGAAGCGCCAATCCCAGGCGGCGAATTTCTCGTTGCTGCCGGCTTCCGCCGCCAGGCGCTCCAAATTCTTCTGGTCGGCGGCGGCTTTTTCCAGCGCCTTTGCCCAGACCGGATCGAGCAGGTCGTGCACCGCCTTCGGCGTCTTGGCCATCGTGTCGTCGAGCTTCAGCGCGGCAAAGGAGGCGTAGCCGAGCAGCCTGGCCTTTTCGGCGCGCAGTTTCAGCATGTCGCGCACCACCTCGGTGTTGTCGCTGGCGCCGCCATTCTGGCCGCGCATGGTGAAGGCCTTGAAGGCGATCTCGCGCAGGTCGCGGCGTTCCGAGAACGTCGTGAACGGCTCGTAGATCGAGCGCGACAAAGTGACGGCGTAGCGTCCCTTCTGGCCGCGCATCCCGGCGGCCTCGGCCATCGAGCTTTTCAGGAAATCCGGCAGGCCGGCAAGGTCGGCCTCGTCAAGGAACAGTGCCCAGTCGCGCTCATCGGCCAGCACGTTCTGGCCGAAAGACGTACCGAGCGACGACAGTTCCTCATTGATTGTGGCCAGGCGCTTCTTGCCTTCGGCATCGAGCTTGGCGCCGGAGCGGACGAAACCCTTCCAGGTCTTCTCCAGAACCCGCAGCGTTTCGGCGTCGAGGCCGAGGTGCTCGCGGCGCTGGTAGAGGTCGTCGATGCGGGCGAACAGCTTCTCGTTCATCGAGATTGCCGAGAAGTGCCGCGACATCTTCGGCGCGATGTCGCGCTCCAGGGCCTGGATGGTTTCGTTGGTGTAGGCGCCGGCGCGGCACCAGAAGATCGACGAGACATGATCGAGCGCCTCGCCGCCGAGTTCCAGCGCGGCGAGCGTGTTCTCGATGGTCGGGGCGTCCTTGTTGCCGGCGATCGCATCGATCTCCGCCTCATGCGCCTTCAGCGCCGCGTCGAAGACCGGGGAAAAATCGCCGTCGCCGATATGGGCGAAATCGGGCAGCCCGAGCGGCCCTTGCCACGCGGTCAACGGATGGGCGGCGAGGTCGACGGCTTTCGTGGAGGGCATGGAGGGTCTTTCGCTGGCATCAAGAAGGAGGGGTGTCCCCGATGTAGGGCGCGGCCCACGAGGCCGCAATATGGCAGCTGACCGATCCGCCTCAATAGGCTTCGCAGTTCTCGGCGATTGCCGCCTGCGAGCTGGCGGTGATGCGGTTATCGGCCACCGCGAAGGTCTCCTGCATCAGCATGTCATTGTCGGGGAAGTCGTAGCAGGCGATCACCGTGGTGATGCCGGCCTCGCTCTTCTCGACGCGGTGGCGGATCGCGGCGCCCGCAACCGCGCCTTTCCATTCGTCGAGCGCGGCGATGAACTCCTGCTTGCTTTGGACGATGCCGAGGTCTTCGAGCTTGATGCGGACGTCGTCGGCAAGCAGGTCGGCGAGTTCGGTGCGGTCGGCGACCAGCAGTGCAGAATACCAGCGGCTGATGATGGCGCCGTCATCGGCGCGCGCGGCAACGATCGCTATCAGCAGGGCCGCGGCGGCGAAAACGACCGACCGGACGCTCGTCACCGGGCGCGCCTTTCCGTTCATTCCAGCACCGGCCGCTCGAAATCGCCGGTCTCCTTGTTCATCACCCAGAGCTCACCGGTCGAAATGTCGAACCACGCCCCGTGCAGCGACAGCCGCCCCTTGCCCTCGAGGATCGAGACACAAGGAAAGGTCCGGAGGTTGGCGATGGAATAGCGGATCGAGATGCGTTCAAGGGCTGTCTGGCGCTCCACCGCGGTCATGAAGGTGCTGGAAGAGACGGTTTCGGCGGCAGGGGCGATCAGGCTCATCCATTTGCCGATGAAATCGCCGGGAGACAGCGGCGCGGCATTGGGGTCGAGCGCGGCGCGGATGCCGCCGCAGCGGCCATGGCCCATGACGACGATGTTCTTGACCTTGAGGCTTTGCACCGCGAATTCAAGTGCGGCCGAGGTCGAATGGAACTCGCCATCCGGCTCGTAGGGCGGCACCAGATTGCCGACATTGCGCAGCACGAAGAGTTCGCCCGGTCCGGCGTCGAAGATCGCTTCGGGGGCCGAGCGGGAGTCGCAACAGGCGACGATCATCGTTTCCGGAGCCTGCCCCTCCTTGGCGAGCTCGCGATAGCGGCCGCTTTCGGTGAGGTAGCGGCCATTCATGAAATTGCGATAGCCGGCGAGGAGGTGATCGGGAAGATGAGGCATGGGCGGCTAAGGCCTTTCCGGGTTGGAGGCGGCAGCTCGTTGCGGTCGAGAAAGCCTCTAGCGGCAAAAACCGGTTGCGAGCAATGCAGAATTGTTGGGGCTGGTTATAAATGCCATGCGTGGAAGCGGTGCGTCCGCCGACACTGTCATGCCCAGATGGCAACCGGTATGCCAAAACCGTCAGCGAGTGGCGGGTTGGGAAA
>NZ_PNOT02000066.1 GCF_002879535.1 Mesorhizobium intechi
CAAAAAAAGCGGCGGAGCCTCGACCGGTTCCCTGGAGGAAAAGGAGAAATCCGATGAAGCAATTCCACTGCGGCTCGCTTGTTCCTGGCTGTGAGTGGCACACCCGTGCCGACGAGGAAGCCGAAGTGATGCGCCGTGCCGTCGAGCACATGCGCGAAACGCATGGCGAGACGACAATCCGCGAAACCATGATCGAGGCGATCCGCTCGCGTATAGAGAAGGTGCGCGACGCCGCCTAGGCTTTGCCCCGCCTGCCTTCGCCGGCGTTGGCAACCAGCCCCGACGGCGCTTCGAGATCGGGGCGCCGCCGCGGAGCCAGCCCCCCGCGCGGGGTAAAAAATCATATTTGCCTCAGCTAAATTAAACCACGCGGTAACCGAACCCGTGCCACTGTCGCGAGGACAATCCGGCCACAGTGGGCTGCCAGAGAAGCCCGTCGCCACCAGGCGCTGATCCGGAATCAGTGGGGCGAGGTGTTTCGCGCATGCGCGAAAAGTCCGGCAGTCGAGTGAGGTTCCGCACGATGGCGCTCCTGCTGTGCGCGCTCATCGGAGCGTTCCCGGCTGCCGCCCAGGACATAACGACATCGTTGGTCGACATACATCAGGGCTCGCCGCTCAGCGACCGCGCGAGAAGCCTGGGCAATGGCGGCTACGAACTTCAGAACGGGACCTTTGTCTCGTTCAACCAATGGTACCGGGCAAGCTGGGTCGACATGCATGTGGACCTGCTCACCCAGATCACGGAGGATACCGGCATCCTTTGGGGATTTGGAACCGGCGAAGAGGGCGAGAAGTATCGGATCGAGCCCAGCCTCAAGCTTGGGTTCCTCACCCAGATGCATCCGACCCCGAACAGCACTCTCTCCCTTTCGCTCACCACCACCATCGGCGGCAAGCTTACCGAAAAGTCCTGCGAAGCCGACTACGGTGATTTTGGCACCTACCGCGTCAATTGCCGGCTCGCGGCCAGCCAGATGGCGCCTGAGGAAACCTTGAAATATCTGGTTAACGCTAAACCGGAGAGCCAGCACATCTGGCTGAATTACCGTGTTACTTTCTGATCGCGCGTAAATGAGAAAATCATCTAGCCCCGAAATTCGCGATCGCCCGTCTTGGTTCTTGTTTGAACGGAGTAAGAGCATGTCAGGGAATTGCCTGAAATTCGGTATCGCCACGGCGCTCGCCATCCTGTCGGCGCCGATGGCCTCGGCACAGGAGGCCGTCAATGCGGACGAGATGGCTGCGCTGTGCCACGGCGGCGGCCTGTCCACATGCGTGAGCGCAACGATCCCGGCCTCGGGCACCCCGACAGTGCAGAGGTGGATGAGCTCCGATGTTGGCGCCGCTTGGGCCGCGGGATACAAGGGCAAGGGCGTCACGATTACGATCGTCGACGATTTCTCCAGCACATCGCGCTTCTCCGGAAATTTCGGTGTTGGGGTCCAAACCCAGCGCCACGGTGAATGGACGCGTGAGGAAGCCGGCATGATAGCGCCCTTGGCGACCATCAGGTCGAAAGACTTCTCAACCGGTTCGGCCGTCGGCCTGGCGCCCGGCCTGAACGTGCTCAATCTGAGCTACGGCATGTACGCCAAGGCGGGCTACAGCTCGAACCAGATCGGCTGGGCCCCGGAGGAAGCCTCCATCATCTCCTATGCGATCAGGGGGACGGCTGTTGTCTCGAAGGCCGCGGGCAACGATTCGGTCGCCGTGGGCGGGGTCACGAACGGCCAGCAGGACTATCTCGACCTTGCCCTGATCGGAAAACCATCCGCGATCTTCGTCGGCGCGCTGTCCACCAACGGCACGACATCCAGCAAGGCCCAGCTTGCCTGGTATTCCAATACCGCCGGCTCCAATCCGCTGGTGCAAAGCCACTTCCTCGTGGTTGGTGTCGATGGAAGCAAGACAGGCCTTTATGGCACCTCCTTCGCCGCGCCGATCATTTCAGGATATGCGGCGATCATCGGCAGCAAGTTCACCACGGCCACCGCGACCCAGATCACCAACGATCTGCTCAACACGGCTCGTACCGACACGCTGGTCAACTACAGGGCCTCGGTCTACGGCAAGGGCGAGGCAAGCCTTTCGCGCGCCCTGGCTCCCACGGCGATCAGGTAGGAAAGCGACGTTTCGCCCGGTCAAATCGTCGCCTTGCCTTTTGATCGGCACGATCGTCCGGGCAAGCTCCAGGCTAAGCTTCAAGCGCCTTCGCGGCGCGTTCGAGCAGCGCGCCGCGATCGGGGGCGAATCCCGCCTCGATCCATTCCGCTTCGAGGTTCTTGAGGATTTCGCCCAGCTTCGGCCCTGGCGTGGCACCGAGCGCCGTCAGGTCGGCGCCTTTCAGCGGAAACACAGGTTTTTCCCATTTGAGCGCGAAGGCCAGCAGGCGCGAGAAGCCGCCGGCCTCGAGCAGCGCATTATTGTCCTCGACGGCGCGTACCCGGGCTGCGGCAAGCGCCAACCGCAGGCGGTCGACAAATCCTTGCCGGTCGCCGCGATAGAGCCTTTTCGCCAGTTCGCCTTCGGTCGTCTTCGGCTCGACGGCCGTGGAGAGCGCCCAGCAGCGCAAACGGTCTGATTCCGCGGTCGAAAACCTCAGCCGTTCGGCCAGCGTCTTCATCCGCGCGACATCCGGCGGCACGATCGCCTCCAGCCGCAGCATCGGATCGGCAGCCCAGCCCAGATCCTTCTCGGCCTTGGTCAATCCGTGGATGGCGTCGATGCCCCATTTCTCGCTTTCCGGCAGCGCGGCGGTCAAGACCCCGGCCTGCCGCATCCACAGCAGCGCCCGCGACGGATCAGACGCCGAAAGCAGTTTCTTCAGCTCGGACCAGACGCGCTCCGCCGAAAGCTGCGCCAGGCCATCCTTCAGCCGGGCGCAGGCCTTCAGCCCCTCGGCATCCGGCCGGCCTTCGCCATACCAGGCGAAGAAGCGGAAGAAGCGCAGGATGCGCAGATAGTCCTCGCGGATGCGCGCTTCGGCATCACCGATGAAGCGCAGCCGCCGCGCCTCGATATCGGCGATGCCGCCGACCAGGTCGAGGACGGAGCCGTCCGCGTCGGCGTAGAGGGCGTTGATGGTGAAGTCGCGCCGCTCGGCATCGAGTTTCCAGTCGCGCCCGAACGACACCTTGGCACGGCGGCCGTCGGTCTCTACATCGGCGCGCAAAGTCGTGACTTCATAGGGCTTGCCGCCGGCGACCACCGTGACGGTGCCGTGCTCGATGCCGGTCGGCACCGGCTTGAAACCCTCCGTGTCGGCGCGGCGGATGATTTCCTGCGGCAAACAGGTGGTGGCGACGTCGACATCGGAGACCGGCTCGCCCATCAGCGCGTTGCGCACGGCGCCGCCGGCGACACGCGCCTCTTCGCCGCCTTCAGCCAGGGTGGCAAGCAGGCGCTGCAAATACTTGTCGGCGAGCCAGTCGGCCCTGCCCGCAATCGAAACACTCACGCATAGAGCCTTTCATAGAGCGTCCGGATGATGCCGGCGGTGACGCCCCAGATGCGGCGGTCGCCATAGGGCATGTCGTAGAAGAACCATTCGAGATCGTTCCACATGCGGCTGTCGCGCTTGTGGTTCACCGGGTCCATCAGGAACCGCAGCGGCACTTCGAAAGCGGCATCGACCTCGTCGGCATTCAAGGCAAGCTGGAAGCCGGGCCGCACGATGCCCAGCACGGGAGCGATGCGGTAGCCGCTGCCGGCGACATAGTCGGGCATGCGGCCGATGATCTCGATGCGGTCCTGGTCAAGGCCGATCTCCTCGAAGGTTTCGCGCAGCGCCGCCGCCTCCGGGCTGGCATCGGCCGCATCGATGGTGCCGCCGGGAAAGGCCACCTGCCCCGAATGGTTGCGCAGCTTTTCGGCTCGTTTGGTCAGCAAAACCGTCGCTTCGTCTTCGTGATCGACCACCGGGATCAGCACCGCCGCATTGCGCAGCGGCTTGCCCTGATTGAGGCGCGGATGACCCGGATTGAAGCGATGGTCGCCATAGTCGTCGCCGGCATGCGCGTCCGGCTGCGCGGCGAAGCGCGCGCGAAAATCCGCCGATGAGAAGGCCATAAGCGGCACGCGGTCCATCATGCGCTCAGCCGCCTCAACTGGTCCGCCGGCATGATCGGGAAAACCGCGCCCTTCGAGCGCACGGCAAACATCGCCTCGCCGCCGATCTCGATCTCCTCGCCATACCGGACCAGTTCGTACATGACAGGCCGCCCCACCAGCGCCTCAAGCCGGCCGCGCACCAGCAGATAGGGCTTCAGGCCGCCGGTCTCGTTCTCGTCGACGAAGCGCAGCGGCCGCTCCGGCCCGGCCTCGACCACGTCGCCGACATTGGTGCGGAAGGTGATGATCTGTTCGTCGCCGCTGCCCGAAACATCCATTTCGACGGCGATGAACGGCGCATCTGCGACGCGGATGCCGACCTTTTCCACGGGCGTCACCAGATAGGTCCTGCCGTCCGCATCCTTGCGCAGCACCGAGGAGAAGAGCTGCACCAGCGGCATGCGACCGATCGGCGTGCCGAGATAGAACCAGGTGCCGTCGGCCTTGATCTCCATGTCGAGATCGCCGCAAAAGTCGGGATTCCAACGCTCGACAGGCGCCGCGCCCTTGCCGGAACGCGCCGCGCGCGAGATCAGCGCCTCCAGGCCGCGCGCCTCGGTTGCCTGCGTAAGGCTTTGTTGGCGATGTTCGTCGTGTTCCGTCATCGTCACGAAATAGTCACTGTTGTTCCGCTTGTCAGCCTAAGTCTGTGATTTAAGTTCGACCATAGGCGCTACGCGAGGCCGAATCGCGGCAACCTATGATATGGTGCGGGCCGGTATTTCCAACCAAAGGGATCGAGCCGAATGAGCGTGATGGTCAAGGAAAGCCCGATCAGCGAGACGGACATGATCGCCGAGGCCGAAAAGGCGCTGGCCGACATTTCCAGGATTCGCGACGGGGTCGGTCGGGTGATCTTCGGCCAGGAAAACGTCGTCGAACGCACGCTGGTGGCGCTGCTGGCGGGCGGCCATGCGCTGCTCGTCGGTGTTCCCGGCCTTGCCAAGACCAAGCTGGTCGAAACGCTGGGCATCGTGCTCGGCCTCGATTCGCGCCGCATCCAGTTCACCCCCGATCTGATGCCATCCGACATTCTAGGCTCCGAGGTGATGGAGCAGGACGAGACCGGCAAGCGCTCCTTCCGCTTCATCTCCGGCCCTATCTTCGCCCAGTTGCTGATGGCCGACGAGATCAACCGCGCCTCGCCGCGTACCCAGTCGGCGCTGCTGCAGGCCATGCAGGAATACCATGTCACCATCGCCGGCGCCCGCTATGATCTGCCCGCCCCCTTCCATGTGCTGGCGACGCAGAACCCGCTGGAGCAGGAAGGCACCTATCCGCTGCCGGAAGCCCAGCTCGACCGCTTCCTGATGCAGGTCGACATCCTCTATCCCGAAATCGAGGCCGAGCGCCGCATTCTCCTGGAAACCACCGGCATCGAGGATGCAAAGGCGCAGAACGTGCTGCAGCCGGCTCGATTGAAGGAAATCCAGACGCTGATCCGCCGCATGCCGGTGCCCGAAAGCGTCGTCGAGGCGATCCTCACTCTGGTGCGTTCGGCGCGTCCAGGGCAAGGCAATGCCGATACCGACAAGCATGTCGCCTGGGGCCCCGGCCCGCGCGCCAGCCAGGCGCTGATGCTGTGCACGAGGGCGCGTGCGCTCTATGACGGGCGCCTGGCGCCTTCGGTCGACGATGTGCGGGCGCTGGCCGAGCCGGTGCTGCAGCACCGCATGGCGCTGACCTTCGCCGCCCGCGCCGAAGGCACCAGCGTGCGCGATGTGGTGGCGAAGCTTGTGAAAGGGATTTGATGGCGCGCGTCGGCGAGGTCCAGGCTCCGGCAGCGACGCGCGACGCGCTCGCCCGTGGCCGGTTGCGGGCTTCGCTGGTGCCCGACTTGCTGGTCGAGGCGCGCCGCATCGTCAACACCGTGATCGCCGGCTGGCACGGCCGCCGCAAGCGCGGCATCGGTGAGAATTTCTGGCAGTTCCGGCCCTATGTCGAGGGCGATTCCTCGCGTATCGACTGGCGTCGCTCGGCCCGCGACGACCACACCTATGTCCGCGACCGCGAATGGGAAGCCGCCCATACGGTGTGGCTGTGGGCCGACCCTTCGCCGTCCATGCTCTACAAATCGACCGGCGCCAGCGTCTCCAAGCAGTCGCGCGCGCTGGTGCTGGCGTTGGCCATGGCCGAATTGTTGTCGCGCAGCGGCGAACGCATCGCCTGGCCGGGCCTGACCGATCCGTTCACCGCCCGCAACGGCGCCGAGCGCATCGCCGCCCAGCTGATGCATGCCGGCGACTTGCCGGCGAAGCCTGACCTGACCGACATCAGGCGCTTCTGCGACATCGTCATCGCCAGCGATTTCCTCGACCCGGTCGAGGAGACGATGGAATGGCTCGACGTGCTCGCCCGCCACGGCGTGCGTGCCCATCTGATCGAGGTTGCCGACCCGGCCGAGGAGACCTTCCCCTATGCCGGCCGCACCGAGTTCACCGACCCCGAGACCGGCGAAAAGCTGACCGCCGGACGCGCTGAAATGCTCGGCGTCGAATACCGCCTGCTCTACACCGCCCGCCGCCAGGAACTGGCCGCATGGTGCAAGCGGCTCGGCTGGAGCTTTACCGTCAACCACACCGATCGGCTGGCGTCCGACGCGCTGGTGCGCCTGCACATGGCAATGACAGCCGATGGCGGCTATGCCGGCAGCGGTCGTGCCGGTCAGCCTGGAAAGGCGGTCGCATGAGCTGGCTGCCGCTCTCCTTTGGCGCGCCCATGGTGCTGTGGGGCCTGCTGGCGCTGCCGGTGATCTGGTGGCTTCTCAGGCTGACGCCGCCCAAGCCGCAGGCCGAGATCTTTCCGCCGCTGAAGATCCTGGCGCGCGTCTTGAAGCGCGAGGAGACGCCGCATCAAAGCCCCTGGTGGCTGACGTTGCTCAGGCTGCTGATGGCGGGCCTCATCGTCGCGGCCCTGGCCGAACCGGTCTTCAACCCGCGCGAAAAACTGCCGGCCGAGGGTGCGGCCCTTGCACTGGTCATCGACAATGACTGGGCGAGTGCGGCCGACTGGAACAAGCGCGTCGCCACCGCCGAGCGGCTGATCAAGGATGCCGGCTCGAACGGCGTGCCGGTCATCATCGCCTTCACCGCCGAAAAGGCCAATGCGGAGATCGGCCCCTTCGATGCCGCCGCCGCGCTCGACCGGCTGCGCGCCGCCAAGCCGCGGCCTATCCCGACCGACCGGCCCGCCGTCTATGCGCGCGTCGCCGGCGTGCTGGAGACGTTGCCCGGCGCCAGCGTCGCCGTGCTGGCCGACGGCCTCGCGGCCAAGGGCGACGAGGCCGCCTTCAACACGCTGTTGTCGAAGAATGCGGCACGCGTGGTCTGGGCAACGGCCGATCGGCTTTCGCTGACCGGCCTTACCGCCGCCGATAACCAGGTCGACGGTTTTGCGCTCACCGCCATCC
>NZ_PNOT02000092.1 GCF_002879535.1 Mesorhizobium intechi
TGAAGGCACGGGCCAGCCCGCCGAACATCGATTTGCGGCCGGCCGGCTGGTCCTTCTCGGCGATGGTATCGGAACCGAGTGCGGCCATGGCGGCCGCGGCGGCGGCTTCCGCCGGCGTGCGCGTTCCCACGTCGCCATGCGTACCCAGATCGCCACGCGCACCCTGGTTGCGCGTCAGTGCGGCGACGCGGTCATCGAGATCGGCCATGTCGCCGGTCAGCGGCATCGGGTCGTCGATATCCATCGATGGCGCCTCGACTGCCAGCTTGGCGGTTCGTGTGCGGCGCCTGCCGACCGCCTGGTCCTGGCCCAGAAGTTCGCTGACCGCTTCGGGCGATTCGTCGGTTTCCAGCGAACCTAGCCTGTCGACGATCTTGAGCAGCGTGTCGTGGATGGCCTCGAAAGTCCGCGAATTGCGTTCGTCGGAACGCCGCGTCAGCGTCTCGAGCGTCTTAAGGTCCTGGGCGAGTCCGGAAACGGCCGACGCGTTGGCGTTCGACCCCGCCAGCGAACGCACGGCGTTCTCGGCCGCTTCGCGTGCCGCGCCAAGGATGGAATCGCGGGTCCCGGCCAGTGCCTTCTCGATTTCGTCGAGGCGCGGGCTGATGTCCTCGAATTCCGGCAGGGGCGTGCTGGGCCTGGACAGATGGGCGGACAGGCCGGTGACCTGCGCCTCCAGGCTGCGTATCAGCGCCGGATCGATGCCGGCGACCTGGGCTGCAGAGGCGTCGAGCCGGCTGGAAATGTCCTCGAGCCGGCTTTCCAGTCCACGGATCGCCGCTTCGCCGGCGGGATCAGGAGCGCGCGTCTCCATGCGCGTGGCGAGTGCGGTGAAGCGGGCGTCGATGGCCTCCATGATGCCGGCGCTGTCGATCTGCGGCGCGAGGCGCTGGTCGAGCCGGTCGGCAACCTCGTCGAGACGGCGCTCGAGATCGCGAAACAGCATGTTGCCCTGTTCGATGGCATCGCCTTGGCGGCGTTCCATCATGCTGGACAGCACGTCGAAGCGCTGCTCAAGCCCGTGGAAGATATAGTCGGCGTCGGGCATGGCCGGCGCCTGGTCGATCTTGTCGGCGATGAGGGTGATCTGCTTGGCCAGCCGTTCCATCGCCTGTTCGGGCAAATTGGCGCGGCCGGCGAGTTCGTCGACGCGGCTCGACAGCGTGCTCAGGCGATCCATGACCGCGTTACCGGGACGATCCTGCGCCACCTCCTCGATCTGCCGGGCGAGCGAGTCGATGCGCTTCTCGATACGATCGAAGGCTTCGTGGTCGACGGAATTGGCCTGTGCAGCGACGGTCGAGGCAACGATGGCGCGGGAAATCTCGTCCAGCCGCTCATCGATCATGGCAAGCGTGTCGCCGCCGCGATTGTCCTGCTGGCCCGCGAAGTGTTCGACGGCGCCGGCCAGCGTACGCACCTTTTCCTCGAGCGAGCGCAGCGACAGCGATTCGGGCAGATTGTTGACGGCGTTGCTGATCTGCTCCAGCCGGTCGGTCAGGGCCGCAAGGGCGGGGTCGTCGGAGCGCTTGCGCTGGTCGGCGTCGACGCGGTCCTCGAAAGCCGTCCAGCGGCGGTCGAAATCGTCCCAGCGGCGGTCGACCTTCTGCACGCTCTCCTCGCGCGCCAGCGTGTCGAGCGCGGCCTTCACCTGCTCGAGCTCCAGCCGCAGCATGTTGACGCTTCTGTCGTCGCTTTTCTCCGACAGTGACTTGATGGCGCCGGAAAGCCGTTCGAATTCGACGCCGAGTTCGGCACTGCCCTTGCCCGCAGTGCCGGACCTGGCGTTGGCCTGGAAGGCGGCGTCGATATCCTTGCGCAGTGCATCGAATTCGCGCTGCAGACCTGCCGTCATCTGGTGGCGCAGTTCCTCGCGCATGCCGCGCAATTCGCCGGCGATCTTGCCGACCATGGCGACGCTGTCTTCCTGGCCGCGTACGCGGTCGATGTCACGGGCGATGGCCTGGTAGTTCTGGTCGAAGCTGGGTGCCGGCGCCGGGGTCTGCGGGCGCGCCGCCGGCCGCGGATCTTCATACCAGCGCTGCTGACCGGTTGGCTGGGCGGCGGGATAGCGCGGGTCGACAGCGGGATAGCGCGGGTCGACGGCGGGATAGCGCGGGTCGACAGCGGGATGGCGCGGATCGGCGCCGTATTGGCGCAGGGCCGGACGTGCCGTCGCCTCCTCGCGGGTCTGCCCCAGCCGCTGTTCCAGCGTCTCAAGCGAGCGGTTCAGTTGCTCGAGCGTGGTCTGCGGCTTGCGCTGCCTGCCGGCGTTGAGTGTATCGAGATAGGACCGCTTGCTGTTCATCGGTGCGTCCGTCTTTCAGATTGGCCGGCTTGCGACCAGCTCCCAAGTCCCTGCCGGAACGAAGGCGACCGCGCTTCCACGGTGGAATACAAGCTTCCCGGGGTTTCACCCGCGCTCCGAAAAACCGTGAAAAATTCGATACAGGATAAACACGGGTAGCCGACGCGCCCACATTTCCCCCAACGTGGTAAACAACGCGTTAACCAAGCTTAAGAAGTTGGAAGGAAGTTCGCTCTCGCTTCCACGGTGCGGCATAAAGCACCTCCACAGAACGCCCCTTGCGTCATGCGGCGGCTACCGGTATAGAATTGACGTAAACGTAAAAGGCGCATTTGAGTGTGCTGTTTGCGATTTTGTTTGTCGAAACCACGGCCGGAAGCACGCCCCCGCTTCCAGTCAGGCGACGCATGGTCCAGGACCGCGACGCCACCAGACGGGGAAAGCCAGTGACCATGAAGCTTATCTCGGCCGGCGAGACCGCGGCCAATACCAATAATGCATCTGTCGAAGCCGGTGAGGACCTTGCCCGCATCGGCGAAATGGCCAAGAAATACGGCGTGACGCTGCGCACGCTGCGTTTCTACGAAGACAAGGGCCTGCTCAACCCGCAGCGCGACGGCTCCACCCGTCTCTACACGCGGCGTGACAAGGCCCGGCTGAAGCTGATCCTGCTCGGCCGCAAGGTCGGGTTCTCGCTGCGCGACGTCAAGCAGATGATGGATCTCTACGATCCGACCGGTTCCAACACCAAGCAGTTGCGGCTGGCGCTGGACAAGTCCGAGAAGCAGCTCGCCCGCCTGCAGAAGCAGCGGGCGCTGATCGACGACGCCATCAACGAGCTCTCCGGTTCGATGTCGGCGGTGCGCCAGATGCTGGCCGAGCGCGCGACGCCGCAGGCAAGCGTCGCGAGCTGAAGCAATCTACCGGGTCCGACTGCGTCGGAGTCTCGACCATCAAAGCCGCGTGGCCATGCCGCGCGGCTTTTTCGTTGCCTGGATCTGCCCTACTGGCTCCTTCGGCGCTGGTCTGCATCACGTCGCGCTGCTGGCGTCGCCAAGCAGCGGCTGGTCGGGAAATCTTGTCGCACCGAAAAAATTGACGTTTACGCAAACGTCAATTTTTGCTATCCCGGTTTCAACACGGGTCCGCATGCTGCCCCGACATCAATTCGGCGGCTTTCGGACCGGGTCCGCAGGGTGGAGAAAAAAGCATGCCGATATACAGGGCGCCGGTCCAGGACACGCTGTTCGTACTCAACGAGGTGTTGGGCTATCAGCGCTATTCGAACCTTCCCGGATTTGCCGACGCCACGCCAGACGTGCTGGAAGCGATCCTGGCTGAAGGCGCCAAACTCGCCGAAAACGTCATGCATCCGCTCAACCGTGTCGGCGACATGGAAGGCTGTGTGCGTCACGACGACGGCTCGGTGACCACGCCCAAAGGCTTCAGGGAGGCCTTCGACCAGTATCGCGAAGGCGGCTGGATGGGGCTGGCGGCGCCGGTCGAGTTTGGCGGCCAGGGCCTGCCCTATGCCGTGCACACCGCCGTCGCCGAATACATGGTCTCGGCCAACATGTCGCTGATGATGTATCCGGGCCTGACCCAAGGCGCCATCGCCGCGATCATCACCCACGGCACCGACGAGCAGAAAGCCAAATGGCTGCCGAAGTTGGTCGAGGGTTCCTGGACCGGAACCATGAACCTGACCGAGCCGCATTGCGGCACCGATCTCGGCCTGCTGCGCACCAAGGCTGTGCCGAACGGCGACAGCACCTACAAAATCTCGGGACAGAAGATTTTCATCTCGGCCGGCGAGCACGACATGTCGGACAACATCGTCCATCTCGTGCTGGCCCGCATCGAGGGCGCGCCGGAGGGCGTCAAGGGTATCTCGCTGTTCATCGTGCCGAAGCTGAAGCTCGATGCCGCGGGCAATCCGGGCGAACGCAACACGCTCTCCTGTGGCTCCATCGAGGAGAAGATGGGCATCCACGGCAATTCGACTTGCGTCATGAACTATGACGAGGCCGAAGGCACGCTGCTCGGTGAGGAGAATGGCGGCCTCAAGGCGATGTTTACGATGATGAATGAGGCCCGCCTCGGCGTCGGCCTGCAAGGGCTTTCGCTGTCGGAGATCGCCTACCAGAACGCCGTTGCCTACGCCAAGGACCGCTTGCAGGGCCGTTCGCTCTCAGGCGCCAAGGCGCCGGACAAGAAGGCCGACCCGATCATCGTCCATCCTGACATCCGCCGTTCGCTGATGACCATGAAGGCCTTCAACGAGGCCGGCCGCGCGCTGGCGCTGTGGACGGCGATCAAGTCCGACATCGCGCATCGCTCCGCCGACGACAAGGACCGCCAGGCGGCCGACGACTACACCGGCCTGATGACGCCGGTGGTAAAGGGCGTGCTCACCGACAAGGGCTTCGATCACGCCGTCATGGCGCAGCAGGTGTTCGGCGGTCATGGCTATATCGAAGAGCACGGCATGAGCCAGTTCGTGCGCGATGCCCGCATCGCCATGATCTATGAAGGCGCCAACGGCATCCAGGCACTCGACCTCGTCGGCCGCAAGCTCGGCCTGAATGGCGGCCGCGCCATCCAGGCCTTCTTCAAGGAGGTCGGCGAATTCTGCGAGGAGAACCGCTCCGACGAGAAGATGGCGCCCTTCACCAAGGGGTTGAAGAAGGGCCTGAACGATCTGCAGGCCGCGACCATGTGGCTGGTGCAGAACGGCATGGCCAAGCCCGACAATGCCGGCGCGGCCTCGACCGACTATATGCATCTCTTCGGCCTTGTTGCGCTGGGCTACATGTGGGCGCAGATGGCCAAGGCAGCCCAGGGCAAGACCGGCGCCAACGGCACCCAGTCCTTCTACGACAACAAGGTGGTGACGGCGCGCTTCTTCATGGAGCGGATCATGCCGGAGACGTCGGCCCATCTCGCTCGTATTTCGAGTGGCGCGGATACGCTGATGGCCCTGCCCGCGGAAGCGTTCTAAAGATGATTGCCCTCTCCCTCGAGGGGAGGGTCGGTTGAGGCCCGCGTGACGTGCGCCGGCCTCGACGCTGACGATGCGCTCTGGGAGGAGTACCATATCCACATGACCAGCCCCGCCGAAATACTTGGCCTTCCCAAGCCCGCCTGGGCGGCAGACGAGGTCGGCATGCTCTACGACATGGCAACCCGCTTCATGTCGGAGGAGATCGCACCGCGCTACGACGAGTTCGAGAAGAACGAGATGGTCGACCGCGAGAGCTGGCGCAAGGCCGGCGCCGCCGGCCTGCTCTGTGCCTCGATGCCGGAGGAATATGGCGGTTCCGGCGGCACCTTCGCGCATGAGAGCGCCATCATCGAGGCGATCGGCCATGTCGGCGTCGATGGTTTTGGCATCGGGCTGCATAATTCGATCGTCGCCCCTTACATCCTTCACTACGGTTCGCAAGAACAGAAGAGGAAGTGGCTGCCGAAGCTCGCCACCGGCGAGCTGATCGGCGCCATCGCCATGACCGAACCGGGCGCCGGTTCCGATCTGCAAGGCGTCAAGACGCGGGCCGAGAAGGACGGCAACCAGTACAGGATCAATGGTTCCAAGACCTTCATCACCAACGGCCAGCTGGCCAACTTCATCATCGTCGTCACCAAGACCGATCCGGAAAAGGGCGCCAAGGGCACCTCGCTGATTGTCGTCGAGACCGACGAGGTCGAAGGTTTTGAGCGCGGCCGCAACCTCGACAAGATCGGCCTGAAGGCCAACGACACGTCGGAATTGTTCTTCAACGACGTGCGCGTCCCGACCTCGAACCTGCTCGGCCACGAGGAAGGGCAGGGCTTCATCCAGCTGATGCAGCAATTGCCGCAGGAGCGGCTGCAGATCGGCACCGGCGCCATTGCGATGATCGAGCGCGCGCTGGCGTTGACCATCGACTACGTCAAGGAGCGCAAGGCGTTCGGCAAGGCGATCATCGATTTCCAGAACACCCAGTTCAAGCTGGCCGAACTCAAGACCGAGGCGACCATCGGCCGGGTCTTCTACAATGACTGCGTCACCCGCCACATCAATGGCGGGCTCGATCCGGTGACGGCCTCGATGGCCAAGTACTGGCTGAGCGACCTGCAGGGCAAGGTCGTCGACGAATGTCTTCAACTGCACGGCGGCTATGGCTACATGAATGAATATCCGATCGCCCGCATGTTCCGCGACGCTCGCGTCCAGCGCATCTATGGCGGCACCAACGAGATCATGAAATTGCTGATCGGACGCTCGCTCTGAGAGCGGCGACCGGCAAACCCAAGGAGCACGAAAATGGCCGAAGCTTACGTCTATGACGCCGTGCGCACGCCGCGCGGCAAGGGCAAGAAGGACGGATCGCTGCACGAAGTGCCTGCCGTGCGGCTCGCCGCCAAGACGCTGGAAGCGCTGCGCGACCGCAACGGGCTGGACACGGGCAACGTCGACGACATCATCTTCGGCTGCGTCGATCCGGTCGGCGAGGCGGGTTCGGTCATTCCACGCGCGGCCGCATTCGAGGCCGGCTACGACACCAAGGCGCCTGGCATGCAGATCTCGCGCTTCTGTGCCTCGGGCCTCGACGCCATCAATTTCGGCGCCGCCAAGATCGCGCAGGGCGCCGACGATATCGTCATCGCCGGTGGTGTCGAATCCATGTCGCGCGTCGGCATGGGTGCCTCTGGCGGCGCCTGGTTCATGGATCCCTCGGTCGGCCTGCCCGGCTGGTTCGTGCCGCAAGGCATCTCGGCCGACCTGATCGCCACCAAATATGGTTTCTCCCGTGACGACGTCGACGCCTATGCGGTCGAAAGCCAGAAGCGGGCCGCCAAATCCTGGGCCGACGGCCGCTTCAACAATTCGGTCATTGCGATCAAGGATCAGAACGGCCTGACCATCCTCGACCATGACGAGCACATGCGGCCTTCGACCGACATGCAGTCGCTGGCATCCCTCAACCCATCCTTCGTCATGCCCGGCGAAATGGGCGGCTTCGATGCGGTCGCCGTGCAGAAGCACCCCGAGGTGGAAGAGGTCAATCACGTCCATCACGCCGGCAATTCGTCCGGCATCGTCGACGGCGCGGCGGCCGTGCTGCTCGGCTCGAAGAAGGCCGGCAAGGCGATGGGCCTCAAACCCCGCGCGCGCATCCGCACCTTCGCCAATATCGGCTCCGAGCCAGTGCTGATGCTGACCGGCCCAGTCGATGTCACCGAGAAACTCCTGAAGCGCGCCAAGATGAAGCTGTCGGACATCGACCTGTTCGAGCTCAACGAAGCCTTCGCCTCGGTGGTGCTGCGCTACATGCAGGCTTTCGAGATCCCGCACGACAAGATCAACGTCAATGGCGGCGCCATCGCCATGGGCCATCCGCTCGGGGCCACCGGCGCGATGATCTTCGGCACGGTGCTGGACGAACTCGAGCGCCGCGATCTGAACACCGCGCTGGTCACGCTGTGCATCGGCGCCGGCATGGGCACCGCAACGATCATCGAACGCGTCTGACGGGGAGAGAAACAATGAGCTACATCAATTTCACCCTCGACACCGACGCCGACGGCATCGCGCTCGTCACCTGGAACATGCCGGATCGCTCGATGAACGTGTTCACCGAGGAGGTGATGGGCGAACTCGACAAGATCATCGACCAGGTGGCGGCCGACGCCGGCATCAAGGGTGCGGTGATCACCTCGGGCAAGGACAGCTTCTCCGGCGGCGCCGATCTGACCATGCTGCAGAAGATGCTTGCCGTGTTCGCCAGGGAAAAGACCAAGGACCCGGAGAAGGCGGCAAAGCTGCTGTTCGACAATGCCGGTCGCATGGGCGGCCTGTGGCGCAAGCTCGAAACATCGGGCAAGCCCTGGGTATCGGCGATCAACGGCACCTGCATGGGCGGCGCCTTCGAGTTGTCGCTGGCCTGCCACGGCCGGGTCGCCGCCGATTCAGACAAGGTCAAGATGGCCTTGCCGGAAGTCAAGGTCGGGATCTTCCCCGGCGCCGGCGGCACCCAGCGCGTGCCGCGGCTGACCGATCAGCAGCAGGCGCTGCAGATGCTGACCTCCGGCCAGAATCTGTCGCCGCAGAAGGCGAAGGCCATGGGCCTGATCCATGAGATCGCCGAGCCGGCCAAGCTGGTCGAGGCTGCAAAGGCCATGATCAGGAACGGACTGAAAGCCGTGCAGCCCTGGGACGAGAAGGGCTTCAAGCTGCCCGGCGGCCAGATCTATTCGCCGGCCGGCTTCAATCTGTGGCCGCCGGCTATCGCCATCCTGCGCCGCGAAACCTTTGGCAATTACCCGGCCGCCGCCGCCATACTGAAATGCGTCTATGAAGGGCTGCTGGTGCCGTTCGACACCGCGCTCAGGATCGAACAGCGTTATTTCACCGAGATCATGCAGAGCAGGGAAGCGGCGGCGATGATCCGCTCGCTGTTCGTCTCGCTGCAGGAACTGAACAAGGGCGCCCGCCGCCCGGACGGCGTGCCGGAAACCAAGTTCAAGAAGATCGGCATTCTGGGCGCCGGCTTCATGGGCGCCGGTATCGCCTATGTCACGGCCAAGGCCGGCATCCCGGTGGTGCTGCTCGACCGCGACATGGAGTCGGCCGAGAAGGGCAAGGCGCATTCGGACAGCCTGGTCTCGGATCAGGTCAAGAAAGGCCGCGCCAAGCCGGAGGAGAAGGACAAGCTCCTGTCGCTGATCATGCCGACAGCCGACTATGCCGATCTCGTCGGCTGCGACCTCGTGGTCGAGGCGGTGTTCGAGGATTCGGCCGTCAAGAAGGCAGCCACGGAACAGGCGGAGGCCGTGCTGAAGTCATCGGCGATCTTCGCATCGAACACCTCGACCATTCCGATCACCTCGCTGGCGAAGAACTCGGCGCGGCCGAAGAATTTCGTCGGCATCCACTTCTTCTCGCCGGTCGACAAGATGATGCTGGTCGAGATCATCCTCGGCAAGAAGACCGGCGACAAGGCGCTGGCCACCGCGATCGACTTCGTCCGCGCCATCAAGAAGACGCCGATCGTCGTCAACGATACGCGCGGCTTCTACGTCAACCGCTGCGTGCTGCGCTACATGTCGGAAGCCTACAAGATGCTGATCGAGGGCGTGCCCGCGCCGATGATCGAGAATGCGGCGAAGGCCGCCGGCATGCCGGTCGGTCCGTTGGCGTTGACCGACGAGACGGCGATCGACCTTGCCCAGAAGATCATGAAGCAGACCATCAGGGATCTCGGCGACAAGGCCGTTGATCTCAAGCAGATGGCGCTGATCAACACCATGGTCGACGACCATGGCCGCTTCGGGCGCAAGAACGGCAAGGGCTTTTATGACTATCCCGCCAAGCCGGCCAAGAAGAAGCTGTGGCCGGGACTGAAGGACCTCTATCCGCAGCTTGCGCCCGAGAAGGTAGACTACGAGGAGCTGCAGCAGCGGCTGCTGGTCACCATCGCGCTGGAAGCGGCGCGGGTGATGGAGGAAGGCATCGTCACCGATCCGCGCGAGGCCGATGTGGGCTCGATCCTGGCCTTCGGCTTCGCGCCCTACAGTGGCGGCGCGCTGTCCTATATCGACGGCGTCGGCGCCAAGCGCTTCGTCAAGATCGCCAAGGGATTGCAGAAGAAATACGGCGCCGAGTTCAAGGTGCCCAAGCTGCTCATCGACATGGCCGAAAAGGACGAAACCTTCTACCAGCGCTTCGATCCCTACGCCAAGGACGACGTTAAACAGGCCGCCTGACGGCAGGGTCATGTATGTCTGGGCGCGCATGGCGCGCATGATGGCCACGACGCGAAGCCGTGGCCCCTACATGATGGGCGGTGAAAGCCGGCTGGCCTTTCGCTGCCTGCCGACCGACGTCGATTTCAACGTCCACCTCAACAATGCGCGCTACATGATGCTGGCCGATCTCGGCCGCATCGACCTGTTCGTCCGTGCCGGCCTGATCACGCTGGCGCGCAAGAATGGCTGGGCGCCGATGATGGGCGGGCTGCAGGCGGTCTACGCACGCGAGATCAGGCTGTGGCGCCGTTTCGAAGTGGTGTCTTCCATCGAGACCTGGGAAGGCAGCCAGGTCATCGGCAAGCACCGTTTCGTCGCCGACAATGGTGAGACGGCTGCCGTGATCCTGACGACCGCAGGCGTCTACGACCGCAAGGCGCGCCGTTTTCTCGATATCGACGAGGTCGTCGCCGCGCTTGGTCGCTCGGTGACCCCGCGTCCGCCGACCGAGGTCGAACGGCTGTTCATGGAGTCTCACCAAGCCTTGCGCCGCCAGGCCAAAGGACCCGCCTGACGTCGTGTCCGGAGAGTGTGCCGCACTGTCGTTACGGCACAGTTTTGTTCCTGATCCGTCGCCTGCGCGGTGGACATGCCGGCGGTTGCGGGTTAGACAGGAGAGGCATTTTTTCCTGTCTGGAAGGAGAGCACGACATGCTCTCGCACGACCGCGTCTGGGCCGCCATCGATGCTCTTGCCGAGCGCTATTCGCTTTCGGCGTCAGGTCTGGCGAGGCGCGCTGGCCTCGATTCGACCGCCTTCAACAAGTCGAAACGCCTGTCCTCGGATGGCCGGCCGCGCTGGCCTTCGACCGAATCGCTGGCCAAGATCATCGAGGCGACGGGTGCCTCGCTCGACGAATTCACCAGGCTGATCGAAGGCCGCATCGATGCAGCACCCGCTTACCGGAGATCCGTGCCCTTGCTCGGCTTCGCCCAGGCCGGCGCCGGCGGCTTCTTCGACGATGCCGGCTTTCCGGCCGGGCAGGGCTGGGATCTGGTCGAACTGCCGGCGCAATCGACCGAAAGCTCCTATGCGCTGCAGGTGCAGGGCGATTCCATGCTGCCGCTCTATCGCAACGGCGATGTCCTCATCGTCGAGCCGGGCGCCATCACCCGCAAGGGCGATCGCGTCGTCGTCAAGACCACATCGGGCGAGGTGATGGCCAAGGTGCTCGAGCGCCAGACCGTCAAGTCGATCGCGCTGGTCTCGCTCAATCCCGATCATCCCGACCGCGACATTCCCATGCGCGAGGTCGAATGGGTGGCGCGGATTGTCTGGGCAAGCCAGTAGGTCGGGGTGGTGCGGGTACCTCACCTCATTGTCGCGGTTCTGATGGTCCCGGTGATGGCGGCCCTGGTCGTCGCCGGCGGCCGCACGCTGAAAGGAAGCCAGGGCACCGTCGCGGTGGATCAGATCGATCCCGGCATGGACACGATCTCCCAGGCGGGCAC
>NZ_PNOT02000259.1 GCF_002879535.1 Mesorhizobium intechi
CAGTTGACCGATCCGCCTGATGAGACGGGGCAGATCGCTCAGGACGGCGCTGAAACCCATGAGCGCGATCTCACCGGCATCGAAGGGCGACACCAGGCCCAGTTCGCCGAGATGCCGGCCGCCGAGGCCGACAAGCCGCACCTCGCGACCTGTTATCTGGCGGAGCGAGCGCACGATGTCGGCGCCAAGCAGGTCACCCGATTCCTCGCCGGCGACGATCGCGATCTTCAGCGCCTTTTCAACCATGCGAAGGCTCCGCTGCGGCCAGGCCGACGATGAACAGGCCAAGTTCATTGGCGCGCGACAAAGTCGCGGGGCCTTCGAGGATCAGCGAGCGCCCCGCTTCGACGGCAATGCCGGCAAGCCCCGCCGCATGTGCCGCTTCAACTGTCTGCGGCCCGATGGACGGAAGGTCCGCGCGCAGTTCCTGGCCAGGCTTGGCGCATTTGACCAGGACGCCGCGGGTCTTGCCGGCGATGCGGCCATGGCCACGCAGCAGCTTCGCACGGTCGAGCAATCCGGCCGTGCCCTCGATGCCCTCGAGCGCGATGGTCCGACCACCGACCGCGATCGCCGCCTGGCCGATATCCAGCGCCCCGATGGCCTTTGCCGCCGCAAAGCCTGCCTCAATGTCGCGCCAATCCAATTTCTGTGGAGCGGCTTTGGTCAAGACCCCTTCGGCGGCGACAAGGCTCGGCACGATCTCGTGCGCACCCATGACCTTGATCCCTCGGGCCTCGAGACCGCGCGCCACCACCTTCAACAGGCCATCGTCGCCACGCGCCAGCGCCATGACGACAATTGGTATGACCGCCAGCAGGCCAAGGCTTGGGCGCAGATGCGTCAGCCTCGGTCGGCGCTTGATCTCGCCGGCAAGCACCAGATGGGTAATCCGGTGGCGTTTGAGCAAAGGAACAAGCGAGCCGATCGCCTCCAGGGCAAGGGTCTCATGCTCATACCGGCACAATTCCGGCAGACGGTCGGCTTCGCCTTCCATGAGGACGATGAAGGGCGGATAACCTTGCCCGGCGGAGCCGGCCGCGACTTCGACCGGAAGACTGCCGCCGCCTGCTATGATGCCGACCCTGGCATCTGGCGGGAGATCAAGACCGACGGAAGCGGCCTCAGTCTTCATCGTCGGTATCGTCGCCATCGCCGCCCTTTAGCGATGGCACTGCGTAGTGTCGCTTGCCGCGACTGCTGATGAAGTCGACGATCTTCATGGCGGTCGGCGAAGAGGCGAACTCGGCCTTGGCGAATTCGATGTTCTCGCCGACGGTGCGGGAGCGGTCGAAAATCGTCCTGTAGGCTTTGCGCAACAGATAGATTTCGGAACGCGGCAGACCGGCGCGCTTGAGGCCGATGATGTTCAAGCCGCGCAAGCTGGCGCGGTTGCCGACAGCAATGGCGTAGGGAATGACGTCACCAACGAAGGCCGAGCACCCGCCCAGAAAGGCATTGTCGCCGACGCGCACGAATTGATGGACGGCACTGAGGCCGCCTATGTAGACGTTGTCGCCAATCTCGCAGTGGCCGCCCAGCGTCGCGCCATTGGCGAAAGTGGCGTTCTTGCCGACAACGCAATCATGGGCGATGTGGGCGTAGGCAAGGAAATTGCCATTGTCGCCCACTGTCGTTTCGCCGCGGCTGGTGTCGGTGCCGACATGCATCGTGACGCCTTCGCGGATGGTGCAGTTGGCGCCGATGACCAGCGTCGTGCGGCCGCCCTTGTGTTTTGTGTTCTGCGGCGGTGCGCCCAATGTCGCCATCGGATAGACCTTGGTCGAGGCGCCGATGGTGGTCGCGCCGATGACGGAGACATGGCTAACCAGTTCGACACCGTCGCCGATCACGGCATCGGCGCTGATGTGGCAGAACGGCCCTATGCGCACACCCTGACCGATTTGAGCGCCCTCTTCCACGACGGAGGAAGGATGGATTGAAGTCTTGATTTTCATAAGCACTCGATCGTCAGTCGCCGGTGACCATCATGGCTGAAATCTCGGCCTCGGCCGCCTTGGTGCCATCGACCAGGGCTTCGCAGGCGAATTTGAGCAGGTTGCCGCGCTTCTTGATTTTCTTGACGTGGATCTTCAACTGGTCGCCGGGAACGACCGGTTTGCGGAATTTGGCGTTGTCGATGGTCAGGAAATAGACCAGCGACGGTTTCGACGCCCCAAGGCTGCGGATGCAGATGGCGCCTGCCGTCTGCGCCATGGCCTCGACGATCAGCACGCCCGGCATCACCGGCTGCTCGGGGAAATGCCCCTGAAAATGCGGCTCGTTGATGGTGACGTTCTTGATGCCGACGGCGGAATCGTCGCCATCGATGTCGACGATGCGGTCGATCATCAGGAAGGGATAGCGGTGCGGCAGGAGCTTCATCAGCCCCAGTATGTCGACCGCTTCCAGCGTCGTCGCCGCCACCATATCAGCCATTGTCCTTGCCCTGCTTGCGTGCCCTGGCCATCGTGCGCAACATGGCTATCTCCCGCATGGCTTCCGCCATCGGCTGTGCCGGATAGCCGCCCCAGATCTCACCGGCGGGAACATTGCTCATAAATCCACTTCTGGCGGCAAGCTTGGCGCCCGAGCCGATGGTCAAGTGATCCGCGAGCCCGACGCCACCGCCCATCGTAACGTTGTCACCCACGACCACGGAACCGGAAATACCTGAAAGCCCGGCCACTATGCAATTGCGGCCGATGCGGACGTTATGGGCGATCTGCACGAGATTGTCGATCTTGCTGCCCTGACCGATGACCGTATCGGACATGGCGCCGCGATCGACTGTAGAATTGGAGCCGATCTCGACATCGTCCTGGATGACGACCCGTCCGATCTGGGGAACGCGTTCAGGGCCCTTGGCACCGCCGACAAAGCCGAAGCCGTCCTGGCCGATCCTGGCGCCGCCATGGATGATGACACGATTGCCGATCAGCGCATACTGGATGCTGGCGCCCGGGCCGACATAGCCGTCGCGGCCGATCTGGCAGGATTGTCCAATGACCGCGTTTGGCGCGATGACGGTGCCCTTGCCGATCGAGACGCCTGGCCCGATGACCACACCGGCCTCGATGATGGCGCCCGCTTCGACATGCGCGGTCGGATCGATATGGGCATGCGGTGAAACACCGGTTTCACCGGTCATTGGGCCCGGCGTGGCGGCTGTCGGAAACAGCAGTCTGCCGACCAGCGCGAATGCCTGTTGCGGCCGCGGGTGGGTCAAAACGGCGACGCCGGACGGCGCCTTGTTGGCGAACTCCGCCGGACACAGCACCGCGGCCGCCCGCAATGAGGGCATCAGCGCCGAATTGCGCCTGCCGTCGACGAAAACGAGCGCATTGGCACCGCCTTCGTGGGCCGGCGCCAGTGTCTCGATCGAAACGCCGGATTGGTCGGAATCGACAAGCACCGAGCCGGTCAGATTCGCGACTTCGGCCGCCGTATACCGGCGTGATGGCGCGAAGAACACCGGATCGGTCATTCCAGAAGCTATATCCAGCTAGGTCGGAACATTTCTCCCGGATCCAAAAATCCGGGAGCATCGTTGGCCGCCGATCAGAAGCGGGTCGATATGCCGAAGTTGAATTCCTGCACGTCGTCGCTCGCTTCCTTCTTGACCGGGATCGCGTAGTCGATACGGATCGGACCGAACGGCGAGGCCCACATCAAGCCGAGACCAACCGAAGCGCGCAATTTCATGCCGGTCGACGACTGGTCGACCAATGTCTGGTCCGCGATCTTGCTGCCATAAAGCGTTGCCGCATCCGCAAACACCGCGCCGCGCAAGCCGAAGCTTTCCGGAACGACGGGCAGCGGGAACTGCGCTTCGGCCGAAGCGTTGAAATAGGTCGTACCACCCAGATGATCGCCGCTGGTTCCAGAAGCCACCGGGCCGATGCCACCATATGCAAAGCCGCGGATCATGCGATCGGTGCTCTGGAACTGGTCAAAAATTCGCAGATTGCCGTCGCTGCCATAACCCTCGACATGACCGGCGCCACCCGAAATGAGACCGACGAGATCAAGCTGCTCGGACAGCGTCTGATAGATGCTGCCGCGTCCCGTGATCTTCACGAATTTGGCATCACCACCGAGACCCGCCACTTCAACCGTCGTGTTGGCGTAGATACCCTCATGTGGGTTCTTCATGTCGTCGATGGTATTGTAGACCAGGCCAAGGCTGACAGACGACTTGATCCACGGGCTTTCCGCGATGCCATCCAAGATGGCCTGGGAAATGTTGCAGGTGCCTTGCGGAAGTGCGTCGGTCGGATTGCAGCTGTCGTCGACCTTATATTTCTCCTGGGAGATATTATACGCCAGCTGGGTCGTGATGCTGTTGGTGATCGGCAGACCGAAGCGCACCGTCGCACCGGTGGTATCGCTGTCATAGTTGTTGTTGTATTGCCTCGTCGACTTATAGATGTCGAAGCCGGCAGCGATGCGTCGACCGAGGAAATACGGCTCGGTGAACGATACGGCGTAGTCGCGCGAATTCTTGCCGCCACCGGCCGACAGCTTGATGAACTGGCCACGGCCGAGGAAGTTGCGCTCGGTGATCGATCCTTCGACGGACGGGCCTGCCGAGTCACCGCCGGTCGAATAGCCGGCGCCAACGGAGAATTCGCCCGTCGACTTCTCGACAACGTCGACCACCAGCACGACCTGATCGGGCTGCGAGCCCGGCACCGTCGATATTTCGACTTTGTCAAAATAATTCAGGTCTTCCAGGCGCTTCTTCGCGCGCTGGATGAGCACCTGGTTGAATGCATCGCCTTCGCTGACATCGAATTCACGGCGGATGACATAGTCACGCGTGCGGTCGTTGCCGCGGATCTCGATGCGCTCGATATAAGCCTTGGTGCCCTGATCGACCGTATAGACCACCGAAATCGTATGGTTCTCGAAATTGCGGTCGCCGCGCGGCGTCACCTGCGCGAAGGCATAGCCTGAACCGGCGACCTTCTCGGTGAGGGCGATGATAGAGTCCTCGACGTTCTTGGCGTTGTAGACGTCGCCCTTGCGGGTCTCGACCACCGATTCCAGCGACTTGGAGTCGACTTCCGGGATCGTGCTTTCGACGCTGATATCGCCGAAATTGTAGCGCTCGCCTTCCTGTACGGTGATGGTGACCGTGTATTTGTTCGTCGCGTTGTCGAGTTCGCCGACGGCCGACACGACCTGGAAATCGGCATAGCCGTGATTGTAATAGAAGCGGCGCAGCAGTTCCTGGTCGGCGCGCAGCTTGTCCTCGTCATAAACGTCGTCGCGCAGGATGAACGACACCCAGGACGAGCGCTTGGTGTTGATCACATCAGACAGACGGCGGCTCGAATAGGCGCTGTTGCCGACGAAATTGATCGCCGCGATCTGCGTGCGGTCGCCTTCGGTGATGTGGAACACCACGTTCACGCGGTTGTCGCCGAGTTCCATGACCTGCGTGGTCACGCCGGCATCATCGCGGCCGATGCGCCTGTAAGCGGCCTTCACGGCCTCGACGTCGGAATCGAGCGTCGCCTGCGAGAATGTGCCACGCGGCTTCAGCTGGACCGCCGCCTCGAGCGCATTGTCCTTGAGCTTCTTGTTACCCTGGAACAGCACCTGGTTGACGACCTTGTATTCGGCAACCTTGACCACCAGCGTCGAGCCGACCTGGTTGATCTGGACGTCCGAGAACAGGCCAGTGCCAAACAGCGCCTTGACGGCCGCGTCCACATCGGAACTGGAGAAGGCCTTGCCCGGCTTGATGGTGATGTAATTGCGAATGGTATCGGCGTCGACACGCTGGTTGCCGCTCACCTCGACCCTGCTGACGACAGCGGCCTCAGCCGCCGATGTGGCAACGAATTGTACTGCGAGCGCACCTGGCACGACCAGAGCGGCGGACAGTGCCGCCGCTGACGCGGCGCTCAGAAACTTGGATGCTGCCTTCATCGGGCTTAATAACCTTTTCTCGTAGTCCCCACGGCGAGAAAACCGGACGTGCGGTAATTTCCCCTACCGTATTAACCGGATTTTCCCTACACGCAAGGCTTCTGGTTAATTTGTATTTACTTAACCCTGGTGCGTGGCTTTCGCGTCACTCATATCCCTAGGCATGGTAAACGGCGTCTCAATATCGACCGTGCCAAAGCCAAATTTCTTCATGATTTCAGCATCCAAACAGATCGTTCCAGAAAACGAAACCCATGAAGCCCAAGACCAGGAGCAGACCGGCCCGATAGGCCATTTCCATCATCCGTTCCGACACCGGCCGGCGGATGACGGCCTCCACCCCGTAGAACAACAGATGGCCGCCGTCGAGGGGGGGAATCGGCAAAAGGTTTAGAATACCTATGCCAACGGAGAGCAGCGCGACGAGCTGCACCAGCCATTCGAAACCGAGTTTCGCCGCCTTGCCGGCCATGTCCGCGATCTTGACGGGACCGCCCAATTGGCACTTGTCCTCACGCCCGACGGCGAAACGCTGCAAGAACTGGCCGGTGCGCTCGATGACGTGGCCTGTTTCCTCAATTGCCGCCGCAACCGCCCCGACCGGTGTATAGGTGATAAGACGGGGCTGACCGAGTTCCTTGTTGTTGACGACGCCGATCACGGCGACCTTGACCTTGTTGCCGAGCGCGTCTTGCTGCTCCATCAACCGCGGCGTCGCGGTCACCGTGACCTCCTTGCCGTCGCGCAGCATGACAAAGGTGATGGTATCGCCGGCCCGGCCCGACACCAGCCGCTGCACGTCCCCAAAGGTTTCGACCTTGCTGCCGTCGACGCTGACGAATCGATCGCCAGGTTGGATGCCGGCCTTTGCCGCCGGACTGTCCGCCGTGACTTCCGCCACCATGGGCTCCGCGACATAACGCCCATAGGACGCAAACAGCACGGAAAAGACGACGATCGTCAGCAGGAAATTGAACAGGGGCCCGGCCACCACGGTCGCCGCACGCTTCCAGATGGCCTGGGTGTGGAAGGCAACCTTGCGCTCCTCGTCGGTCAGCGTCTCAAGCTCTTCCGACGTAGGCTGGCTGGAGGTGGCGTTCATGTCGCCGACAAATTTGACATAGCCGCCAAGCGGTATGGCGCAAAGCTTCCAGCGCGTGCCATGCCGGTCGTTGAAGCCGATGAGTTCGGGACCGAAGCCGATCGAGAAGGCCCTGACGCCGATGCCGCACCAGCGGCCGACGAGGTAGTGACCCATCTCGTGGACGAACACCACCACGGTCAGCACGAAGAGAAACGGCACGAGCGTGCCGAGAAACAAGCCTTCGGTGCTGAAAATCGCGTGAAGAATCCCGTTCAACTCATGCCCTCAAATTCTTCCGCTGTCGCGGTGACTGTGACATCAATCCAGGCGAATCCAAGGCACGCCCGCACCAGATCGTGAAACGACACCGTTCAAATCGGAAATAGCCCCTGTGCCGGATGATCGGCGCCCGCCGAAATCCAGCCAATGACGTATAGGGCAAGAGCCGCCGCGACAAGCCCGTCGACACGGTCCATGACACCGCCATGGCCTGGAATGAGCACGCCCGAATCCTTGCGGCCATGCCGCCGTTTGACCCAGGATTCGAACAGGTCTCCAGCCTGAGCGATAATCGAAAGCACAAGCGCCACGAGGGCAAGCAAGGCCAGATTGCCGGCACCGGCGGCTGCTGCCAGCACGACCCCGGCGACAACGCCACCGACAGCGCCGCCGACAGCGCCGCTACGCGTCTTGCCGGGCGAAATCGACGGCGCCAGCTTCGGGCCACCGACGGCGCGCCCCACGAAATAGGCAAAAATGTCGGTCGCCCAGACGACCGCGAACAGGAACAGGATGGCGACGAGGCCCGGATGGTCGCCATCACGCAGCAACGCAAGCGACAGGCCGGACACGCTGGCATAGGCAAGACCGCTTGCCTCCCATTGCCCGGCCTTGCGAACCTGGGCGGCAATCGCCGTAACAGCGATCAGCATCACGACGAGCAGCAGCAGCCACGATGCGGCAAGCCCGGCAACCAAGGCGCCGATGAAAACGACCACCAGCGCCTCGGGCAGGAAGCCCAGCCCATTGGCCGCGGCTGGCCGCGACATGCGTGTCCACTCGAAGAAGATCATCGCCGACATAGCCGCGCACAGCAGTCGAAATGGAAGGCCGCCAAGCCAGGTCAGGCCAAGGGCGATGACGGCAAGCACGACCGCTGAAATGACGCGGAGCTGAAGGTTGCTCATCCCGCTGCCGGTCGCGAAGCGACGTCTTGCGGGCCCAATCCGCCGAAACGGCGCTCTCGGCCGGCAAATTCGCGCAACGCCTCGGCAAGGTGTTCGCGGCTGAAGTCGGGCCAATAGCAAGGCAGGAAGACGAGCTCGCTGTAAGCGGCCTGCCACAACAGGAAGTTGGACAGGCGAAGCTCGCCGCTGGTGCGTATGACCAGTTCCGGATCGGGAATGCCTTGCGTGTCGAGACAGCCGGCAAAGCTCTCTGCGGTGATCGATTCAGCGTCGATTTCGCCGCGCGCCGCGGCCGAGGCAAGCTTGCGCGCTGTGCGAACGATCTCGTCGCGCCCGCCATAATTGAAGGCGATCACCAGCGTCAGGGATTCGTTACGGGCGGTCAGCGATTCGGCCTCTTCGAGCAGCCCCCGGATGTCGGCCTTAAGCCCTGCCCTGTCGCCGATGATCCGGACCCGCACGCCGCTCTGGTGCAGTTCGGCAAGATCACGGCGGATGAACAGCTTCAACAGCCCCATCAGGTCGCTGACCTCGGCCTTCGGCCGCGACCAGTTCTCCGACGAGAACGCATAGACGGTCAGGAAGGAGATGCCGAGATCGGGCGCCGCGCGCACCGTCTTGCGCAATGCTTCGACGCCGGCGCGATGACCGGCGAGCCGAGGCATGCCGCGCGCCTTAGCCCAGCGTCCATTTCCATCCATGATGATCGCGACATGCGCGGGCGTTGTCATGATCTCGCTTTCGGGTCAGCCGGCCGCCAACCCTAAACCTGCATGATCTCAGCTTCCTTGTCGGAAAGCAGATGATCGATGGTGCTGATCGTTTCGTCTGTAAGCTTCTGGACCTGATCCGAACGCTTGCGCTGATCATCCTCGCTGATCACGCCGTCCTTCTCGGCCTTCTTCAGGAAGTCCATGCCGTCGCGGCGCACATGGCGCGCGGCGACACGGGCATTCTCGGCATAGCCGTGCGAGATCTTGACCAGTTCCTTCCGGCGCTGCTCGTTGAGCTCCGGCAGCGGAATCCTCAGATTGGTGCCGTCGACGATGGGGTTGAAACCCAGGTTGGATTCGCGGATGGCGCGATCGACGGCGCCGACCATGGACTTGTCCCAGATCGACACCGAGATCATGCGCGGCTCCGGCACCGTGACGTTGGCGACCTGGTTGATCGGCATGGTGGTGCCGTAGGCCTGCACCTGGATGGCATCGAGCAGATTGCTGGAGGCGCGGCCGGTCCGCAGCGAAGCCAGGTCATGCTTGAACGCGGCGATTGCCCCATCCATGCGCCGCTTGAGATCGTCGTACTCACCACTCATCCTAGTCTCCTCGACCCGTCTGCCGCGGGTTCATTGCTTCGGGGCAAGGCCCCGTTCGAGCCTGATTTTCGAAAAGCCGGTTTCCCCTTGGTAGGGATCAGGCCCCGGATCAATCGTCCGCGACGACCGTGCAGCGGCCACCGCCCCTAAGAATATCGCCGAAACCACCTTTTTCGTGGATCGAATAGACGATTATCGGAATGTTGTTTTCGCGCGCAAGTGCAATCGCAGCCGTATCCATGATTGAAAGGCCTCGATTTATGACTTCGGCATGGCTGATACGCTCGAAACGCGTCGCATTCGGATCCTTTTTCGGATCAGCCGAATAGACGCCATCGACCTGCGTGCCCTTGAACAGCGCATCGGCGCCGATTTCGGCCGCGCGCAGTGCCGCAGCCGAATCAGTGGTGAAGAACGGATTGCCGGTGCCGCCGGCAAAGATCACCACCTTGCCCTGGTTCATGTAGGCGGTGGCCTGGCGCTGCGAAAAGCTTTCGCACAACTCCGGCATGGCAATCGCCGACAGCACCACAGCGTCGACGCCGATCTTGTTCAGCGAGGTGCGCAACGCCAGCGAGTTGATGACTGTGGCAAGCATGCCCATGTGGTCGCCGGTGACCCGGTCTCCGCCTTTGGAAGCGACGGCCACGCCGCGAAAGATGTTGCCGCCGCCGATGACGACGCCGACCTCGATGTCCAGAGCGCGGGCCTCGGCGATGTCGGCGGCGATGCGATCCACGACCGAGACATCGATGCCGAAATGCTGTTCGCCCATCAGCGCTTCGCCCGACGCTTTCAGCAAGACACGTCGGTAGAGGGGCTTCACCGTCATTTGGTCCTCGTCATTTGTGTGTGGT
>NZ_PNOT02000278.1 GCF_002879535.1 Mesorhizobium intechi
GATGTATATGAAGGCCGGCCTGCCCATGGAGGTCGTCCAGGAATTCGACACGTGGCGCCGCGTGCGCGACGCCGATGGCTCGGAGGGCTGGATCAACCAGTCGCTGCTGTCGGGCCGCCGCACGGCGATCATCGCGCCCTGGCAGCGCGGCAAGGGCGCCCAGATCAACCTTCTGAAAAGTCCCGACAAGGATGCCCGCGTGGTGGCGATCGTCGAGCCGGGCGTCATGGGCACGATCAAGTCCTGCGACGGCCAGTGGTGCGAGATGACGCTCGACGGCCACACCGGCTGGCTGGCCCAGGCCGCGGTCTGGGGCGCCTATCCCGGCGAACGGGTCAAGGACTGAGTTCGTCCCGCTTGCGGCCGATGCGGCCGAGGTGGGTGTCCTGAAAACCGGTTGACCGCTTCAGGCCGTAGCCCAGTGCGCGGTCGATAGCGATATGGGCGGTCCAGATCAGTGCAACCGCGATCGCGACCGCATGACCGGACAGGTACCCGACGAGCAGCAGCAGCACCGGCACGATAAGGATGTGCAAGGTGTTGTAGGCAATGGCGCCGATGCGCGGCCCGCCGAGATAGCCTAACATTGACAGGTCCGGCGCCAGGATGAGCAACCCGAAGAGCCACCAGGAAACGCCTGACCAAGCGTAGAAGACGATCGCGACGGCTGCCACGACAGCCCATTCGAGCCGGATTATGAAGTCGAGGGGCTTCGTCCCGGACAGATCATTCTGGCCTGACGGATTGCTCTGTCCTGACAGCTTATTCCCGGCCCGACCGATTGTTCTGGACTCGCCCGTCATTCCTGGCGCTTGGGGCGCAGCCTCACCACGATGTCGACATTGGCGATTTCCATGCCCTCGGGCGGGTCCGGCAGGTTGGTGACCCTCACCGGGCCGTTGGCGATGTCGAAAATCCGGTTCTCGCCTTCGATATAGAAATGATGGTGATCGGAGGTGTTGGTGTCGAAATAGGTCTTGGCGCCCTCGACGGCGAGGATGCGCAGTAGCCCGGCCTGGGTGAACTGGTGGAGCGCGTTGTAGACCGTGGCCAGCGACACCGGCACGCCGGCGGCCAGCGCCTCCTCGTGCAGTTCCTCGGCCGAGAGATGGCGATCGCCCTTGGCGAAAAGCAGGTCGGCCAGCGCAATGCGCTGCCGCGTCGGCCTCAGGCCGGCTTCACGTACCCGCTTGTCCACAGTGACATTTTCCTTCCGGCAGCCCCGGTCCATCTGGTCTTCCAAGCCAACAGTACCGCTTCAAGACACGCCCAGAATGGCAAAAAAATGAATGTCTGCCGAAACCGGACCCCTGTTGACATATATTCTGTCGTCCGAATGCGATCAATAGCGCGCATTGACCCGGGCAGACTGGCGGGTTAAGCGCAAACGCCGGTTTCCGGCCTGAAACAGATTGTGTTAGGACACCAACGACAAGGGCGCGCTACCGCCCGGACGATATGGGGACGAGATTGATGGCGGGTAAATCCAGCTACGACTACGAAGAATTGCTGGCCTGTGCCCGCGGCGAGTTGTTCGGAGAGGGCAATGCCCAGCTGCCCTACCCGCCGATGTTGATGTTCGACCGTATCACCGAGATCAGCGAGACCGGCGGCGCCTTCGACAAGGGCTTCATACGTGCGGAGTTCGACATCAAGCCGGACCTGTGGTTCTTCGCCTGCCATTTCATCGGCAATCCGATCATGCCAGGATGCCTCGGCCTGGACGCGTTGTGGCAGTTGACCGGCTTCTACCTTGGCTGGCTCGGCGAACCTGGCAAGGGAATGGCGCTGTCGACCGGTGAGGTCAAGTTCAAGGGCATGGTCACGCCATCGGTCAAGAAGGTCGAGTATGGCGTGGATTTCAAGCGTGTCATGCGCGGCCGGCTGGTGCTGGGCATCGCCGATGGCTGGATGAAGGCGGATGGCGAGCCCATATATGCGGCGACGGACCTGAAGGTCGGTCTGTCCAAGCAGTCGGCGGTCGGTTGACCGCACCCTTGGCCGACCCACTGGCCAGCATCCCTGGAAGGAGTTGCGAATGAGACGTGTCGTAGTCACAGGCCTCGGCATCGTGTCGTCGATCGGCAACAATGCCAACGAGGTGCAGACCTCGCTGCATGACGCCAGATCCGGCATCAGCTTTTCCGATTCCTTTGCCGAGCACGGCTTCCGCTGCCAGGTCTGGGGCGCACCGACGCTAGACCCCTCCGCCATGATCGATCGCCGCGCGATGCGCTTTCTGAGCCAGGGTGCTGCCTGGAACCACGTCGCCATGGACCAGGCGATCGCCGATGCGGGCCTCGGCGAAAGCGACATCACCAATGAGCGCACCGGCATCGTCATGGGCTCGGGCGGTCCCTCCACCCGCACCATCGTCGAGGCGGCCGAAACCACGCTGAAGAACGGCAGCCCCAAACGCATCGGCCCCTTCGCGGTGCCGAAGGCGATGTCGTCGACCGCTTCGGCAACGTTGGCCACCTGGTTCAAGATCCACGGCGTCAACTATTCGATCTCGTCGGCCTGCTCGACCTCGGCGCATTGCATCGGCAATGGTTACGAGCTGATCCAGTGGGGCAAGCAGGACATGGTCTTTGCCGGCGGCCACGAGGATCTCGACTGGACGATGTCGGACCTGTTCGACGCCATGGGCGCCATGTCGTCCAAGTTCAACGACAGGGCCTCGGCCGCTTCCCGCGCCTATGACGTCAATCGCGACGGCTTCGTCATCGCCGGCGGCGCCGGCGTGCTGGTGCTGGAGGAGCTCGAGCATGCCAAGGCACGGGGCGCCAAGATCTACGCCGAGATCGTCGGCTACGGCGCGACCTCGGACGGTTACGACATGGTGGCACCCTCCGGCGAAGGCGCGATCCGCTGCATGCGCCAGGCGCTGGCGACGGTGTCCACGCCCGTAGACTACATCAACACCCACGGCACCTCGACGCCGGTGGGGGATTCCAAGGAAATGGGCGCCATCCGCGAGGTCTTCGGCGAAAAGATGCCGTTCATCACCTCGACGAAGTCGCTGACCGGCCATTCGCTGGGCGCGGCCGGCGTTCAAGAGTCGATCTATTCGATCCTCATGATGCAAGGCGGCTTCATCGGCGAAAGCGCCCATATCGAGACCCTCGACCCCGAATTCGAGGGCATGCCGATCGTGCGCAAGCGCATCGACAACGCCAAGATCGACACCGTCCTGTCAAATTCCTTCGGTTTCGGTGGCACCAACGCAACGCTCGTGTTCCAGCGCTATTCCGCATAGGCCAGCGTTTTTCTAAAAGGATTGCCAGCCATGGACGGATTGATGAAGGGCAAGCGCGGGCTTGTCATGGGTGTCGCCAACGATCATTCGATCGCTTGGGGCATCGCCAAGAAATTGTCCGAACATGGGGCGGAGCTCGCCTTCACCTACCAGGGCGACGCCTTCGGCCGCCGGGTCAAGCCGCTCGCCGACAAGCTCGGCGCCGCGCTGGTCGTTCCCTGCGATGTGGAGGACAGCGCTTCGGTCGCCGCCACGTTCGACACGCTCGGCAAGGAATGGGGCGGACTGGACTTCGTCGTCCACGCCATCGGCTTTTCCGACAAGAATGAATTGAAGGGCCTCTACGCAGATACCAGTCGGGACAATTTCGTCCGCACCATGGTGATCTCCTGCTACTCCTTCACCGAAGTGGCCCGCAACGCCGCGGCACTAATGACCGAAGGCGGCTCGATGATCACGCTGACCTATGCCGGTTCGGTCCGCGTGATGCCGAACTACAATGTCATGGGCGTCGCCAAGGCCGGCCTCGAAGCCAGCGTGCGCTATCTTGCCAACGACTACGGTCCGCGCGGCATCCGGGTGAACGGCATCTCGGCGGGCCCGGTGCGCACGCTCGCCGGCGCCGGCATTTCGGACGCCCGTCACATGTTCTCCTACCAGCAGCGCAACTCGCCGTTGCGCCGCACGGTGACCATAGACGAGGTCGGCGGCTCCGCGCTTTATTTGCTGTCCGATCTCGCCTCGGGCGTCACCGGCGAAATCCACTATGTCGATTCCGGCTATCACATCGTCTCGATGCCGACGCTCGACGAGTTGAAGCAGACGGATGGCTAACTGGCCCTTACGGATCAAGGCGCGCCACGCTTTGGGCAACCGTTTTCGAGAAATGGCCCTCTTTCCAGTAAAGAAAATAATCTTCTCCAGTAAAATTGAATACATTCGCGGAAACTCATTTTAAGGGGATTTCCGCTATAGAGTCCGGCAATCTGGGGACCTTTGAATGACTGCCGTCAGCAACCCGAAGCGAACACCGGTGTTCCGACTGCTCACGATAGCAAGTTCGGGCATTGGCAGTTTTGTCCTCGGCATATGGGGCCTGAAGAACGGTCTCGGCGATGGGTTTGCCGGCATATCGATGGACATGATGGTCGCGATCATGGCTGCGCTTTGCGCGCTGGCGGCGTCGGTGGCGGCCATGTCCTTCTTCGCCGGCGTCGATGAATCGGCGGATTTCGTCTTCAACGAAACCCATTTCGACAAGCTGACCGGACTGTTGGCGCGCCCGGCGATGGTCGGCAAGATCGCCGAGGCGGCATGCGCGACAAGCCGGACCGGAGAACCGGTGTTCCTGATCGACATCGACATTGATCGGTTCAAGCAGATCAACGACGCGATCGGCTATACGCAGGGCGACGAGTTGATCCGGGCCTTCACCAAGCGGCTGCAGACCTGCGTGCCGGCACGCGCCCTGATCGGGCGTATCGGCGCCGGCGAGTTCGCGGTGCTGCTTGCGGATCATCAGATCCAGGGAACGATGGAAAGCATGGTCGAAAGGCTCATCGACGAGATGATGGAGCCCTATGAGCTGAGCACCCATCAGCAGTCGGTGAGCCTGTCGGTGGGTATCGTGGCCATGCCCAAGGATGGCGTCGATCCGGTCCTTATCCTGCGCCGCTCCAACCTGGCGCTGCAGAATGCGCGCGCCGGCGGGGTCGGCAACTGGTCGGTGTTCAACGGCGAGATGGGGCGCGTCGCCGATTATCGTCAATGGGTCGAATCCGAACTGCACACCGCTTTCGAGCGCGGAGACTTCGACCTGCACTATCAGCCGCAGCTCGACCTGCCGACCGGCCGCATCATCGGCTACGAGGCGCTGATCCGCTGGAACCATCCCGAACGCGGCATGATCCCGCCCATGGAGTTCATCCAGATCGCCGAGGAAACCGGGATGATCAACCCGATCGGCGAATGGGTTCTGCGCAAGGCTTGCAGCGACGCCCGCCATTTGCCGGACGACTGTTTCGTCGCCGTCAACATCTCGCCGGTTCAGTTCATGACCAAGGACTTCGTCGGTCTCGTGCGCGACACCATGCGGGACACCGGCATCAAGCCGTCGCGGCTTGAGCTGGAAGTCACCGAGACGGCGATGATGCAGGACCGAGACCGCGCGGCCGCCATCCTGAAAGAGCTTGCCGAAATGGGCATCTCCGTTGCCGTCGACGATTTCGGCACCGGCTACTCGAACCTCAGCTACCTCATCGACTTCTCATTCGGCAAGCTGAAGATCGACCGTTCCTTCGTCAGCCGCATCGATACCGATTCCAGCTCCGGCGCCGTCGTCTCGACCATTGTCGGGCTTTCGCGCGCTCTCGGCGTCAGCATCATCGCCGAAGGCGTGGAGACCGAGAGCCAGGCGACGCTGTTGCGGGCCGCCGGCTGCGAGGTGGTGCAAGGCTATTTGTTCGGCCGGCCGGCGCCACTCAAGTTCAGGCTTGGCGAAGAGCACGCCACCGACGAGGTCCGGCGCGTCGCCAACCTGCATTGAGCAAGTCAACGCCGAGCGGAAAACACCTTGAACATGCCGTCGCGGGCAAGCTCGGCGTGGCTGGCAAAGGCGGCCGACAGCACGGGCTCGTAGGGAAGCTGGCGGTTGGCGACCATGAACAGCCTGCCACCGGGCTTCAACGCCTTGGCCGCCGCGCGGATCATGCCGGCGCCGATCTCCGGCTCCGCCGCACGGCTGCGATGAAAGGGCGGGTTCATGGCGATAACGTCATAGCGGCGATCGACAGGCTCGGCGAGCAGATCCGTCCAGAAGAAGCCTTGCGCCACTGTGTTGGCCAGGTTGCCCTTGGCCGCCTCCAGCGCATCGAAGTCGGCCTCATAGAGATCGAGACCCGACAGGCCTGACGAGCGGGCAGCCATCTCGGCCGCCACATAACCCCAGCCGGCGCAGAAATCAGCCGCACTGCCGCGCAGGTCACCGGGCAAATTGTCGACCAGCAGTTTCGAACCCGCATCGACGCGATCGAAGGAGAACATGCCAGGTGCGGTGCGGAACCGCTTCTCGATCAGCAAAGCGGGATTGGCGGTGCGAAGAGTGGCGGCGGCCTGCATATCCACCGGGCGGCGCAGCCAGAAAGCGATGCCGTGATATTTCGGCATATGGCCGTCCAGCGGGACGAGCTCGTCGACGCGCTTGCGCAGGCTGGCAATGCCGTCGTCCTTGCCGCCGGCAACGACGACAAGTCCGCCCGGCGCCACGCGCTCGAAGGCCTCGGCGATACGCAGTTCGTTCTGGCCGCGGTGACGGCCTGCGAGCACCAAGGCGGCATCAAATCCGTCCCCCTCGGTTCGAGGCGCAACGGTAAAGCCGGCCGCCTGCAATGCGCGAAAATATGGCCGGGAGCCCTGCACGAGATGCAGCGTGGCCTCGAAACCCGGCGGCACGCGCAGGCCGGGCTCGGCGCCGAGGAAGAGGATACGCTCGCCCTTTCGCGGCAGCGCGAGAGCCTCGACCTCGAAGGGATGGAAAAGCGTCTTCAACGCTTCAGCGCGCATAGAGGTGCTCCCAGAATCTTACGCAATTCCCAGGGAAAACGCTCGGCAATTTTCCCCGGAAAACCGCTTCACATTTCTCCTGGAACCGCTCCAAACGAAAACGGGCGCGACATAGGCCGCGCCCGCTTCGATTTTTCTGTCAGATCGCTCAGGCGGCGTCTTCTTCGCCTTCGGCCTTCTTGTCGCGCGCGATTTCCTTGCCGGTGGCCTGGTCGACGACCTTCATCGACAGGCGGACCTTGCCGCGCTCGTCGAAGCCCATCAGCTTGACCCAGACCTTATCGCCTTCCTTGACCACGTCGGAGGTCTTGGCGACGCGCTCATTGGCGAGTTGCGAGATGTGGACGAGGCCGTCGCGAGGACCGAAGAAGTTGACGAAGGCGCCGAAGTCCGCGGTCTTGACGACCGTGCCTTCGTAAATCTCGCCGACTTCCGGCTCGGCAACGATGGTGTGGATCCACTTCTTCGCCGCCTCGATCTCCTTGGCGTTCGAAGAAGCGATCTTCACCGTGCCGTCGTCCTCGATGTTGATCTTGGCGCCGGTCTTCTCGACGATCTCGCGGATGACCTTGCCGCCCGAACCGATGACGTCGCGGATCTTGTCGGTCGGGATATGCATGACCTCGATGCGCGGCGCGAATTCGCCGAGTTCGGGGCGGGCGCCGGTCAGGGCATGCGCCATTTCGCCGAGGATGTGCTGGCGGCCGTCCTTGGCCTGGTCCAGCGCGATCTTCATGATCTCCTCGGTGATGCCCTCGATCTTGATGTCCATCTGCAGCGAGGTGATGCCGCTGGCGGTGCCGGCGACCTTGAAGTCCATGTCGCCGAGGTGATCCTCGTCGCCCAGGATGTCGGAGAGCACGGCGAAGCGTTCGCCTTCCTTGATCAGGCCCATGGCGATGCCGGCAACCGGCTTGGCCAGCGGCACACCGGCATCCATCAGCGCCAGCGAGGTGCCGCAGACGGTGGCCATCGAGGACGAGCCGTTGGACTCGGTGATCTCCGAGACGACGCGCAGCGTGTAGGGGAACTGGTCAGCGCTCGGCAGCATCGGACGGATGGCGCGCCAGGCGAGCTTGCCGTGGCCGATTTCGCGGCGGCCCGGCGAACCCATGCGGCCGGTCTCACCGACGGAATAGGGAGGGAAGTTGTAGTGAAGGAGGAACTTCTCCTTGTACATGCCGGTCAGCGAATCGACATACTGCTCGTCTTCGCCGGTGCCGAGCGTGGCAACGACCAGCGCCTGGGTCTCGCCGCGGGTGAACAGTGCCGAACCGTGAGTACGCGGCAGGACGCCGACTTCCGAAACGATCTTGCGGACCGTCTTCAGGTCGCGGCCATCGATGCGCGAGCCGGTGTCGAGGATGTTCCAGCGCACGACCTTGGCCTGGAGTTCCTTGAACACCGAGCCGATCTGCTCGGAGGTGTATTTGGGCTCTTCGCCTTCGGCCGGAGCAAAGGCTGCCTTGACCTTCGCCTTGACGGCGTCGACGGCGGCATAGCGCTGCTGCTTGTCGGTGATCTTGTAAGCCTCGCGAAGCTCGTCGCCGACGATCTTCAACATCTCGGCTTCGAGCGCCGAATAATCCGGCGCGGTGAAGTCGCGTGGCTCCTTGGCGGCAACTTCGGCGAGCTTGATGATGGCATCGATGACAGGCTGGAAGCCCTTGTGGCCGAACATCACAGCGCCGAGCATCAGCTCTTCGCCAAGTTCCTTGGCTTCCGACTCAACCATCAGCACGGCGTCGGCGGTGCCGGCGACGACGAGGTCGAGCTTGGATTCCTGCATCTCGTCGATGTGCGGGTTGAGGACGTATTCGCCGTTGATGTAGCCGACGCGCGCGCCGCCGACCGGGCCCATGAAGGGAACGCCCGACAGGGTCAAAGCGGCCGAGGTGGCGACGATCGACAGGATGTCCGGATCGTTCTCGAGGTCATGCTGGACGACGGTGACGACGATCTGCGTGTCGTTCTTGTAGCCGTCGGCGAAGAGCGGACGGATCGGGCGGTCGATGAGGCGCGAAACCAGCGTTTCCTTTTCGCTCGGACGGCCTTCCCGCTTGAAATAGCCGCCCGGGATCTTGCCGGCGGCATAGGTCTTTTCCTGGTAATTGACGGTCAGCGGAAAGAAATCGAGGCCGGGCTTGGGCTCCTTCATCGAAACGACGGTCGCCAGAACCTTGGTCTCGCCGTAGGTGGCGAGCACAGCCCCGTCGGCCTGACGGGCGATCTTGCCGGTTTCGAGGATGAGCGGGCGACCGCCCCATTCGATTTCCACTTTGTGCTGATTGAACATGTCTTGTCCTTTGTATGAGCAAGGGCCGCGCCGCTTCAGCGTGCGCGGGTACCCTTTCCTCTGGCTTCCTTTCTCGGGCAGCCACGGGCAAGACAACGGGAGGCTCGGTTCTATCGGCACGGTGGCCAAACGAGCGTCCTGCAATCCTGCCCCATGACCGTCCATGGGTGGCCTAGAGCGGCCCGCTGCGCGCTCCAAGCCGGATATGGCCAATCGATCGATTGGCCTGCGCATGACCCCGAAGCCCACGGCTTACGGAACGCGTCATGCGCAATTCAACTTTTCGGAGCGTCCGTCCGGCATCCGGATGGGTGCGCGGCGCTCCAGTCCCGCATTCGAGATCGGATTGGTCCGGTGCTCGAATGCGCGACCGGCGGACTCCTTGAGGGAGCCCGCCGGTCAATTCGTCAACGGCGCAGACCGAGCTTCTCGATCAGTGTCTGGTAGCGCGCGTCGTCCTTGCGCTTGAGGTAATCAAGCAGGCTGCGGCGCTGGGACACGAGAGCGAGGAGACCACGGCGGGAATGATTATCCTTCTTGTGGTCCTTGAAATGGTCGGTCAGGTTCTTGATGCGCTCGGAAAGGATGGCCACCTGGACTTCCGGAGACCCGGTATCGCCCTTGGCGGTCGCGAATTCACCCATCAATTCCTTCTTGCGCTCGGCAGTAATCGACATCGTGTTTTTCCTTATCTGTTTGAGGAAACGGGTCGCCCTCAGCCGGGATGTCGTCCAGCAGGGGCCGGTGCAAGCAAAGCGTCGTGGCGCTATGCTGCGGCGCATATAGTGCAATTCCCGGCAAAACACCAGCCCAATTCACCAAGCCGGCTTTTCAGCCCCAAATGCCGAGTTTTGTCGCCGTCAGAGCCATTTCTTCCATTTGAAGAAGGCAATCAAGCCGACCGCGACAAGCAGCATGAAGACGAGTGCCGCAGGATAACCATAGTAAGATCTCAGCTCCGGCATGTTCCATGGCGAGGTATCGGGATTGAAATTCATGCCCCAGACGCCCACCAGGAAGGTGAGCGGCATGAAGATGACCGAGACGATGGTGAGATAGCTGATGACGTCGTTGGTGCGCGCCTGGCTCAGCGACAGATGCATCTCGATCAGCCCGGTCAGCATATCGCGCTGGGTCTCGACCAGTTCGATCAGCCTGAGCGAGTGGTCGAGCGTGTCATTGAGGAAGACCTTGGTCTCGGCTCTGACATAGGGCACGTCGTTGCGGATCAGCGTCGCCAATGCATCGCGCATCGGCCAGAGCACGCCCTTCAGCACATTGGCGTCGCGCCGCAACTCGTGCAGCTGCCGCATCTGATGCTTGTGCGGCGAATGCAGCATCTCATCCTCGATGCCGTCGACCAGGTCGCCGGCCGCCTCGATCGGCGGGAAATAGCTGTCGACGATGGCGTCGATCAGCGCGTAGGCCAGATAATCGGCGCCGCGCGTGCGCAACCGGTTGGGTGCCGAACTCTCGATACGCTTGCGCACCGGGTCGAACGGATCGCCCTCGCGCTCCTGGAAAGTGACGACGAAGTTCTCGCCGACGAAGACGGCGATCTGTTCGTAGCGATGCGCGGTGACATCGTCGATCATGCGCACGACGACGAAGGCATGATCCTCGAAGAAGTCGACCTTGGGCCGCTGGCCGGTATTGACGACATCCTCCAGCGCCAGCGGATGCAGGCTGAAGATGCGGCCGATCTCCTTGATCAGCTGGATGTTGGCGAGACCGGTGCAGTCGAGCCAGATCACCGGCCATTTGTGGCAATTGGCCTCGACATCGTCGATGCTGGCATTGTCGATGGTCTTGAATTTCTGCGGCGAGATCAAGGTCAGCCGCAATTCGGAGCGTCGCGCCGCCGGATCGGCGATCAGCGTGCCCGGCGAAGCGCCTACCGGCGGCCGCCTCACCTTTACAGGCGCCCGCTTCTTCAACGCCTCGACCTTTGCCATGTGCCCCTCGAGCGTAGAGTCGATGTGAAATTAGCCGAGAGCCGTCAACCGGCAAAGACCCGCTTGGGCTTGAACATGCCTTGTTCGATCGCGCCGATGGCCACCAGCTTGCCGCGAGCCGTCGCGCAGGCTTCCTCCGCCTCGACAGGCGCATCGCGGCCGCGAATGATGACCGGATTGCCGAGGCGGATCTTGGTCGCCGCATCGTCGCTGATGGCGACCTGCGGCAGCCAGTCGAGAGCCGCCGACGTGTCGACCAGAAGCGCGTCGATCGCACTGAAGTCCACCGGCACGTCGATGGCATCAGCGTCGGCGGCAGGTTCCGGCTCGTCCTCGCCTTGTACACCGAAACGGGCCCCTTCCAGCTCGGCGATGGTGACGAAATCCTCTGGCGTGAACGGCTCGACCTCGACCCGGCGCAAATCGCTGATATGGCCGAAGCAGCCGAGGTCGCGGCCCATGTCACGGGCCAGCGAGCGCACATAGGTGCCCTTGCCGCATTCGACTTCGAAAACGGTGTGGTCGGCACGGTGTTCGACGATGTCGAGCCGGCCGATCTCGATCTCGCGCGCGGGGATGTCGACCGTCTCGCCTTCGCGGGCGAGGTCGTAGGCGCGTTCGCCCGCGATCTTGATGGCCGAGAATTGCGGTGGCGTCTGCATGATGACGCCTGTGTATTTCGGCAGCAGCGCCTTGACCTCGGTCTCCGCCGGACGGAGGTCCGAACTCTTCGTCACCGGTCCTTCAAGATCATCGGTGGAGCGCTCCTGCCCCCAGGCGACGGTGAAGCGGTAGATCTTGGCGCCGTCCTGCACATAGGGAACGGTCTTGGTGGCTTCACCGAGCGCGATCGGCAGCATGCCGGAAGCCAGCGGATCGAGCGTGCCGGCATGGCCGGCCTTTTCCGCCTGGAACAGCCATTTGATCTTGGACACGGCCTCGGTCGAGCCCATGCCCACCGGCTTGTCCAGCACCACCCAGCCGGAGACCGGCCGGCCCTTCTTCTTGCCGCGGCGCCCCATTATTCGCTTTCCCTGTCGTCTTTGGCCCTGTCGTCTTTGGCCTTGTCGTCGTCCGCATCGAGATCGCGTGCAACTTCGGGTGACTTCAGCAGATCGTTGATCCTGGCGAAATTGTCGAAGGACGTGTCGAGCTTAAAGCGGAACTCCGGCATGAACTTCATCTGGCGCAGAGCGCCGGAGACGCGGCCGCGGACGAATTTCGCATGCTTGTTCAACGCCTCGACAACAGCATTGGTGTCCTTGGCGCCAAGTGGCGAAACGAAAGCGGTGGCAACCCTCAGGTCGGGCGACATGCGCACTTCCGAGACCGACACAACGGTGTTTTCGATCAGCGGATCGATGATCTCGCCGCGCTGCAGGGTTTCGGAGAGCGCGTGGCGCACCTGTTCGGCAACGCGCAGCATACGCTGGGACGGGCTGGATGAGGTTGGACGGGGCATTTTTCTCAATCCTGAAGGCGTGAGGCACGGGATGGGACCGTGCCGCATGTCTCATATGTCAACGCATCGGCCCGAATCGAATTCGGTTTCGAAAAGCATCATGATCAACTCAAGGCGGCGGTCTTTCGACCACCGCCTGGCATGGATAAGGCACGCGAACTCAGAGCGTCCGGGTCACCATCTCGACGCGGAAGCACTCGATGACGTCGCCGACGCGCATGTCCTCGTAGTTCTGGAAGGCCATGCCGCACTCCTGGCCGCCGGGGACTTCCGAAACCTCGTCCTTGAAGCGCTTCAGCGTCTTCAGCGTGCCTTCGTGGATGACGACGTTGTCGCGGATCAGGCGCACGCCCGCGCCACGCTCGACCTTGCCTTCGGTGACACGGCAGCCGGCGATCTTGCCGACCTTGGTAATGTCGAAGATCTCGAGGATCTCGGCATTGCCGATGAAGGTCTCGCGACGCTCCGGCGACAGCAGGCCCGACAAAGCCGCCTTCACATCATCCACAAGGTTGTAGATGATCGAGTAGTAGCGGACTTCGATGCCCGCGGCGGCTGCCGCGGCACGTGCCTGCACGTTGGCACGGACGTTGAAGCCGATGATTGCCGCACCAGACGTTTCCGCCAGCGAGACGTCGCTTTCCGTAATGGCGCCGGCGCCGGCATGGACGATGCGCGCACGCACCTCGTCAGTGCCGAGCTTGTCCAACGCGGCGTTGATCGCCTCGATAGATCCTTGCACGTCGCCCTTGATGACCAGCGGGAATTCCTTCAACCCGCTCGTCTGCAACTGCGACATCATCTGTTCGAGCGAGCCGCGCTGCCCGGCATGCTTGGCCACCGCCTTCTCGCGCGCCAGACGCTGGCGATATTCGGTGATCTCGCGGGCGCGGGCCTCGTTGTTGACCACGGCGAAGCGGTCGCCAGCCTGTGGCGTGCCCTGAAGGCCGAGCACCTCGACCGGCATCGCCGGCGGCGCTTCCTTGATCTGCTCGCCGCGATCGTTGACCAGAGCGCGTACGCGGCCCCATTCGTTGCCCGCGACGAGGATGTCGCCCGGCATCAAGGTGCCGGTCTGCACCAGCACGGTGGCGACGGGGCCACGGCCCTTGTCGAGCTGCGCTTCGATGACGACACCTTCGGCGGTACGGTCCGGATTGGCCTTCAGGTCGAGGATTTCGGCCTGCAGCAGGATCGCCTCGAGCAGCTTGTCGAGATTGGTGCCCTTGGTCGCCGACACTTCGACGTCAAGCACTTCACCGCCCATCGATTCGACGAAGACCTCATGGCGCAGCAGTTCGGAGCGAACCTTCTGCGGATCGGCGTCATGCTTGTCGATCTTGTTGATGGCCACGATGATCGGAACGCCGGCCGCCTTGGCATGGCTGATCGATTCGATCGTCTGCGGCATGACGCTGTCGTCGGCCGCCACCACCAGGATAGCGATGTCGGTGGCCTGGGCGCCGCGAGCACGCATTGCCGTGAAGGCGGCGTGGCCGGGCGTGTCGATGAAGGTGATCTTCTGACCGTTCTTCTCGACCTGATAGGCGCCGATATGCTGTGTGATACCGCCGGCCTCGCCGGAGACGACATTGGCATTGCGGATGGCATCGAGCAGCGAGGTCTTGCCGTGGTCGACGTGGCCCATGATGGTCACGACCGGCGGACGCGGCACCAGATCCTCGGCGTTGTCGGCGATGTTGAACAGGCCTTCCTCGATGTCGGATTCGGCGACGCGGCGGACCGTGTGGCCGAATTCGGTGGCGACCAGCTCGGCCGTGTCGGCGTCGATGACGTCGCCCGGCTTCAGGATCTGGCCCTGCTTCATGAAGAACTTGACCACGTCGACCGCACGTTCGGACATGCGCTGCGCCAGTTCCTGGATGGTGATGGTCTCGGGCAGGATCACTTCGCGCATGACTTTCTCGCGCGGCTCATTGTGCATCGCGCGCTTGAACTTCTCCTGGCGGCGACGCATCGACGACAGCGAACGGGCCCGCGCATCCTCATCGGAAAGCGCGGAATTCAGCGTCAGCTTGCCACGGCGACGATCTTCCTCGCCCTTGGTCGGCTTGGCCGGACGCGCCACTTCGGGCGTGACCAGGCGACGCACCGGCGCGCCGGCGCCGGCACGCTTCGGCTTGACCTCTTCCTCTTCGTCCGCCGTTGCCAGTTCCGCGGCCAGCGGCGCGCGGCGGCGGGCTTCTTCCTCGGCGCGGCGGCGCGATTCGGCCTCGGCCTGCAAGCGCGCCTCTTCCTCGGCCTGGCGGCGTGCGGATTCCTCGCGCTCGCGCTTGCGGCGCTCTTCGTCCTCGGCCCGGCGCTTGGCTTCCTCGGCGGCGCGCTGACGGTCTTCGACCTCGCGGACCTTGGACCCTTCCAGCGCCCTGCGGCGGGCTTCCATTTCGCTGCGCGACAGTTCGTTCAGCACCATGCCGCTGCGCTCGACCGGAGCCGGCGGGGGCGGCGGAGGCGCAGCCTTCGGCGCTTCCTGCACGACGGGGGCCGCGGCGACCGGCGGCTTCGGCGTGAAGACGGGCACAGGGGCAGCGGCAGCCGGCTCCGGCTTGTCGCCGGGCAGGGAGAATTTGCGCTTCTTGGTCTCGACCACGACCGACTTGGTACGGCCGTGCGAGAAGTTCTGGCGCACGGTGCCCTGTTCCATGCCGGGGCGCTTCAGCGTCAAGGTCTTCTTAGGTGTAACACTCAACGTCTTGTCGTCGCCCGATTTCGTATCGCTCATTCCATATCCTCTGCGGCCTCATCTTCGTCAGCAACGGCCGCAAGCATTGCCAGATCGTCCGGGGTACCGCCCCGATACCGGTCGAGCGCAACCATGCGCTTCTGGACCGCCTTACCCGCGTCTCCCGCGAGGACGGCAGCATGTATCACATTTGTACCCCCCAATGCCAAGCTCAACTCGGCCTCGGAGAAAAGTTTGTAGGCAAGGATGGAAGGGCCGCCAATATGGACGGTCGCCCGCCGCGCCTGGCTGATCTTGCGTACGCCATCGTCCGATGCCTCGGTCGCGTGGAGCACGAAAAGCGCCAGACCGCCGCGCACGGCACTCTCAACCTTGGTGGCGCCAAGAGAAATTGCGCCTGCCTTGCGGGCGAGACCCAACATACCCAGGGCGGATCTGGATAGCAGCCCATCGACCATGTCGCCAAGATTCGGCGGCACAACCACCTGTGCCTTGAAGGCGCGGGCAAAAAGATTCTTGGCCGCCGCCTTCTCGACATGTAGGCGGTCGGCACTCACCCAGCAACCGCGACCGGGCAGATTTCTCTTGAGATCGGGAACGACGGCCGAATCCGGGCCGACGACGAACCGGATCAGTTCATCCGGTTCGGCCTGCTTGCGGGTAACGATGCAGGTGCGATCGTTCATCTCGTCCAAGGGCGGGTTGTGTACGATGCGGTTTCACCTCACGCACCAACGGCTTCGTCAGCCGATGCTTCTTCGGCCGCAAGCTCGTCTTCGGAAATCCAGCCGGCCTTGAGACGGGCGTTGAGCACCATCTGCTCGGCATCGGCGCGCGAAACACCGTGATTGGCCAGCACGCCCGGATAGACCTTGGTCTCGCCGTCCTTGCGTTCCTTCCAGCCGGTCAGGTCGTCGGCGGCATAGCCGGCGAAATCCTCGATCGTCTTCACGCCATCCTCGCCGAGCGTCACCATCATGGCGGTGGTGATGCCGGGGATTTCGCGCAGTTCGTCCTTGACGCCCAGCGCCTTGCGTTTCTCGTCATGCTCGGCCTCGATCTTCTCGAGATACTCGCGGGCACGGGTCTGGATTTCGGAAGCGGTGTCGTCGTCGAAGCCGTCGATGGAGGAGATTTCGCCGGAGTCGACATAGGCGACTTCCTCGACACTGGTGAAGCCTTCGGAGGCCAGCACCTGGCCGACCATCTCGTCGACATCGAGGGCTTCCATGAACAGTGCCGAGCGCTCGACGAACTCCTTCTGGCGGCGCTCGGATTCCTCGGCCTCGGTCAGGATGTCGATATCCCAGCCGGTGAGCTGCGAGGCGAGACGCACGTTCTGGCCGCGGCGGCCGATGGCCAGCGACAGCTGATCGTCAGGAACCACAACTTCGATACGCTCGGCATCCTCGTCGAGCACGACCTTGGCGACTTCCGCCGGCTGCAGCGCGTTGACGATGAAGGAGGCGGCCGAGGGCGACCACGGAATGATGTCGATCTTCTCACCCTGCAATTCGCCAACGACGGCCTGGACGCGGCTGCCGCGCATACCGACACAGGCGCCGACCGGATCGATCGAGCTATCACGCGAGATGACGGCGATCTTGGCGCGCGAGCCCGGGTCGCGGGCGACCGACTTGATCTCGATGATGCCGTCATAGATCTCCGGCACTTCCATGGTGAACAGCTTGGCCATGAACTGCGGATGCGTGCGCGACAGGAAGATCTGCGGGCCGCGCTGCTCGCGACGCACGTCGTAGACATAGGCACGGACGCGGTCGCCATATTTGTAGTTTTCGCGCGGAATCAGCTCATCGCGACGGATGATCGCCTCGCCACGGCCGAGATCGACGATGACATTGCCATATTCGACACGCTTGACGGTGCCGTTGACGATCTCGCCGATGCGGTCTTTGTATTCGTCGTACTGACGGTCGCGCTCGGCCTCGCGCACTTTCTGCACGATGACCTGCTTGGCCGACTGCGCGGCGATGCGGCCGAAATCCATCGGCGGCAGCTGTTCGGCGATGAAGTCGCCAAGCTGCGCGTCGGGATTGCGCTCGCGAGCCGAGGAAATGGCGATCTGGGTGGCGTAGTCGTCGACCTTTTCGACCACTTCCATCAGCCGCTGCAGCTTCATCTCGCCGGTGTTCGGGTTGATGTCGGCGCGGATGTTGGTCTCCTGGCCATAACGCGAACGCGCCGCCTTCTGGATCGCATCGGCCATGGCGGCGATGACGATCGACTTGTCGATCGACTTTTCACGCGCGACCGCGTCGGCAATCTGCAGCAGTTCAAGTCTATTGGCGCTTACAACCATGTCTTTTCTCCCGAGCCTGTTTGCCGGACTTTTGAGCCCGGCAGCTCAATCAACTTTCCTGTTCGTGTTCTTCCGTGGCGTCCGCTTCCGCACCCTCGGGCACGTCGTCATCCGGTTCGCCGCGGCGTTTCTTGGCTTCCTTGCGCGCCCTGTTGTCCTTCGACAACGCATCGCGAATGAGATCGTCGGTCAGGATCAGCCGGGTTTCGGCAATGGCGTCGTAAGGCACGCGCACCGTCGGTTCCTCGCCATAGGCCGCCTTGTCGCGCTCGATCAGCACGTCGTTCTCACCGGCCTCGGCGATCTTGCCCTTGAAGCGCTTGCGATCCGCGACGATGACCGATGTCTCCATCTTCACCAGATGACCGGTCCAGGTGACGAAATCGGATTTGCGCACCAGCGGCCGGTCAATGCCGGGCGAAGAGACTTCGAGATGATAGGCCTTTTCTATCGGATCATCCACATCGAGCGCCGGTGACACCGCACGGCTGACCTCTTCGCAATCCTCGACGGTCATGGTGCCGTCCTCGCGTTCAGCCATGATCTGCAGCGTCAGCCCGTTCTGGCCGGACAGGTGCACCCGCACGAGGCGAAAGCCGATGCCGCGCAGCACCGGCTGGACGATCAGCGCAATGCGCGCATCGATGCCGCTTTCGCGGATGATGCGGTCGTCACCTTCGCTTGCCGTTGCAGTCATCAAGTACCTGTCGTTTCGAACCTATCGGCAGGTAATAAAAAAGAGCGGGACCGGGTGGACCCACTCTTCGTCATACCGACCAAGAATTTGATGCTGATATAAACGAACATGGCCAGTGTTTCAAGCCCGCCGTGCCGAACCGGCAAAAGGGCTGACTGCGTCAGCATTGCTCCAGGCGCATGGCCACCATGCGCCAGTCCCCCTGTGAGAGCCGGCGGCGCGCTCTTATCTATTAGCCACGAAACGAACAGAACGGGCGCGCGGTGGCGCGCGAAAGGAAAAGATCATGAGCAATCGCAGACTGTTATCCGCGTTGGGCGACATCTTCACCGCATTTGGCGGCGCCGTTGCCGCGTCGCGCGCAGTGGAAGCCGGGCGCAAGCCTCGCGCCGACGATTTGCGCAAGCTCGGCATGGATCCGGCCATATTCAACAGAATCGGCCGTTTCTGAAAACCTGGCGAGGGCGCGCGCCTATGTCCTGACAAAGGTCAGATAGGCAGGCCGCCGGCCCTCGCGGATGGCCTTCGCTTCATAGCGGGTACCCGGCCAGCCCTCATAGGGGCGGTGCCAGTCGGCTGCTTCACCGGCCTGCCATGCGAAGGCGCCATGCGCCCGGCAATGCAACAAGGTCCAGTTCACATAGGTGTCGATATCGGACGCGAAGCGGAATTTTGAGCCCGGCTTCAGCACCCGCGCGAAACGCTCGAGATTGACCGGACTGACGAAACGCCGCTTCCAGTGCTTCTTCTTCGGCCATGGATCTGGATAGAGAAGATCGATGCCGTCGAGCGAGCCAGGCGGCAGCCAGTCGAGCAGCCGGGTGGCGTCATCGTCATGAACCCGCAAATTGGCCAGCGGCCTTGCCCGCACCGCCATCATCATCTTGGCCATGCCGTTGACGAAGGGCTCGACACCGATGAAGCCTGTTGTCGGCGCCTCGATGGCGCGGTGCAGAAGATGTTCGCCTCCGCCAAAGCCGATCTCGAGCCGGACGGCCGAAACATCAGTTTCAAACAGAGTGCGCAGATCCGAGGGTGCATCGGCCGTCAGATCGAGCCGGTAGGTGCCAAGCCCGCTTTCCATGGCCGCCGCCTGCTGCGGACGGACGGGCTTGCCGCGCCGACGACCGAAAAAGGCTTCGGTCGTACGGCTTGGCCTGTCTTGCGGGCTCATCTGGCGGCGCAGGTCTGTCGCGGCGTTCAGGCCGCGACAGCATCCTTGAGCGCCTTGGCGAGATCGGTCTTTTCCCAGGAGAAAGATCCGTCGCGGCCGGCCTTGCGGCCGAAATGGCCGTAGGACGACGTCTTGGCATAGATCGGCTTGTTGAGGTCGAGGTGGCGGCGGATGCCCGACGGCGACAGGTCCATCACCGTGCGCAGCGCATCCTCGAGCTTCGCCTCGTCGACCTTGCCGGTGCCGTGCAGGTCGACATAGACCGACAGAGGCTGGGCGACGCCGATGGCGTAGGAAAGCTGGATGGTGCAGCGGTCGGCAAGCTTCGCCGCCACGACATTCTTGGCGAGATAGCGCGCCGCATAGGCTGCCGAACGGTCGACCTTGGTCGTGTCCTTGCCCGAGAAGGCGCCGCCGCCATGCGGTGCCGCGCCACCATAAGTGTCGACGATGATCTTGCGGCCGGTGAGGCCGGCGTCACCGTCCGGGCCGCCGATGACGAACTTGCCGGTCGGGTTGATGTACCACATGCAATCGTCGGCGATCTTGAGATCACCAAGCGCCTCGCGGATGTAGGGTTCGACGACCTTGCGGACCTTCTTGGAGTCCCACGTCGCGTCGAGATGCTGGGTCGAGAGCACGATCTGCGTTGCCTCGGCGGCCTTGCCGTCGACGTAGCGGACGGTGACCTGGCTCTTGGCGTCCGGGCCGAGCTTGCCCGCCTCGCCGTTGTTCTGGTGGCGGGCGGCGGCCAGCAGTTCAAGGATCTTGTGGCTGTAGTAGATCGGCGCCGGCATCAGGTCCGGCGTCTCGCGGCAGGCATAGCCGAACATGATGCCCTGATCGCCCGCACCTTCCTCGCCCTGGCGGTCGGCGGCGTTGTCGACGCCCTGGCCGATATCGGGCGACTGGCCGTGCAGGAGAACCTCGATCTTGGCCGTCTTCCAGTGGAAACCGGCCTGCTCGTAGCCGATCTCGCGGATCGCCTTGCGGGCGACGGATTTGAATTTTGCCGGATTCACCACCGGGTGGCCCGCGGCGTCCTTGAGGATGTTGCCGGCCTTGTCCTTCTTCAGCAGCGTCTCGGGGACGCGCACTTCGCCGGCGATGACGACGCGGTTGGTGGTCGCGAGCGTCTCGCAGGCGACACGGACTTTCCATGGGTCCATGCCGGTCTTCTTGGCCTCACGGTAGACCAGATCGACAATCTCGTCGGAGATCCGGTCACAGACTTTATCGGGATGGCCCTCGGCAACGGATTCCGAGGTAAAGAAGTAGTTCTGCCGCGTCACGGGTGTCCCCTCTTGAAAAACGATCGGCAGGCTGCCGATTTTGGCGCGCCACGTGTTAGCGGGGCAGAGCGTCGCTCGTCAAGCGTTGCAGCCATTCTGGCACGACTGTCGATGTCGATATCTTGTGCCACCGGCGGCGAATGCCGCCGGTTCGAGGCGCATCGAGGGTCAGTCGGAATCTTCGGCGGCGAGCGACTTCACCAGGTCGATGATCCTGCGGCGCACCTTGACATCGGCGATCTTGACGAAGGCCCGGTTGAGCTGAAGGCCCTCGGGACTGCCGCAGAATTCGACGGCGAAAGCCATCGACGCGTCCTCGGAAAAGCCGCGGCCGGCCGCCGCCTCCTGGCCCGGCGCATCCTCGAAGAAGAAGGCGACGGGCACGCCGAGTATCGAGGCTATCGCCTGCAGCCGGCTGGCGCCGACGCGGTTGGTGCCCTTTTCATATTTCTGGATCTGTTGAAATGTGATGCCGAGATTTTCGCCCAGCTTTTCCTGACTCATTCCGAGCATGTTGCGGCGAAGCCGGATGCGGCTTCCAACGTGAATGTCTATGGGATTGGGTTTCTTCTTGTTTTCTTCTGTCATTTTTTCCTCGCCGAATTTTTTCGGCTTTGTGATTTTTTCCCGCCCAAAAAAAGCCGGAGGCGACTGCCCCAACAGACCGATCCACCGACTTCGAGAAATTTTCAGGCGATACAGTATGAGTTTCTAATGTGTCGACTGTCAATTCACCCGTAGCCTTTGCCTTACGCTCAACAGCGCTCCCCCCAGCGCAAACAGCAACATGATCAGCATTCCGTTAATGCGTCGCTGGCCCGAGGAAATGACCGTCTGTCCGCCAATCGGCACTTTCACATCGATGGCTCCGCGCGCGTCGATGGCCAGTGCATCGACGATGCGTCCATGTGGATCGACGACGGCCGAGATGCCGTTGTTGGCAGCACGCAGCAAGGGCAATCCGTTCTCCACCGCGCGAATCTGGGCCTGCCTGAAATGCTGATACGGTCCCGGTGTGTCCCCAAACCAGGCATCATTGGTAACGTTCACAATAAGCTGCGCTGACGTAGCGTCAACCGCCACGAGATCAGGAAATATCACCTCGTAACAGATAAAAGGCAGGGCACGGATGCCGCCCGGCAATGCGATGGCGTGGCGCTCGTTGCCGGCGGCGAACGTCACCGGTCCGGCGACAAGCTGCGCGATGCCGAAACGGTTGAGCAGGTCGGCGAAAGGCAGATACTCGCCGAACGGCACCAGATGAACCTTGTCGACGGCATCGACGATTTCGCCCCTGTCGTTGATCGCCACCACGGAATTGTAATAGCGGCTGTCGGTGCTGGCCGCCGAGCCGCCTTCCTCGCGAACGACGCCGGCGATCAGCATCTGGCCATCGGCCAGCATGTCGCCCAGCGCCGTCAACGCGTCGGGGCGCTCGGTGAAGAGGAACGGCACCGAGGTTTCCGGCCAAAGGATGAGTTGTGGCTTGCCGTGACCGGGATCCGGCGCCTTGGCGGACAGGCCGAGCAAGGTGGCGAAGATGCGGTCGCGCACCGAGGCATTCCATTTTTCACTGAGGTCGACCGCCGGCTGGACAATGCGGACGTCGAGGCTGCGCTCGGCCGGTTTTTCCGGAGCGGCAAGCCTGACATAGCCGAAACCGACATGGGCTGCTGCAACCAGGACGAATAGCGCCGCGCCCAGGCGCAGATGCCGGCGTGCCGCCAGCAGCGCCGGTAATGAAAAGAGAAACACGGCAAGCGCGTTCATGCCGATCATGCCCGTTACCGACACGCTCTGCATGAGGAGCGGCACCGGCATTGCCGCGTAGCCTATGGCATTCCAGGGGAAACCGGTGAACAGGAAGCCGCGCAGCCACTCCATCAGCCCGAAGCCGAAGGCAAGCGCGGCGATGCGGCCGATATCGCTGCTCCACAGAAGCCGGGCGACCATCGTCGCGAAGCCGTAGAAGAAGGCGAGTGCGAAGGGAATGCCGACCACGGCGAAGGGAAGTGCCCAGGCGAAGTCGTCGGCCTCGACCAGCAACGCCGAGCCGATCCACCAGAGACCCGCGAGGAAATAGCCGAAGCCGAACCACCAGCCGACGGCGAAGGCCGGCCGCAAGCGTCTGAAAAGGCTGCCTGAAGCTTCGCCGGTCGCACCGTCGAGCAGCCAGACCAGCAGCGGAAACGAGATGAAGCAAGCGGCGAAGAAATCATAGGGCGCTTGGCCGAGCACCGCCAGCGCCCCGGCAAGAAAGGCCACGAGCGCACGCCGCCAACCCCAAAGCAGAATTATCCGGCCGGCCAGGCGCTCCATGCATACTTCCGAGTCGCGCGAATCAGGATGCAAGATTTATCAGGCCGCGGCCCGCACTCCAAACCGACGTCTTTTGGGCGACATGCTTTACCGGTGCCAGCCGTCGATGCGCAAACCGCTCAATCGCCCGGCCTCTTCGCGGGAAACGCAACGGATGGGCTGGGTGAAGGTCCAGACATGGCCCTCGGGATCGCGGGCCCGATATTGGCGTTCGCCATAAAACTGGTCCGTCGGTTCCTGGATTATGTGAGCGCCGGCCGCCCGCGCCTGCTCGCAATGCACGTCCAGGCCACCCTTCAGCCTGACATAGACCGACTGTGTGTTCTTGCCCCCGACCGAAGCCGGGCTCGCGACGTAGTCGCTCCATTCGGAATCGACGATGATATAGCAGTCGCCGAACCGCATCTCGGCATGGACCAGGTTTTCGTCGGCATCGCTCACCACCATGCTGCGCTCGAAGCCGAAGGCCGCTTCGAGCCACGTCAGCGCGGCGCGCGGATCCCTGTAGAAGACACCGGACCCCAGACTTGAATGTTTGAACGGGTCATCGATCGTCATTGGCGAACGGAGGCTCAGGCCTGTTCGGTGCGGGCCGTGGCACGGCGACGGCGCTCGCCCTTCTGGCTTTGCACGATGCGCACGCGCTTGACGCGGCGCGGATCGGCATCGAGGACATGGAACTCGAAGCCCGGAATGGCCTGCACCACCTCGCCGCGCGCCGGCACGCGGCCAAGCGTGTTGAAGATCATGCCGCCGATCGTGTCTACGTACTCGCCATGTTCTCCGGCGGCGAAATCCCCGCCGATCATTTTGGCAACCTCGTCGATCTCGGCCTTGCCATCGACGATGAAGACACCGTCACCGGCCTGGGTGATCATCGGTTCGTCGTCGTCATGCTCGTCCTCGATGTCGCCGACGACCATTTCGACAATGTCCTCGAGCGAGACAAGCCCGTCCGTGCCGCCATACTCGTCGATGACCAGCGCCATCTGCGTGCGCGTCGTCTGCATGCGGCCCATAAGGTCGGAAGCAAGCATCGAGGGCGGCACGAAAAGGACCTGGCGGATCAGATTGAGCTCGCCGATGGTGCGCGCAAGGTCGACCTGAGCGAGATCCAGCTGGGTGGCGACCGGCGTCTTCCTGGTCGTGCGGCCCTTCTTGACGCGCGCGAGCTTGGTGATGTGGGCCAGTACGTCGCGGATATGGACCATGCCTCGCGGGTCGTCGAGCGTCTCGGAATAGACCGGCATGCGGGAATGGCCGGATTGTTCGAACGTGCCCAGGAGATCGCCGAGCGTCGTGGTGATCTCGACCGCCTCGATATCGGCGCGCGGCACCATGACATCCTCGACGCGCACTTCGCGCAGCCGCAGGATATTGTTGAGCATGGCGCGCTCGCCGGGCGAGAAGGCGCCGGCATCGCTCGCCGTCTCGGCCAGAGCGCCGGCGATTTCCTCGCGCAGGCTGGTGCCGTTGCGTTGCCTGAAAAGACCCAATACACGGTCGAACAGAGAGGGTCCGGCAGGCGAAGGCTCGCTGGCTGCACTGCCGGTATCGGTACTCGGACTTGATCCTTCTTCCGACGTATCGGAAGCGTTGGGCGCACTGCCGGCGTCTGGGCGGGCGGCAGTCTCTGGTTTGTCGTTCATCGTCGTCCGGTCAATTGTCAGATGTAGTTACGCGTAGGGATCGGGAATGGCAAGCTTTGCGAGCGCTGCGCGTTCGATGGCCTCCATCTCCTCGGCCTCGGCGTCGGTCTCGTGGTCATGGCCAAGCAAATGCAGCAGGCCATGGATGACGAGATGGGTGATATGGTTCTGGACTGGCTTGTCGTCCAGTGCCGCCTCGCGAGAAACCGTCTCGGCGGCGAGCACGATATCGCCCAGCATCGGCGGCAGCGGGCCGCCTTGTACAAACGGAAACGCCGGGAAAGACAAGACGTTGGTGGGTTTGTCCTTACCCCGCCATTCGGCATTGAGCGTACGTATATGGGTGTCGTCGGAAAAAACGACGCTGAGTTCGGAACGGCCCGTCACGCCGGTCTCGGCGAAAACAGCGCCAACCGCACGATCGACCAGCCGTGTCAGGCTTGCCTCATCGGGCCAATCACCCGCTTCGACCGATATATCGATGTCGACGGGAGGCTCCCCGTCGCCGGATGAATTGTCCTCAGGCATGAAGCCGCATCGTCAAAAAATCAATTCTCGGCGCCGAGGCCTCGCGCCAGCTTGGCGTCGCGGTCATAGGCCCTGACGATTTCCGCCACCAGCGGATGGCGAACGACGTCGATATCATTGAAACGCACGGTGACCGCGCCGGCCACGCCATCGAGGACACGCAAGGCTTCGACTAGGCCCGATTTGGTGCTCGGGGGAAGGTCGATCTGGGTGGGATCGCCAGTGACGATCATGCGCGAATTCTCGCCGAGGCGGGTCAGGAACATCTTCATCTGCATCGGCGTGGTGTTCTGCGCCTCGTCGAGAATGACCGCGGCATGCGCCAGCGTACGGCCGCGCATGAAGGCGAGCGGCGCGATTTCGATGACTTCGGCGGCAATGGCGCGCTCGACCTTGTCGGCCGGCATCATGTCGTAGAGCGCGTCATAGAGCGGCCGCAGATAGGGATCGACCTTTTCCTTCATGTCGCCCGGCAGGAAGCCCAGCCGTTCGCCGGCCTCGACGGCCGGCCGCGACAGAATGATGCGCTCGACCATGCCCCGCTCGAGCAGCATCGCCGCATGCGCCACCGCCAGATAGGTCTTGCCGGTACCGGCAGGGCCGATGCCGAATACCAGTTCCGACCGCTCCAGTGCCCGCATATAGGCGTCCTGGTTCAGCGAACGGGCATAGATGGTCTTCTTGCGGGTGGCGATCTGGGCGGCGGAGACCTTGCCCTTGCGCTCCAGCGT
>NZ_PNOT02000002.1 GCF_002879535.1 Mesorhizobium intechi
GCGCATGGCGTCGAGATAGGCGTCGGATCCAGCGATGAGCGCATCGCGGGCCTCGAGCGAGGATGGCGAAGCCCGCTCGATCTCTTGCGCCACCGCCTGTGCCTCCTGCTCGACCACGGCGGCGAACAGCGCCTGTTTGTCGGCGAAGTGATGGTAGAGCGCGCCGCGCGTGACGCCGGCCGCGGTGACGATCTCGGGCGTGCCGGTCTCGGCATAGGACTTTTCCGTGAACAGTTTTCGCGCCGCCGCGATCAAATCGGCGCGCGTCGCCTCGGTGCGGTCGCGGTTGGAACGGCGCGCGGATTCTTGTTGCATACATGCAGCCTGTATGTTAGTTCCATCTACATACAGACTGTATGTGATGTCCAGGGAGAAAGAAAGATGAAGACCACGAGCTATTATCCGGTGCTGATGACGGGCGACGTCGCCGGGACGGCGGCCTTCTACGTCCAGCATTTCGGCTTCCAGCCGCTGTTCGAAAGCGACTGGTATGTGCATCTGCAATCGGTGGACAACAAACGCGTCAATCTCGGCATCGTCCAGGGCGACCACGAGACGATCCCGCAAGAGGGGCGGGGGCGCACCTCGGGCCTGCTGATCAATTTCGAGGTCCGCGACCCCGACGCGGTCTATGAACGGATCCGCGCCGCCGGCCTGCCGATCCTGCGAACGCTGCGCGACGAGCCCTTCGGCCAGCGCCATTTCATCACACGCGATCCCAACGGCGTGTTGATCGATGTCATCAAGCCGATCCCGCCCAGCGAGGCGTTCCTGGCGCAATATGCCCAGGGCGCCGCAGGGGTTTGAGCCTCAGCCCGCCCTTGCCACCGGCGTTACCGCAACCTGGCTGACCCCGGTGCGGCGCACCACCGTGCACAGCGTCTCGCGGCCGATGCGCTCGGCGTCGAGCATGCGCACGAGGTCGTCGACGCCGGTGACCGGACGCCCGTCGATTGCCGCTATGATGTCGCCTTCCCTGAAACCCGCCTTGGCCGCCGGGCCGTTCTTCTCAACGCTGCGCAGCCGCACGGCCGTGCTGGTCGACACTTGCGACAACAGCGCCGCGCGGCGCGGCAAATTGGTGGTGTCGGCGGAGATGCCGATAAAGGCGCGGCGCACGCGGCCGAAGCGGATGATCTCGGAGATGACGAAATTGGCGGTGTTGGAGGCGACCGCGAAGGCAATGCCTTGCGCGCCGTGGATCATGGCAGTGTTGACGCCGATGACCTCGCCGGCCGACGACACCAGCGGGCCGCCCGAATTGCCGGGATTGAGCGCGGCATCGGTCTGGATGACGTCGTCGATCAGCCGGCCGGTCGAAGCGCGCATCGAGCGACCGAGCGCCGAGACGACACCCGATGTGACCGTCCATTCGAAGCCGAGCGGATTGCCGATGGCAATGGCGATCTGGCCGCGCCGCAGCCGCTTGGAATCGCCGAGCGGCGCGACGTCCGTGAAACTGCCATCGGCGCGCACCAGCGCGATGTCGGTGTCGGGATCGCGGCCAAGCACGCGGCCCTCGCTTGACGCGCCGTCGGGCATCGACACGCGCACCGTCCTGGCATCGCCGACGACGTGGAAATTGGTGACGACCAGCCCGTCCGGCGCGATGACGAAGCCGGAACCATGGCCGCCCTGGCCGCCGACGCGCTCGATGCGGCAGACGGCCGGACCGATGCGGTCGACCGCGTCGGCGACGGTGGTCGAATAGGCGTCGAGAAGCGTATCGTCGGATTGGAATTTGGCGGCAGCGAGGGCCATCGATGGGCTCCGTGTTTTCAGGCTTGATCGTGACTATATGTGCGGAGCGGCTGGAACCGCCGCGACCTGACCAGATGGCCAGTCAAACCGCCAACTAGCCGTCAGGCGAGTACCTCCAGGGGCGCCGTCGGGCGATATCTGGGACATGACGAACCCCAGGAGACAGCCATGAGTGATTTCAATCTGAATGCATTTTCGCAAGCCGTTGCCGACCTTGCCGCCAAGGCGGCGCCAGCAATGGCGAGCTTCGCCACCCACCACCATCGCACGGCAAGCGCCTTCCACTGGAGCGAGGGCTATTTCGTCACCGCCGAGGAGGCTGTCGAGGCCGGCGAGGAGATCGAACTGACGCTGGCCTCCGGCGGGACGGTGAAGGCCGAACTGGTCGGCCGCGATCCGTCGACGGGCGTTGCCTTGTTGAAGCCCGCGGATGCGGCCGGCCTGCCTGTCCTCGCCAGGGCCGATGCCGTTCGGCCGGGCAACATCGCAATCGCCATCGGCAACAGCCAGGGGTCGGCGCTGGCGGTGTCCGGCTCGGTCGGCGAAGTCGGGCCGGCCTGGCGCTCGATGCGCGGCGGCACGATCGACAGGCGCATCCATCTGGCTGTCGGCGCCGGCGGCCGCTTCGAGGGCGGCCCGGTGCTGGACGCCAAGGGCGCGCTGATCGGCATGCTGTTGTTCGGGCCGCGCGGCCGTGCGCTGGTCATGCCCTATGAGACGATCGGGCGGGCAGTGGCGACATTGCGTGAAAAGGGCCATGTCGCGCGCGGCTATCTCGGCGCCGGCCTCCATCCGGTGCGCGACCGCGACGCCCATGGCGCGATGGTGATGAGCCTCGACGACGCCGGTCCGGCCAAGGCCGCCGGCCTGTCGCTTGGCGACATCATCGTGGCGTGGAACGGCGAGGCCGTGCATGGCCCACGCGACCTGATCCGTCGGCTCGGCCCTGACAGCGCCGGTGCTTCCGTGACGCTTGGCGTGGTGCGTGGCGGTGAACAGCGCGACGTCACGTTGACCATCGGCGAAAAGCCGCTGAGCTGAGAGGATTGATGGAAACGCTCGCCGGCGACCGGATCGTGAGCAACAGTGCCGCTTCGCGGCAACTGGTGGTGCTGATTGCGCTTGGCGATGCCGCGCGCGCCGAGCGCCTGGCCGCCACGCTTGCCGCCAGCGATGACCTGCTGCCGGTGGTGGCCGGCGGCGGCAGGGCCGATGTCGCCATCGTCGATGACAGGAGCGGAGATGCCGTGCCGGCCTCCACACCGCGCGTGCTGCTTTCAGGGCGCGCCGGCGGCGGGCGGCCCGCCGGTGAGGTGTTTGCGGTCATGCCCGCGGGCGCCGACGATCTGCTGATCGCCGCGGCGGCGCGGCTGGTTGCTGCCGGCTATCGCGTCACGGGGGAGGGCAGAAGCGGACACCACGAGGATTTCCATGCGGGCGAAAGCGAGCCGTTCGAGGATGACGTCCTCGACGAGCATGCCGCCCGGCCAGCGCTGTCGCCGCGCGAGGCCGAAGTGCTGGCATTGCTGGCCGAAGGCGCGCCCAACAAGGTGATCGCGCGGCGGCTCAACATTTCCGTGCACACGGCGAAATTCCACGTCGCCGCGATCCTGATCAAGCTGGGGGCGGCCAACCGCACCGATGCGATCGCGATTGCGATGCGGCAGGGGCTGGTGCTGGTTTAGCCTCCGCTGCGTAATCCACATCCGGCATCTCTGGCCTTGCACTGTGATCGCCCACCGCGCAAAGGTTCGCGCCTGCCATGTTGCAAGGGAGGCGCAAGGAATGTCACTCAAGGGAAAGACGCTGTTCATCTCCGGCGGGTCGCGCGGCATCGGGCTGGCGATCGCGCTGCGGGCGGCGCGCGACGGCGCCAATGTGACGATCGCCGCCAAGACCGCCGAGCCGCATCCGAAACTGCCCGGCACGATCTACAGCGCGGCGCAGGAGATCGAGGAGGCCGGCGGCAAGGCGCTGCCTGTGCTGTGCGACATCCGCGAGGAGGCGCAGGTGGCCGAGGCGGTTGCAAAGACGGTGGAGACATTCGGCGGCATCGATATCTGCGTCAACAATGCCAGCGCCATCCAGCTCACCGGCACGCTGGAGACCGACATGAAGCGCTACGACCTCATGCATCAGATCAACACGCGCGGCACCTTCCTGGTCTCCAAAATGTGCATTCCGCACCTGAAGTTAGCCGATAACCCTCACATCCTGAATCTGGCGCCGCCGCTCGACATGAAGGCCAAGTGGTTCAAGAACCATGTCGCCTACACCATGGCCAAGTTTGGCATGTCGATGTGCACACTGGGGATGAGTGCGGAGTTCGCCAAGGACGGCATCGCGGTCAATTCGCTGTGGCCGATCTCGACCATCGACACGGCGGCGGTGCGCAACCTGCTCGGCGGTGCGACGGTCGCGGCGATGAGCCGTTCGCCCGACATCATGGCCGACGCCGCGCATGCCATCTTCATGCGGCCCTCGCGTGAGACTTCAGGCAATTTCTACATCGACGAAGAGGTGCTGCGCGCCGAGGGCGTCAGCGACTTTTCGATCTATGCGCCCGGCGCGACGGGACCGTTGGCGGGCGACTTTTTTGTGCCGGACGAGGTGTTTGCCCGCACGGAAAGCAAGATCAAGAGCATCTACTGACGCCGATCCAGCGCTGCCTTCATCCGCCCGCCGGCGTTCGTGCAGGAAAAGCCGGGCAATTGGCGTTCGCAGTGCGGACCGCTTCTCGCCTGCCGTCATGGCAATGGGGAGAAGGGAAGTTGCCCTACGCCTCGTCCTTCTTGCCTTTGCTCAGGCCCATCAGCCGGTCGATATAGGCCAGCATCAGCGCCGAGACGACGAAGGCGAGGTGGATGATGGTCAGCCACATCAGCTGGTCGGTCGAATAGGAGGACGAGTTGAGGAAGACCTGCAGCAGGTGAATGGAGGAGATGGCGACGATGGTCGAGGCGACCTTGACCTTCAGCGAGCCGACATCGATCGTGCCCAGCCAATGCACGCCGCCACCGTCCTGGTCGTCGAAGCGGCTGACGAAGTTCTCGTAACCCGAGATGATGACCATCACCACCAGCGAAGCGACCAGGGCGGCATCGATCAGGCCAAGCATCTTCAGGATGGTGTCGGTGTCGCCGAGCAGGAACACCGTGGTGATGAATTCGTAGAGCTTCTTGCCGAAGGACAGCGCGTAGACGGCCAGCGCCAGGCCGAGCCCGATATAGAAGGCGACCAGCAGCCAGCGCGAGGCGAGGATGATCGATTCGATGGCGAGTTCGAGACGCTTCATGAATGGTTCCGGTTGTTCGCTTGTCGATGGTCGGGCCGTACTCGACCAGGTCGTCGCTCTTTGCAAGATGGATCCAAAGCAAAAAACCCCGCCGGAGAGGGCCGGCGGGGCTCAATGCGTCCCGCTGGAGTCGGGACGGGGCAGGGAACGCCCAGCCCTGAATCTGGGGTCGGCGAGCCCGTGATTCAATGAGCCGATGCCGATGCCGGTACAAATCCTGTTGAGCCCGGGGTCGGGATTCGACGCGTTCCCATCCCCGGTCGAGCCGGGGATGGGAGCTTCTCGCCTCGAGTTCACAAACCAGGTCATGGTTCTGAAATCATGACCTAATTGTTGCTGGCGACCGGTGCCACCAGCGAGGTGATGCGGCGGATAGCGACGCGCCGGTTCTCGCGGTTGGGCGCCGAGGTGTTTACCTTCAGGTACTCCTCGCCATATCCCTGCGTCGTCAGGTTCTCCGGCGGGATGCCGAAGGCATTGGTCAGCGCTTCGGCAACCGCTTCGGCGCGGCGGTCCGATAGAGCAAGGTTGGCTTCCGGCGTGCCGACGGCGTCCGTGTGGCCCTCGATCAGGAAGGTCTCGGCCGGGTTCTTCTTCAGGAGTTTCTCCATGGCGCTAGCGACGCCCTCGAGCTTCTGCACCTCGGTGTCGGAGATCGAGGAGGAGCCGAATTCGAAGTTCAGCGTGTCGAGATCGACGCGGCGTGTAATGTCGCGCACGCGGGCCGAACGCTTGACCTCGTCGATCGAATAGAGACGCTGGACCCTCTCCACCGGCGGCTGGTCGAGGAAGGTGTAGTAGTCGTCGGGACTTTGCACATCCTCCGAATCCAGGATGTAATCACGGCGCGGAATGGTCAGCCGCATCGGCGGCAGATCATCGCCGGGATCGCGCCAGTCGCCCTCATCCTGATAGTTCCGATCGTCGACATAGCTCAGCACATATTCGCGCCCATCCGGCGTGATGCGCGAACGCTGGATGACATCGCCGTAGCGGTTGCGGATGGTGACGATCTGGACGCCATTGTCGCGCTGGACCGTCTCGCGTGTACGGCCCTGCGACAGATCCTCGTAATAGACGTCCTTGGCGCCCCGGTGCATCCGCGAGCCCTCATTGCTCTGCACGATCGTCTGGCCGCCGAGCTGGATGATGACGCGGTCGCCGATCTCCTTGAGCACGTCGACGCCCTTGGGACGACGGCGGTCGCGGATGTTCTCGTCGGGCGCCCGGTCGAGGCGCTTGCCCTTCTCTTCCGTCACTGGGACGAGTTGTTCAGGCTTGATCTCCTGCTGGGCTGCCTTGTCGTCGGCCGGAGGCGGACCCTGGTCGACAGGAGCGACCACCGGCTTCTGGCCCTGGTCGCCGCCTTGCTGGGCGTTCTGGCCACCATTCTGCTGTTCGCCATTCTGCTGGCCGTTCTGGTCGCCACGCTTGCGGCCGCCGCCCTTGCGCTGGGCATCCTTCTGGCTGTCGAGGATGGGCGCGGCGTTCTTGTCGGCAGGCGCTTCGCCCTGTACGGGGTTTTCGCCCTGGGCGGGCGCGGCCGTGTTGCCATTGGCGGGCTGTTCGCCGGTTGCCGGCTTCACGCCMTTGGCCGGKTGKTCACCCGTCACGGGCTGCTTGCTGGTCTGCGGCTGTTCGCCTGTCGCCGGCTGCTCGCCAACCGCGGGCTGTTCGCCCGCCGGCTTCCTGCCATGCTTCTTCGTCTTGTCCTGGGGCTGCTCGTTCGTCTTGTCCTGGGGCTGCTCGCCCTGGACCGGCTGTTCGCCGGCAGGGGCCGGGGCAACCTTCGGCGCCACTGCTTCGCCGGCCGGAGCTTCTTTCGGCGTAGGAGCGGCTTCCGGCGTCACCGCCGGGGCAGCAGGCGCCTGCTTCTGCTGATCCTGCTTGTGTTTCCTGCCGGGCTTGACCGGCTGGTTGTCGTTGGCGGGCTGTGTCTCACCGGCCGGAGCCTTTTCGACAGGCGCCTGCTCGGTCTGCTGCTGCTGGTCGCGCTTCTTCTTGCGCGGCTGTTGCTCTTCGGTTGCCGGAGCGGCCGCGTCGGCCGGCGCCTGCTCGGTCTGCTGTTGCTGCTGGTCACGCTTCTTCTTGCGCGGCTGCTGGTCTCCGGCTGGTGCCGCCTGTTCGGCCGGCGCCTGTTCGGTCTGCTGTTGCTGCTGGTCACGCTTCTTCTTGCGCGGCTGCTGGTCTTCGGCTGGTGCCGCCTGTTCGGCCGGCGCCTGCTCGGTCTGCTGCTGCTGGTCACGCTTCTTCCTGCGCGGCTGCTGGTCTTCGGCGGGTGCCGCCTGTTCGGCCGGCGCCTGCTCGGCCTGTTGCTGCTGCTCGTGCTTCTTCTTGCGCGGCTGCTGCTCCCCGGCGGGTGGAGCAGGTTGTTCGGCGGCCGGGGCTGCCTGCTCGGCCGGCGCCTGTTGGGCCTGCTGATCGCGCTTCTTCTTGCGCGGCTGCTCTTGGTCGGTCGGCTGTGCCTCGTCCGCGGGTGCGGCCTGTGCCAGGATCAGCGGCGTTCCACCGCCTTGCATGGGGCTGAACGAGGCACTTCCCTGAAGCGGGAACGCGCTCAAAGGCGCGGATGCCATCAACAGGCCAAGTGCGCTGCCTGCCAGAATCCAGGGTTGGCGTTTCATCGAAAACTCTCCTTGTGGGGTCCCATCCTTGCCGAAACCGATCTTGGCCCGATTGGTTCCAGTTCGGTGGGGATAGACACCGTACAGGGCGATTGGCCGGCCTTTTGAAGGCAACTTCGTGTCATTCGGCCGGGTTGCGGCCGCATTTCAACCGCTGTCGCGCTTGACCTCGGCGGCGGCCGGGGCCACATCCCCAAAATGGAAACGCCGTTCTGGAAAACAAAGACGCTGGAGCAGATGAGCCCGGCCGAGTGGGAATCGCTGTGCGATGGCTGCGGCAAATGCTGCCTGTCGAAGCTCGAGGACGAGGATACCGGCGAGATCTATTGGACCAGTGTCGGCTGCCGGCTGTTCGACGCGCAGACTTGCCGCTGTTCCGACT
>NZ_PNOT02000320.1 GCF_002879535.1 Mesorhizobium intechi
ATCGTATTTCCTCCGAGTGAGAATGAAATTACAGGGCTTGGAGTTCCATTTTGTAAGAATTTTATCAGTTTCTTTGTTCTGGAAAAGGTAGTACTTGGAGAACCGTTGTGGCCGCCACCGTTGTAAGTTGTTTTTAGAAAATCGCCGAATAATTCATCCCGACCGTCAAAATCTAGATCGCCAACCTGTAGGGCCCCGCCTCCGTCGACGTACGGCTGGGATTTCAACGCCGATGTATTGACAGTCGAATACACCCCATCCGTATTCTGATACGTCATCTGGGCGATGACCTTCGCGGTGCCGCCGGTGATGGTGCCGTCTGAGGCGAAGGTCGCATCGGTGCCGTAACGGGTGACCTTGGTGAGCCGCGAGGTGTTGGAGAACGGCGCCTGATCATAGGTCAGTTTGTAGGCGCCGCGCACGACATTGTTGACCCAGATGGTGATCGATTTGATACGCAGATTGGTCTCGGAGATGTCGCGGCCGTTGCCCATCAGGATCGTGTCGGGCCGCGTCTCCAACTGGAAGCCGATCGCCGTACGGTTGTAGCTGATGCCTTGCGGATAACAGACCAGATTTGCCGGGCAATAATAGCTGTAGGCGACACTGTTGCCGTTGGTGTCGGTGACCGAGGTCAGCAGCCAGCGGTAGTTATAGGCAAGGTCATAGGCTGGGTTAGGAACGGTGCCGCCGTGCCCATCCGGATTGGTCGGGGAAACGGTGATGCCGGCAACCGCCGCCACCGAGCGGAAGATCGAGACCGTGCCGTCCCTGTCCGTCACCTTCCATTCATTGGTGGCGCTGTTCAGCGCGATGCGGCGATAGCTCTCATTCTCGGTCGCATGCGTGCCGCCGGTCGAACAGGACGGCGAGACCATGCCGGCGACGCAGGTCACCATCGCCTGGCCGTCAAGCAGATAGATGTCGTTGGCGTCATAGGCCGGCATGCCATAGCCGGGGCTCGCCCGTTCGATGACGTCGAAGCCGTCGAGGCCCCAGGCATAGCCGAGCCAGCCTTGGTATAACCCGCCGAGCTTGGTCTTGCGCGAGGAATTGTAGTTCAGCGCGATCCGCGGCTCGATGCCATGGAACGCCGGCGCATCGATGGCGATGGAGTAGCCGAGATTGCCGTTGCCGGCGGCCTTTGGCAGATCCACCTTCGGCGTGCCGATGGCTTCTGGATCGCCGCTGTCGGTCGTCGTGGTCGCGGCCGCCACAGCCTGCGCCGTCGGCTCCTCGGGTGCGGCCTCGCTATCGTTGGCCTTGGTCGCCTTGCCGGCTGCCTTCGTCGCGGTCGTCTTGCCGTCGGCGCCCTTGGTGCCATCCGTGGTGCTGGTGCCGTCCTCGGCCTTGGCATCGGCCGGTTTGACGCCGACCTTGGCCGCGGCATCCGGGCTGCCGGTTCCCGATGAACCATCTCCGGTTGATTGCGCCGACGGCGAACTCGAGGGGCTGCCCGCGGCCTGTCCGCCGGCGCCCAGCGCCGCCCCGCCATTGCCGTAACCGGCGGCAGCATTTCCGGCAGCCGCGGAAGAGCTTTTGCTCTCCTGCGCAAGTGCTGCCATTCCTGCACTTTGGCTAATATAAGAGACGGAAGAAATATCCGCGCCGACGACACTCGCGGCAAGCACTGCCGCGCCAACAAGCAACCGTTTCATGAGTCCCCCGAGCCAAGTTGCTTATCGTTGCTCACCTTTCATTTGGCGGATACGGCGCGCTCTGGTTGCAAAGCCAATATCCACAGACTTATTTTTCTGAGGAGAAAAGAACACTGAGCAAGCTCAGTGAGTGTTAGACGGATCTTTTCGGTTGATGCGCTCCATCGCGCTCCATCGCGCTCCATCGCGCTGAATCGCCGGCATGGAAAGGCGGCGAAGAATTTCATCGTGTCGGGCGCCGCACTTGGCATTAGCCGAGGCCGGCAGGGCAACTTTCCAACGGCTCTATCGCAAGGCATCGGCGGCGGCGGCCTGATGGTCTCTCGGCCTTTCATGATCGGTGAACTGTTCGGGCCGCGACCGCGCCAAATACCAGGACTACAGTTCGGCGGTGTTCGCGCCGTCGTCGGTCCTCGGTCCCCTGGCATCCGCCATGCGCAGTCGGTTTAAGGGAAGAGACGTCGCATTATGGACGGCTTGTTGCTGGCCATCGGCACCACGGCGTGGTGCTCGCCATTATTCCAGTGGTTTCAACGTGATGTTCATCTGGTGGCGGCGCTCTATTGCGTCGCCATGGCGCCGACGCTTCTGCTCGAGGATACCCAGATCCCGAAACGGGACTAGTCGGGCTGACGGTCCGCGGCCGGACGGCGCCCGTCGATCCACAGGGCCAGCAATGTGCAGGCAGCACCCGACAGCAGATAGGCGCCGGCGGCGATGAGGCCGAAATTGCCGGCCAGCAGCAGGGCGGCGAGCGGCGCGAAGCCGGCGCCGAACATCCACGCCAGATCCGAGGTGATCGCCGAGCCGGTGTAGCGATACTGCCGCGAAAAGCTCGAGGCGACGACGCCCGACGACTGCCCGAAGCTCAGCCCCAGCAGGATGAAGCCCAGCACCATGAACAGCGCCTCGCCGACGGCGCCGCCGTCGAGGAGCTGTGGGGCAAAGCCGCTGAAGGTCGCGATGGCGATCGCCGAACCGCCGAGCAGCGCACGGCGTCCGATGCGATCGGCCAGTGGCCCGGAGGCGACGATGGCCGCGATGCCGAACAGCGCGCTCACCGCCTCGATCATCAGGAAGCGTGCCGGCCCCTCATTGGTGAACAGGAACACCCAGGAAAGCGGAAACACCGTGACCATGTGGAAGAGGGCGAAACTCGCCAGCGGCGCGAAGGCGCCGATGACGACGTTGTGGCCCTCGGCCCGGATCGTGTCCCTGATGCGCGTCGGCTGCAGGTCCCCGCTCTCGTACAATTTCGAGAATTCGGGCGTGACGACGATGCGCAGCCTGGCGAACAGGGCCACGACATTGATGGCGAAGGCGACGAAGAAAGGATAGCGCCAGCCCCAGGAGAAGAAGTCGTCGGCCGACAGGTTGGCGACGAAGAAGGCGAACAGGGAGCTTGCCACGATCAGGCCGATCGGCGCGCCCAGCTGCGGGATCATGGCATAGAAGCCGCGTCGGTTCTGCGGCGCGTTCAGCGCCAGCAGCGAGGGCAGTCCATCCCAGGTTCCGCCGAGCGCCAGCCCCTGGCCGATGCGGGCAAGCGCCAAAAGCCACACCGCGACCGCTCCGATGTCGCCATAGGCCGGCAGAAACGCCATGGCGACGGTCGACGTGCCGAGCAGGAACAGCGCGATCGTCAGTTTCGCGCCGCGGCCATAGGCGCGATCGATGGCCATGAACAGCACGGAGCCGAAGGGGCGCGCGACGAAGGCCAGCGCGAAGATGCAAAAGGAATAGAGCGTGCCGACGAGCGGGTCGTGCGTCGGAAACACCAGCTTGGGAAACACGATGACGGAGGCGATCGCATAGACGAAGAAGTCGAAGAATTCCGACGTCCTGCCCACGATCACGCCGACCGCGATATCGCCCGCGCTGACTTGGCCATGATGCGAGCCGATCAGCTCGCTGTTCGTTTCGGCAGTCGAAGTTTGAGCCATCTTATCCGTCGCCACCGCGTGGAATGAAGTGTCCGGAACCTACTTCCGGGGATTCCCCAAGGGTTCCATTGTGCACTGCACACTGCGCCAAAGCCATGCCTGCTGGGCATTGGACAAATTGTCCAATGTCACCACAGCGCCGCGAGCAGTAGCCCTTGATCGATACCGCACTGCAACATGACGGTTGCGGCGGTCCATCGAGGGCAGCGTTTGATGAAACGATTTGGAGCCTTGCTTCTGTTCCCCCTGGCCGGGCTGTTGAGCGGCTGCGATCTGGTCGTGCTTGCGCCCGCCGGCGATGTCGCGGCCCAGCAGCGCGACCTGCTCGTGGTCTCGACCTTGCTGATGCTGGTCATCATCGTGCCGGTCATGGCGCTGACGGTCTTTTTCGCCTGGCGCTATCGGCAATCCAACACCGCGGCGACCTATGCTCCCGACTGGGATCATTCGACGAAGCTGGAGCTGGTGATCTGGGCGGCGCCCCTGCTCATCATCATCTGCCTTGGCGCGTTGACCTGGCTCGGCACGCATCTGCTCGATCCCTACCGCCGGATCGACCGCATCGAGCCCGGCCAGCCGGTCACTGAAGCGCACAAGCCGCTCCGGGTCGAGGTCGTGGCGCTCGACTGGAAATGGCTCTTCATCTATCCGGACTACGGGATCGCCTCCGTCAACGAGCTGGCGGCGCCGGTCAACCAGCCGATCGACTTCCGTATCACCTCGTCGGCGGTGATGAATTCCTTCTACATTCCGGCCCTTGCCGGGCAGATCTATGCCATGCCGGGGATGGAGACAAAGCTGCACGCCGTCATCAACCGGCCGGGCGCCTATAGCGGCTTCTCGGCCAATTACAGCGGCGCCGGCTTTTCCGGCATGCGCTTTGCCTTCCACGGCCTGTCCGACCAGGCTTTCGACCAGTGGGTGGCGCAGGCCAGGGCCGCGTCGGCGGCGCTCAGCCGCGATAACTATCTCGAACTCGAAAAGCCGAGCGAGAACGAGCCGGTCCGCCATTATGCCTCCATCGATCCCGACCTCTATGGCGCTATCCTCAATCTGTGCGTCGAGCGCGGCAAGATGTGCATGAACGAGATGATGTCGATCGACGCCAGGGGCGGTCTCGGTCTTGCCGGTGTGCGCAACACGCTGCCGCTGCAATACGACAAGCTCGCCCGGCGCGGCGCGGTGTTCGGCAACGATCCGTCCTATGTCGCCAGCATCTGCACGGCCGAGGAGGCGGCTGCGGCGCGCGCGGCCAGCGATGCCACGCCGGCGGATTGGCCGGCCAGGAATCTTTCCCCGCTGCGCGGGGCAGGGCTGCTGAGGCCCGGGACCGAGAGCCGTCGCGCCGAGGCGGACACGCCGTCGCTCGGCCTGCTGCGGCGCGAATTGTGAGAGACAGCCGATGCCCGATACGCTGACCAAATTCATTTTCGGCCGTCTCACCTGGGACTCGCTGCCGCTGCATGAGCCGATCGTCGTCGCCACCTTCGTCGCGGTGGCGCTCGGCGGCATCGCCCTTCTTGCAGCGATCACCTATTTCAAGCTGTGGACCTATCTGTGGCGCGAGTGGTTCACCAGCGTCGACCACAAGAAGATCGGCATCATGTACATGGTGCTCGGCCTGGTCATGCTGCTGCGCGGCTTCTCCGACGCCATCATGATGCGCCTGCAGCAGGCCATCGCCTTCAACGGTTCCGAGGGCTACCTCAATTCGCATCACTACGACCAGATCTTCACCGCGCACGGCGTGATCATGATCTTCTTCGTGGCGATGCCCTTCGTCACCGGCCTGATGAACTTCGTCGTGCCGCTACAGATCGGCGCGCGCGATGTCTCCTTCCCGTTCCTCAACAATTTCAGCTTCTGGATGACGGTCGGCGGCGCCATCCTCGTCATGGCGTCGCTGTTCCTCGGCGAATTCGCCCGTACCGGCTGGCTCGCCTATCCGCCGCTCTCCGGCATCGGCTACAGTCCGGATGTCGGCGTCGATTATTACATATGGGCGCTGCAGGTGGCGGGCGTAGGCACCACGCTGTCGGGCATCAACCTGATCTGCACGATCATCAAGATGCGCGCGCCCGGCATGACGATGATGCGCATGCCTGTCTTCACCTGGACGTCGCTGTGCACCAACGTGCTGATCGTGGCCTCCTTCCCGGTGCTGACGGCAGTGCTCTCGCTGCTGGCGCTCGACCGCTATGTCGGCACCAACTTCTTCACCAACGACTTCGGCGGCAACCCGATGATGTATGTGAACCTCATCTGGATATGGGGTCACCCGGAAGTCTACATCCTCATCCTGCCGCTGTTCGGCGTCTTTTCCGAGGTCACGTCCACTTTCTCCGGCAAGCGCCTGTTCGGCTACACCTCGATGGTCTACGCCACGGTGGTCATCACCATCCTGTCGTATCTGGTCTGGCTGCACCACTTCTTCACCATGGGCTCCGGCGCCAGCGTCAATTCCTTCTTCGGCATCACCACGATGATCATCTCGATCCCGACGGGAGCGAAGATATTCAACTGGCTGTTCACGATGTACCGCGGCCGCATCCGCTTCGAACTGCCGATGATGTGGACGGTGGCCTTCATGCTCACCTTCGTCGTCGGCGGCATGACCGGCGTGTTGCTTGCCGTGCCGCCGGCGGACTTCGTGCTGCACAACAGCCTGTTCCTGATCGCGCATTTCCACAACGTCATCATCGGCGGTGTGCTGTTCGGCCTGTTCGCCGGCATCGCCTACTGGTGGCCCAAGGCCTTCGGCTTCAGGCTCGATCCGTTCTGGGGCAAGGTGTCCTTTTGGTGCTGGGTGGTCGGCTTCTGGTTCGCCTTCATGCCGCTCTACATACTCGGCCTGATGGGTGTCACGCGCCGCATGCGTGTCTTCGACGATCCCTCGCTGCAGATATGGTTCGTCATCGCCGCCTTCGGCGCGGTGCTGATCGCTGCCGGCATCGCCGCCTTCCTGATCCAGATCTTCGTCTCCATCCGCAAACGCGAGGCTCTGACCGATCCGACCGGCGATCCCTGGGACGGCCGCACGCTCGAATGGTCGACGTCCTCGCCACCGCCCGCCTACAACTTCGCCTTCACGCCGGTCGTGCGCGACAACGACGCCTGGTGGGACATGAAGAAGGCCGGCTACGTCAGGCCGCTCTCGGGCTTCAAGCCGATCCATATGCCGAGCAATACCGGAACCGGCGTCATCCTGGCCGCTTTCAGCGTGGCGCTCGGCTTCGGCCTGATCTGGTACATCTGGTGGCTGGCGGCGCTGAGCTTCGTCTGCCTGATCGCCACCGCGATCGGCCACACTTTCAACTATCACCGCGATTTCCACATTCCGGCTGCCGAGGTCACGCAGACGGAGGAGGCGAGGACGACGCTCCTCGCCGCCCAGGGCTAGGGTTCGAGCATGGCTTCGAGTGCAACCACGGCCGGTACCGGACCGGTCTTCCACCTGGAAGAAGAGCATGCGCATGCCGAAGGCAGCAGCACCATGCTCGGCTTCTGGCTCTATCTGATGAGCGACTGCCTGATCTTCGCCATGCTGTTCGCGGCCTATGGCGTGCTCGGCGGCAATTACGCGGCGGGGCCAGCGCCAAAGGACCTGTTCGATCTTGATCTGGTGGCGGTCAACACCACCATGCTGCTCTTGTCCTCGATCACCTATGGCTTTGCCATGCTGACCATGGACAAGGGGCGTGTCGCGGCAACGCAAGCCTGGCTTGCCGTGACCGGCCTGTTCGGCCTGGCCTTCCTGTCGATCGAGCTCTACGAATTCGCACACATGATCCATGAAGGGGCCACGCCGCAGCGCAGCGCCTTCCTGTCGTCCTTCTTCACGCTGGTCGGCACGCACGGGCTGCACGTCACCTTCGGCATCGTCTGGCTGGTGACGCTGATGACGCAGGTCGCCCGGTTCGGCCTCACCGAAGCCAACCGCCGCCGGTTGATGTGCCTCTCGATGTTCTGGCATTTCCTCGACGTCGTCTGGATCGGCGTCTTCACCTTCGTCTATCTGATGGGAATGTTGCGATGAGCGCTCATGATCATGCCGAGAGTCACGGCCACGCCCATGGCGGAGCCGCGCATGGATCGTTCAAAGGCTATCTGATCGGCTTCGTCCTGTCGGTGATCCTGACCGCCATTCCGTTCTGGCTGGTCATGAGCGGCGTCATCGACAACAAGCAGGCCACGGCCATCGTCATCATGGCCTTCGCGGTCGTCCAGATCGTCGTCCACATGGTCTTCTTCCTGCATATGAACACCGCCTCGGAGGGCGGATGGTCGATGCTGGCGCTGATCTTCACGCTGATCCTGGTCGTCATCGTGCTGACCGGCTCGCTCTGGGTGATGTACCACCTCAATGCCAACATGATGCCGGGACTTCACGACATGCGCGAGATGCCATGAGCCCGACGCCGGGCGCGGGGAAGACCATTGTCGAAGTAAGGATCGGGCAGGCCGAGATCAGCTCGCCCGCCGCGCCAGGGGGGGACGCCGGCAGGTCGTCCGCGTCGCGGCTCTTTCTCGCATTGCTTGGGCTCCTCGGCGTCCTGGTGTTTGTTGGGCTCGGCATCTGGCAGCTGGAAAGGCGGGTGTGGAAGCTCGACCTGATCGCCCGCGTCGACCAGCGCATCCATGCGCCGGTTGCCGATGCGCCAGCGCCGGCGGCATGGGGTGGCATGACCGCGGCCGGAGACGAGTATAGCCATGTGCGATTGGCCGGACGCTTTTTGGGTGGCAAGAACACGCTCGTGCAGGCGGTGTCGGAGCTTGGCGGCGGCTATTGGGTGCTGACGCCGATGCGGACCGACCGTGGCTTCATCGTGCTGGTCAACCGCGGCTTCATTCCCCAGGAGCGCAAGGCCGAGTTCCAACAAGAAAGCGGCGGCCTCGGTTCGTCGACCGTCATCGAAGGCCTGTTGCGCATGAGCGAGCCGGGTGGCGGCTTCCTGCGCAGCAATGATGCGGCGGGCAATCGCTGGTACTCGCGCGACGTCGCCGCCATCGCGGCCGCGCGCGGTCTGACGAACGACGTCGCCCCTTATTTCGTCGATGCGGATGCATCCGGCGGCTGGCCGCGCGGCGGCCTGACGGTCGTGACTTTCCGCAACAGCCACCTCGTCTATGCTTTGACCTGGTTCACACTCGCTGCGATGCTCGCCGCGGCCCTGGCCGCGCCGATCATCGGCGCCCGCTGGCGGCGAGGACCGGCACGATGACCGCCCCGACGCAAACGTTTCGCAACGACAAATCCTTCGCGGCCGTATCGTCTGCGGGCAGGAACGGCGCGACCCCCGATCCCGACGCGGCGAACAGGAAGAACCTGCTCCTGCTCATCCAGCTGCGCTGGCTGGCGGTGGCGGGTCAGGTGCTCACCATCCTGGTGACGCAATACTGGTTCGACATTCCGCTGCCGCTGGGGGAGATGGCCGGGGTGGTGCTTTTCCTGGTCGGGCTGAACACCTTCAGTCTGCTCGCTTTGCGCGGCCAGCGGCCGATCAGCAACGCGCAGCTGTTCGTCGCGCTCATCTTCGACATGGCGGCGCTGACGACCCAGCTTTACCTCAGCGGCGGTGCCTCGAACCCGTTCGTCTCGCTCTACCTGCTGCAGATCACGCTTGGCGCCGCGCTTTTGACACCCTGGTCCACCTGGAGCCTGGTGGCCACCGCTTCCGCCTGCTTCGTCTTCCTCACCTTCCAGTTCCAGCCGATCGCCATTCCGCATCACGGCGGCAGCGACCTGCTGGCCTTGCATATCAGGGGCATGTTCATCTGCTTCGTGCTGGCGGCCGGCCTGATCGTCATCTTCATGACGCGTATCAACCGCAATCTGCGCGAGCGCGACGCCTATCTCGCCGATCTGCGCCAGCACTCGGCCGAGGAGGATCACATCGTTCGCATGGGCCTGCTGGCCTCCGGTGCCGCGCATGAACTGGGCACGCCGCTGTCGACCATCTCCGTCATCCTCTCCGACTGGCGCCAGATGCGCAGCGTCGCGCGAAACCGCGAATTGGCCGGGGACGTCGCCGAAATGCAGGCGCAGATCGAACGCTGCAAAAGCATCGTCTCGGGCATCCTGATGTCGTCGGGGCAGGCACGGGGCGAGGGCACGATCCGCACCGGCATCCGCCATTTCCTTGACGATCTGGTCCAGGAATGGTGTGTCAGCCGCCAGCCGCTCAATCTGGAGTACAAGAACGAGTTCGAACCTGATGAGCAGATTGTCTCCGATACGGCACTGAAGCAGGTCATCTTCAATGTGTTCGACAATGCTCTGGAGGCATCGCAGGAGTGGGTCGGGGTCGCTGCCGAGCGGCAGGGCGAGAAACTGGTGATTTCGGTGCGTGACCGCGGACTGGGCTTTGACGAGGGTATTCTGGCCGCACTCGGTCAGCCCTATATGTCGAGCAAGGGACGGCCGGGCGGCGGCCTTGGCCTTTTCCTCGTCGTCAACGTGGTTCGAAAGCTGGGAGGCGACTTTTCGGCGCGCAACATGGAGCAGGGCGCCTGTGTTACGCTTTCGCTGCCGCTCGCGGCGCTCACCGATGGAGATGATCATGAGGCCTGATCGATCCCTGTTTATCGTCGAGGACGACGCCACCTTCGCGAAGACGCTGAAACGCTCCTTCGAAAAGCGCGACTACGACGTCGTGGTCTGCCACGGCAGGGAAGAGCTGCTCGGCGCCCTCGAAACTGCGGTCCCTTCCTACGCCGTCGTCGATCTCAAGCTTGGTGCCGGCGGCTCCGGGCTGGAATGCGTCAAGCTGCTCAGCGCCCGCGACGCGTCGATGAGGATCGTCGTGCTGACCGGCTTCGCCAGCATCGCCACGGCGGTCGAGGCGATCAAGCTTGGCGCATGTCATTACCTGGCCAAGCCCGCCAACACCGATGACATCGAAGCCGCCTTCGGCCGGGCCGAGGGCGATGTTTCGGTCTCGCTGAGCGGCCGTCCCACCTCGATCAAGAACCTCGAATGGGAACGTATCCACGAGACGCTCGTCGAGACCGGCTTCAACATTTCCGAAACGGCGCGCCGGCTCGGTCTGCATCGGCGCACTTTGGCCCGCAAGCTCGAGAAACGCGTGGTGAGGTAGGCTCGATCCTCGTTCTTCAGGGTCGTGGTGCGGCAGGTCTATTCCGCGGCAGACCCGGATAAGCGGCTGGCTCGATCCATAATTGTGGTGGGGCTGTAACGAGGCCGGATCGTCGAACGTGCCGACACGCATCGCTATTTGGTTGGGCGATGCGTCGTCGGTCGGGCCGAGCGGCGATCCACAGGCCGAACGACTCGACCAATCGCGTTGGTTGGCGCCGGTCCCTCAGGAACGAGTCCTGGCCTATGACGTTCCCATGTGCCGGACGACAATGGGAGAAGTCCATGAGAAGATACCGCCAGCCGGATATGCCTTGATGTCGGTGTCGGGCTTGGCATACGGGCCGTTGGGTCGCGGGTGCATGCATGTCTGCGTGGATATGCAGCGGCTGTTCGCCGAACCGTCGCCGTGGGCGACGCCCTGGATCACGCGTGTCCTCCCCCAGATTGAGAGGCTCGTTGAACGACGGGCGGAACAGACGGTCTTCACGCGCTTCCTGCCCGCGCAGAAGGCGGGGCAGGGTGTCGGGGCGTGGAAGCGCTACTATGAGCGCTGGTCTTCGATGGCGATCGACAATATCGGTCCTGAAATGGTCGAGCTGTTGCCGTCATTGGCTGCTTGCTGTCCGCCGGCGGCGGTCATCGACAAGCATATTTATTCGCCCTGGTTTGAAGGCCGTCTCAGAGCCTTCCTGATGGATCACGAGATCGATACGCTAGTGATCACCGGCGGCGAAACCGACGTGTGCGTACTGGCCACGGTGCTCGGCGCCATCGATTTCGGCTACCGTGTCGTTCTCGTCACGGACGCGCTGTGCAGTTCTTCCGATGCAACGCATGATGCCCTGCTCACCGTCTACCACCAACGTTTCGCGCAGCAGGTCGAAACGGTCGAGATGGAGACGGTTCTTTCGAACTGGACTTGATGTCACCAGGCGTCGAGGAGGCAGAAGGATCAGGTGCTTCTTCGCGCGGGCTCGGATACCTATCTGTCGAGACAAGACAGAGATCGGAACAGGCAACGGAATTGGCGCAACGATCGGGCAGTGCTGATCTTCCACTTCACGGCGGACGCGTGCCGAAATGGCTCGGCGACCGCATGACGCGTCTTGGCGCCGTGATGTGCGAGGCGATCATCCATCACTACGGCCGCAACGAGCTGCTGCGGCGGCTGGCGCATCCCTTCTGGTTCCAGTCCTTCGGTGCCGTCATGGGCATGGACTGGCACTCGTCCGGCATCACGACCAGCGTCGTCGGCGCCTTGAAACGCGGTCTGACGCCGCTTTCCGGCGAACTCGGCATTCATGTCTGCGGCGGCCGCGGCGCCCACTCGCGCAAAACTCCGCATGAGTTGGCCGCCATCGGCGAGCGCATCGGCTTCGACGGACATCGCCTGGCAACCGTCAGCCGGCTTGTCGCCAAGGTGGACAGTGCCGCCGTCCAGGATGGGTTCGATCTCTATCTGCACGGCTTCATCGTCACCGACGACGGCGACTGGGTGGTGGTGCAGCAAGGCATGAACGGCGACAGCAAGGTGGCGCGCCGCTACCATTGGCTGTCCGAAGGTTTGAAGAGTTTCGTCGATCAGCCGCACGCCGCCATCGAGGGCGCCAACCAGGGCCAGATCGTCAACCTGACCGATCATCGTGCCGAGGCCTCGCGCCAGGGACAGCTGGACCTGCTCCAGGACCTCGGCCCGGACCGCATCCTGCGGGAGTTCGCTGCCCTGGATGCGGGCACAGCGGCGGCTCCGGAACAGCCGATGCTGCCGCATCTGATCATGCCGGCTCACCATGATGTGCGCGAAAGCGATATCGTCATGCGCCGCCTGCATGGAAACATGGCCGCTGCCGCCGAACGTGGCCCGGCCGACTTTTCCGACCTTCTCCTGGTTCCTGGCGTAGGCGCACGCACGGTGCGCGCGTTGGCGCTGGTCACCGAAGTGGTGCATGGCGCGCCGTGCAGGTTTTCGGATCCCGGCAGGTTCTCACTCGCCCATGGCGGCAAGGACAGGCACCCGTTCCCCGTTCCGCTGAAGGTCTATGACGAGACGATCGGCGTGCTGAAGTCCGCGGTGCAGAAAGCCAGGCTTGGCCGTGACGAAGAAATCGGCGCGCTGCGGCGGCTCGACGATCAGTCACGGCAGGTCGAACGATATGTCACCGGCCCCAGCCTGAAGGAAATCGTTGCCGGCGAATTCGACCAGTCGCACCTGCTCGGCGGCCGCAGCGTCTTTGGCTGGGAGCCGCCCCCGGACAAGGCCCCGACGGAGTTGGACAAGAAGGCATGACAGAGGCAGGCTGAACTCCGCAGTCGGGCTCGAAATCAACCCTCCGGATCGATCAACGCAACGCCCAATTCCAGACGTCCCCTGCGGCGCAGAGCGGCGAATGCTTCTGCGCCGGGGTCGACCACCACGACGAACGTTCGCTGTCGCCGGCCTCGTCGACGAGCCAAGATTTCATGCCTGTGCCCTCATCATGTTGGTCTGTCAGGACAGACCAAGGGCGTTTGTTCGACGTCAATGGGCATGGTGCTCGGCATTCCGCTTGCGCGTTGCCGCGGCCTTCCTCGCCGATTCCGACCGACTTGCAGGTGGGCATGCGGCTGACGCCTTGCCGCCGCTCTTGCCGCCCTTGTGGGCCGCCGGGTGGCCGGTGTGCTTGCCGCGCCCGGAGCCGCCTTCCTTCTTGCCGCCGCCATCATCCTTGTTGACCGTGGCCCAAGCGCGGCGTTCGGCCTCCTTCTCCGAGATGCCGCGCTTCTCATAGCCTTCCGCAATGTGGTCGGCTTTGCGTTCCTGCTTGTCGGTGTATTTCGATTTGTTGCCTCGTGGCATGGCCGTATCTCCTGTTGAACAGCGTCTGAACGTGAAGGCGCCGGGTGGGTTCCACCGATGCCTGAAAACTCATCAACAGGCAGAGCAGACGCGTTGCGCGCTAGTCTTCCGGTGCCGTGGCGGGAGCCGTGTAGCGGCGGCGTACTGCATCAAGCACACGCTTGCGGCTACATTGCACGGGCCTCAGTAGCCGCCGACCACGGGCAATATCTCGCCGGTGATGTAGCTCGAGCAATGTGGCGAGGCGAGAAAGACATAGGCCGGTGCGAGTTCTTCCGGCTGCGCCGGCCGCTTCATCGGTGTATCCGCGCCGAACTTCGAAACGTCACCGGCTTCCTTGTCCGAAGGGTTGAGCGGGGTCCATACCGGACCCGGTGCAACCGCGTTCACCCTTATGCCCTTGGCGAGAAGATTGCCGGAGAGGGCGCGGGTGAAGGCATGGATGCCGCCCTTGGTCATGGAGTAGTCGACCAGCGCCTTCGACCCGTCTATGCCGGTGACCGAACCGGTGTTGATGATGGCCGAACCCGGCTTCATATGCGGGACGGCTTCCTGTGCCATGTGGAAATAGCCGTAGAGGTTGGTCTTCAGCGTCGTGTCGAAATGCTCCTCGGTCAGTTCGGCGAACTCGCTCGAATGAATCTGGAATGCCGCGTTGTTGACCAGCACGTCGATGCGGCCGAACGCCTTGACCGTTTGCGCCACCGCGTTGCGGCATTGGTCGCGTTTACTGACGTCGGCCTTCACCAGGATACAGCGCCGTCCCTCTGCCTCGACGGCGGATTTTGTCGCCTTGGCATCCCTGTCCTCGGCCAGATAGACAATCGCAATGTCGGCGCCCTCGCGGGCGAACAGAACCGCCACCGAACGACCGATGCCGGAATCGCCGCCGGTGATGAGAGCGACTTTGTCATCGAGCTTTTTCGATCCGAGGTAGAACGGCGCATCGTAGAGCGGCGCCGGGTCGATCGCCCATTCATCCCCCGGCTTGGGATGGTGTTGCTCGGGAAAGGGTGGCTCGGGATATTTTCGGGCGCCGGCCTGCATGGCGTGCTGGCCCTTGCCGTTGCCTTTCGATTTGTCCCTGGCATCGATGCCACGCTGGATGTGACGCTGCTTGGCGGCTTCGCTTGCTGTCTTGCTTTGCATGGCTGTCTCCTCGGCTTCGAGGAAGAACAACGCGCGTCGGACGAAAAGGTTTGCGCAAAAAGACGATCATGCCGCCGGCGTCATGCCACGCGTCGGTAGCTGTAGTGATCCCTGATGAATTCATTGAAGAAGCGGCCTTTCGAGGCGGCCTTCCTGAAGGCGGCGTAGGTTGCTGGGGCAACGTCCGCATAGTCGTAGCGATGGCCGCTCGGCACGAACCAGACGGAGAGGGTTCTGGTCGCGGGATCGTATTGTGTATTTCGGATCGCGGTCGACGGCATGTTGGCAACCTGACTGCTCAGCCAGATAAATTCGCCAGAAATGGTCCGGTTCCCTGCCTTTGCCACTGCACTATCTGCCGCGCACGGGGAGCACAGCTCGATATTGCCCTGCGGCTCGGCCCTCACCATCTAGGCGGGATGTCCTCGCTCAAATCGAAAGCCACCGGCCGCACTCCGGCATTCCAGCATGATCTCTTTGGTGCCGGGCAGGATCTGCCCGAAGGTTTTGCCTACCAGCCCGGGTTGATCACGCCGCAGGAGGAGACCGAACTCGCCCGGCATCTCGAGGGACTGCCGTTCCAGGCGTTCGATTTCCATGGCCATCTGGCAAACCGGCGTGTCGTCGGGTTTGGTCTGCGCTACGATTATGACCGGCGCGAAGTGGTCGAGGCGCTGCCGATCCCCGACTTCCTGCTGCCTGTGCGCGACAAGGTCGCGGCCCTTGCGCGCCGGCCTGTCGATGCTTTCGCGCAGGTGCTGATCAATGAATACCGGCCTGGCGCCGGCATTGGCTGGCATCGCGACAAGCCGCATTTCGAGGATGTTGCCGGTGTTTCGTTGCTGGCGCCCTGCAGTTTCCGGTTGCGGCGAAAGAGCGGTGACGGATGGGATCGCCGGACCATCGTCGTCGAGCCAAGATCGGCCTATCTCATGACGGGACCTTCGCGCACGGAGTGGGAGCACAGCATCCCGCCGGTTGCCGAGCATCGCTACTCGATCACCTTGCGGACACTGCGGTCTCAAAACCTCTGAGATCAAGCCGATCGCCGCGGCTCTACCTGACGCCGATGCCGGCGGTCAGGCCGCCGTCGATCCTGTAATCGGCGCCGGTGCAGAAGCTGGCCTTGGACGAACACAGGAAAGCGATCAATTCCGCCACTTCCTCCGGCTCGCCGATGCGGCCGAGCGGATGGGCCGCGCCGAAGCGCTTGTAGGCTTCCTCGACATCGGCATCGCTGCCGTGGTCGCCGCGCGCGGCTTTCTCCAGGATCGGCGTGCGGATCGAGCCCGGGCTGACCGAATTCACCCTTATGCCTGCTGCCGCGTAGTCGAGCGCCAACGAGCGCGTCAGCGTGTGGATGGCCCCCTTGGTCGTGGCATAGGCGGCGACGTTCTGCTGACAGGCGAAGCCCTGCACCGAGGCGACGTTGACGATGGCGCCGCCGCCGCGCTTGATCATTTCCGGAATTCCGAAATGGGCGGTCAGGTAGATCGAGCCGACATTGACCGTCATCGCCCGGTTCCAGGTTTCCCAATCGGTCGTCGTCGCGGTTCCGTAGGGATGGACCGCGGCGGAATTGACGATGATGTCGATGCCGCCAAATCTCATGACGCCGGCCGCCACCGCGTCGCGAACCTGATCGGAAACGGACACGTCGAGCGTTTGCACCAGTGCATCCGCTCCGGCCTTGGCAAGGCTTTCGCGCATGGCGGCATTGGCGGCCATGTCGATGCCGCAAGCGACGATCGCCGCACCTCCCTGCGCCAGCCGCCTTGCGGTAGCGAGCGCGATGCCGGTCGTCCCCGTCACCAATGCCACCTTGCCGTCGAAATCCTTCATCGCAGGAGCTCCTTCATGCGCGACAAAACCCGGTTCTGAGTTTGACACTCATCGTAGTCAAACAATAGGTTGCCGGTCTTTCGCAAAAAGGAAAGTTGCAATGGAACAGTGCTGGCGCTGGTATGGTCCGGATGATCCGGTGACGCTCGATCATGTCAGGCAGGCTGGTGCCACCGGCGTGGTTTCGGCGCTTCACCACATCTACGATGGCAGCACCTGGCCCGAAGCCGATGTGCTCGAGCGCAAGCGGATCATCGAGGCCGCCGGCCTGACATGGTCGGTGGTCGAGAGCATCCCGGTCCACAATTCCTTCAAGATCGGCGCGCCGGAACGCGAGCGCTACGCCGGCTACTACCGCGACAGCATCCGCACGCTCGCCAAGGCCGGCATCGAAACAATCTGCTACAATTTCATGCCGGTGGTGGACTGGACGCGCACCGACCTCATGTATCGTCTGCCGACCACCGGCTACGCCTTGCGCTTCGATGCCATCGACTTTGCCGCCTATGATCTTTTCGTGCTGCAGCGCAAGAACGCCGCCGCCAGCTATACGCCGGCGCGAATCGCCGAAGCCGAGAAGCGGCTGAAGGCGTTGACGTCAGAGCATATCGATCAGATCGAGCGCAACCTCATCGCCGGCCTGCCGGCGACCGAGCGCAGCTACAACCGTGACAGCTTTCGCGAGGCCCTGGCCGAATACGATGGGATCGGGCCGAAGGAGTTGCGCGACAATCTCGCCTGGTTCCTGCGCGAGATCATTCCGGTGGCGGAAGAGGAAGGGGTGCGCATGTGCATCCATCCCGACGACCCGCCCTTTTCGCTCTATGGCCTGCCGCGCGTCGTTTCGACCGCGCAGGATGCGCGCTTCATTCTCAATGCCGTCGACAGCCCGGCCAATGGGCTGACCTTCTGCACCGGCTCCTACGGCACGCGCGCCGACAACGACATCGTCGCCATGGTCAAGGAATTCGCCGACCGCATCCATTTCGTCCATTTGCGCAACATCACGATCGAGGAGGACGGCTCGTTCTATGAAGCCGAGCATCTCGAGGGCGGCACCGACATGGCGCATGTCATCCTCGCTCTGATGCAGGAGGAGGCACGCCGTCGCAAGGAGGGCCGTGCCGACTGGCGCATCCCGATGCGGCCGGACCATGGCCACTTGCTCGCCGACGACATCGGCAAGAAGAGGATTAATCCAGGCTACTCGCTGATCGGCCGGCTGAAAGGCCTCGCCGAGTTGCGTGGCATCATGCGTGCCGTGGAGGAATTCGGGCTGGCCTGACCTGGTCGGGAGTTCGCCATCGGCTTCCAGGGTGACGAACCCCGGCAATCCGTTGATGAAACCGACGCGACACGCTTCGAGCCATGCGTGCGCAACCAGGCCGCGACCTCGTCGAACCCGACCCCGAACACATCGTGCAGCAGGAAGGCCGCACCATCGAGCCGAGACACTGCCAGTGTGACATGCCCGCCAGGTTTTTTCTCCGCCATCCATCGTTGCCGTCAGTTGCTCCGGAATGCTTCGCGGCGTCGGCCAAGCCACCTTCGGGTGATCACCGCCATTGATGCGCACCAAGCGGCGGCCCACCGTCTGGCATAACTTGCGCGATGTCTAATATAAGAGCAGAATTGAAGGCGTTTGAAGGAGATCGGCTCATAAACAAATCGGGAGGAAACCATGGATAGCATGAGCCTCACCACGCTTGATCGCGGCAAGACGACAGTCGACGCCGCCACCATCGAAACGCTTGCGGCACAATTGCGCGGCACACTGCTTCAGCAGGGGGACGCGGCCTACGACGAAGCCCGCACCATCTGGAATGCCACGGTCGACCGGCGGCCCGGGCTGATCGTGTGTTGCGTCGGCGCCTCCGACGTCATCCGTGCCGTGAATTTCGCCAGGGAAAACAGGCTTCTCGTCTCCGTGCGCGGCGGCGGCCACAACATTGCCGGCAGCGCCGTCTGCGACGGCGGCCTGATGATCGATCTGTCGCCGATGAAGTCGGTGCGGGTCGATCCCGCCGCACGGCGGGCATGGGTCGGACCCGGCGCCACGCTCGCCGATGTCGACCGCGAAACGCAGGCCTTTGGGCTGGCGGTGCCGACCGGCATCAATTCGACCACCGGCATATCAGGGCTCACTCTGGGCGGTGGCTTTGGCTGGATCACCCGCAAATTCGGCCTGACCATCGACAATCTTGTCTCCGCCGACGTGGTCACCGCCGACGGCAAGTTGCTGCGCGCCAGCCAGACGGAAAATCCGGACCTGTTCTGGGCATTGCGTGGCGGCGGCGGCAATTTCGGCATTGTCACGGCATTCGAGTTTCAGCTCCACCAGATGGGTCCGCAGGTTCTGTCGGGGCTTGTCGTGCATCCCTTCGCCGATGCCGAGAAGGTGCTGGAGGAGTATCGCAACGCGCTCGCAACAGCGCCCGACGAACTGACCTGCTGGGTGGTCATGCGGCAAGCGCCGCCGCTGCCCTTCCTGCCGGCCGAGTGGCACGGCAAGGATGTTCTGGTGCTGGCCATGTGCTATTGCGGTGATCTCCAGGCAGGTGAAAAGGCGACAAAGAAGCTTCGCGCCATCGGCTCGCCGATTGCCGATGTCGTCGGCCCCAACCCGTTCGCCGGCTGGCAACAGGCATTCGACCCATTGCTCGCCCCCGGCGCCCGCAACTACTGGAAGAGCCATGACTTCACCGAGCTCTCCGACAGGGCAGTTGCGGTTGTCACCGAAGCGATACGTGAGCTTCCTGGCCCGGAATGCGAGATATTCATTGGCCATGTCGGCGGTGCGGCCGGCCGTGTGGCGCGGGACGCGACGGCATTTCCGCAACGCAACTCGCACTTCGTCATGAATGTTCATGCCCGCTGGCGCGAACCGGCAATGGACAGGGCCTGCATCGGCTGGGCGCGCAGCCTCTATGAGGCGGCCAAGCCCTATGCCGCCGGCACGGCATATGTGAACTTCATGCCTGAGGACGAGGTCGACAGGGTGGAAGCGGCCTATGGCGGCAATTACCAGCGGCTTCTGGAGATCAAGCAGCGCTATGACCCGCTGAACCTGTTCCGCATGAACCAGAATGTGCGGCCGAAACAAAGCCAGCGGGCCGCCTGAGCCGCCCGCATGGCAGTGACGAAAGCCCACGCCTCCGCTACAGGCGTGGGCTTTCG
>NZ_PNOT02000052.1 GCF_002879535.1 Mesorhizobium intechi
TTGATGATGTGGCGGATTGTTGCCGTGAGGTGCCTCAATCGAATTGCGGGCGACGACTGCGATTGCGCCCTTCGGCCTTGCACTTGCGGGTTGAAAGGACGGTAGTGTCAAGCCGCCGCCGGACGAGGCAGAGCGGCCCTCGCTTCGCCTGAAATCCCTCGGACCGCGATCAACATCCGCCTGCCCCTGCGAGTGGAAAAATTGTTCGTCACGGCCGCACCGAAGGGCCGATCGTTCCTTTCCCGGCCATCCGAAGTCGATAAGACTAGCGCGCAATGACGGCGGCTACGGTCGCGCAAGAGTGCCTGCATGTTCAATCGGCTGGGTTTTTCGGACGGAAACTTCAAGCAACATCCGGAAAGCACTGGGAAAGGAACTTGAAATGCCCAGAATAGTGCCTGTGCTCGATCTGAGCCGTCTTGGACAAGGCGCGTCGGAACGCCGGACATTTCTGGCGGATCTTCGTTCCGCGTCGCGCGACATCGGCTTTTTCTATCTGGCCGGGCATGGCATCTCATGGACGGAGATCAGCGAAGTGCTGACCGCATCGCGCCAGTTCTTTGCCTTGCCCGAGGCCGACAAGCTGGCGATCGAGATGGTCAAGTCCTCGCAGTTTCGCGGCTACACCCGTGCCGGCGGCGAACTCACCAAGGGCAGGGAAGACTGGCGCGAGCAACTGGACATCGGCGTCGAACGCGAGGCAATCGCGCAAGGGCCGGGAATTCCCGCCTGGACGCGGCTGCAGGGGCCGAACCAGTGGCCCGCGGCGCTGCCGGGTCTCAAGCCGGCACTGCTTGCCTGGCAGGGCAAGGTGACTGCCGTCGCGATCCGGCTGCTGAAAGCCTTCGCCCTGTCGCTCGATCAGCCCGAGGATGCCTTCGATCCGATCTACAGCGGCGAGCCCAACCATCGCATGAAGATCGTGCGCTACCCCGGCCGCGACGCTACCGGCGGCGACCAGGGTGTCGGCGCGCACAAGGATGGTGGCTTCCTGACGCTGCTGCTCCAGGATGACAATAAGGGGCTGCAGGTCGATTATGACGGCGTCTGGGTGGATGTGGACCCCATTCCCGGCACGCTCGTCGTCAACATCGGCGAATTGCTCGAACTGGCCTCCAACGGCTATTTGCGAGCCACGGTGCATCGCGTGGTGACGCCGCCCGCCGGCGTCGAGCGCATTTCGGTGCCGTTCTTCTTCAGTGCCAGGCTCGATGCGACGATTCCGCTGCTTGGCCTTTCCGAGGAACTGGCGGCGCAGGCGCGCGGGCCGGCCAGCGATCCGGACAATCCGCTGTTTCGCGATGTCGGAACCAATGTGCTGAAAAGCCGGCTGCGCTCGCATCCCGACGTCGCGCGGCGCCATTATGCGGATCTGCTCGTAGGGGAAAACCGGGTTGGCTGAGCTTCCTCGGTAAGAAAGCACAGGATTTTCGCCATTCTGCCCGATCTTTGGAAAACCATTCGTCGTATCTGTCCGGGAATCGGTCCAAAAGGGAATTATCCGCTCGGTGTTTTCCTCCCATTTCGCCGAGCGGTGTTCCCCTCTGAAGGTTATGACCTTCTTTTTGGCCGGGCCGGTTTCGCGCCCGGCCTTTTTCTGGCCACGTTGCGCGTTGCCGTCGCCGCGCTGATCCGGCAAGTTTCACCACAGCTCATTCGCCAGCCATCGTCCGCAGTCCCCTGGAAAGAAGGAGAGGTTTCATGACATCCGATGTCGCAGTGATCGCCGGTGCGGGTTCCGGTTTGAGCGCCTCGCTGACGCGCCTCCTCGCGAAGGAAGGGTTCAGCGTCGTTCTGGCCGCCCGCAACATTGAAAAGCTTGGTGCCTTGCAGGCCGAGACCGGCGCGCAGGCCGTGGCAACGGATGTTTCCGATGCCGCGTCGGTGGAGCACCTGTTCGATGTCGCCGACAAGGCCGGTCCGCTCTCGCTGGTGGTTTTCAACGCCAGCGGGCGCGCCCGCGGACCAATAGCCGAACTCGATCCCGAGGCCGTCCGTCAGGCTTTGCTGGTTGGTGCCTATGGCGGGTTCCTGGTTGGCCAGCAGGCGGCTCGCCGGCTTGTCGCGCGAGGATCGGGCTCGATCCTTTTCACCGGCGCGACGGCCAGCGTGAAGGGGTTCGCCGGCTCCGCCGGCTTTGCCATGCCAAAATTCGGCTTGCGCGGGCTGGTCCAGTCCATGGCTCGTGAACTGGCGCCGAAGAACATCCACGTCGCGCATTTCATCATCGATGGCGCCATTGCCTCGGCCGCGTCCGGTCAGGAGTCCGGGCCGCAGGATCGCCGGCTGTCCCCGGACGCGATCGCCAAGACCTATCTCTCCATCCATCGCCAGCACCGCAGCGCCTGGACCTGGGAGATGGAGCTCAGGCCCTGGGTTGAGACCTTCTGATGGGACGGGCGAGGTGCGACGTTCCGGGAGTCGACATTGCGTGGGGATATCACTATATAGCGGCGGCTCCGACCGGCG
>NZ_PNOT02000300.1 GCF_002879535.1 Mesorhizobium intechi
CTCGTTTTCCATCACGCTCAAATCGGGCAAATATGCCGGGAAGACGATCGGCTCGCTCAAGGCGGCGGGCGACAACAAGTATGCCGGCAGCATCACCGACCCCGCAAACGACAAGACCTATTCGGGCAAGGCGACATTGTCGGGCACCGCGCTCAAGATGAGCGGCTGCGTGCTTGGCGGACTGATCTGCAAGAGCCAAACCTGGCACAAGCTCTGATCGGCCCATTCTTGCTACATCCTGACGGGGCCCGACGGGCCCCGTTTTCGTTTCATCGGCATGTCAAGCCCTGGGGCCCTCGCCCCGCTGCCGATGGCCGCGCCGGCCGATGACGGCGCGCCCAGATCCCATCAATCAATTTGAACGGCAGATGAACGCCGGCATCAGAGCCGGTTCAGGGGCGTTGGGGCATTCTCCGGCGTGTTGAAGGAGACACGACCCAATGCTTGCTCGCCGCTTCACCATCGTCTGCCTGCTGATGAGCCTGTTTGGAATGTTCTTCGCCATCCTCGTCGCCGAAGCGGGCCGTTCGCCCCGCTCCTGGGACGAAGCCACCAGACTATGCCGCCTCGCCTGCCCGACCAACCTTCGCCACTGAAACAAAGAAACCCGGACCTCGAAAAGAAAAGCTCAGAGATCATGAACCGCATCGCCGCCAACACTCTCAAGACACTTCGGCTCCTGCCGAGGGCGGCACTCATCCTGGTGCTTCTGGCCGCTCCGGTCCTGGCGGTGCCAATGATGCGTACCGATACCGGCTCGACGATCGAGGCGCCGGCCCTGAGGAAGTCCGGCGTGGGTTTCGTTCTGCTGGTCAGCCTGCAGCGGGGATAAAGAAAAACCGCGCTTTAAGCGCCTTCGGCCGCGAGCCCCCTCCCAACCGCTCGTCCAAGTCTCTATATTGAGCCATGGAAAAGCGAATCTATCCCCAAGCCATCGAATCTGTCGTCATGCCGGAGCCTTTTGGCCGGCAAAGCTTCGACAGCGCCGAAAAAGCCGTGGCCGCGCTGCAGCTGCTTTACGACCGCAACACCAAGTTCCTGCGCGACGCCTTCGCGGCACTCGCGGCCGCCGGCGGCGACAGCAGCAAGCGCTACCGCGCCTTCTATCCCGAGATCGGCGTCACCACGACTTCGTTCACCCAGGTCGACTCGCGCCAAGCCTACGGCCATATGCCGACACCCGGCCATTTCGCTACAACGATCACCCAGCCGCACCTGTTCGAGAGCTATCTGGTCGAACAGTTGCGCCTGATCATGCGCAACCATGGTGTCTCGGTCATGGTTTCGGAATCGACCACGCCGATCCCGCTGCATTTTGCCTTCCTGGAGGGAACTTACGTCGACGGGGCCGCCGCGGAACGTATCAAGCGGCCGATCCGCGACCTGTTCGACGTGCCGGATCTCGACGGCACCGACGACCAGATCGCCAACGGCACGTTCGAAGTGGCCTTCGGCGAACCAAGGCCGCTGGCGCCGTTCACGGCCCAGCGCATCGACTATTCGCTGCACCGCATGACCCATTATACGGCCACCAGCCCGCAGCATTTCCAGAACTTCGTGCTGTTCACCAACTACCAGTTCTACATCGACGAATTCGTCGCCCGCGCCCGCGATCTGATGGAGAAGGGCGGCGGCGGTTACGCGGAATTCGTCGAGCCTGGTAATGTCGTGACCAGGGCCGGACAGGGTTCGCCCAGCGAAGGCGTCGGGCCGCAACGCCTGCCGCAGATGCCAGCCTATCACCTGAAAAAGGCGAACCATGGCGGCATCACAATGGTCAACATCGGCGTCGGCCCGTCCAACGCCAAGACCATCACCGATCATATCGCCGTGCTGAGGCCGCATGCCTGGGTGATGCTTGGCCACTGCGCCGGGCTGCGCAACACCCAGGCGCTCGGCGACTATGTGCTGGCGCATGCCTATGTGCGCGAAGATCACGTGCTGGACGACGACCTTCCGGTCTGGGTGCCTATCCCGCCGCTGGCGGAAATCCAGGTTGCCCTGCAGGAAGCGGTCGCCGAAGTCACCGGCCTGTCCGGCTACGATCTGAAGCGCATCATGCGCACCGGCACGGTCGCCACCATCGACAACCGCAACTGGGAACTGCGCGACCAGCGTGGACCGGTACAGCGCCTCTCGCAGTCGCGCGCCATCGCGCTCGACATGGAATCGGCGACGATCGCCGCCAATGGCTTCCGCTTCCGCGTCCCCTATGGCACGCTGCTGTGCGTTTCCGACAAACCACTGCATGGCGAGTTGAAGCTGCCTGGCATGGCGACCGAGTTCTACAAGCGCCAGGTGGCGCAGCACCTTACCATCGGCATCAGGGCGATGGAGAAGCTGGCCGGGATGCCTATGGAGCGGCTCCATTCGCGCAAGCTCAGGAGCTTTTCGGAGACGGCGTTCCAATAAGCGGCCGCTGCGCCTGGGCGAGGCATTTCGTCGTCTTGCCCGGGCCGCAATCTGGCCGATAAGCAGATGGAACGGATCGTCAGGCGGCACTCGGCAGACACGACCTCGATGATGACAGGCGCGCGCTTGAAAATGACGGCTGGGTTGGCATTCCTGGCGATGACGGCGCTATCGGCCGCGCTGTTGGCCGGATTCATCGGCACGCTGCATCCTGCTTTCGATTCCTTCTCGCATTTCCGCATTCACTTCAGCGTGCTCATGGCGCTTCTGGCACTGCCGCTGCTTGCCAGCTCGTTTCGGCTGCAAGCGGCAGCGGGGCTGCTGTTTGCCATCGCCTGCCTGGCCACGACGGCAAGCGCCCTGCCTAGGCTCTGGCCACAGCCGGCGGTTGCCAAGCCAGCCGATCGGGCTGTCTACAGCCTGCTTCAGATGAATTTGCGCTTCAACAACCCGACGCCGAAGAAAGTGCTCTCCCTGATCGGCCGCACCAACCCGGACGTAATCACTCTCGATGAGGTGTCGCAGATGTGGACGACCGAGCTTGGTTACATCGCCAGCGCCTATCCCTACCGTATCCTGTGCCCCTACCCGAACGGCATGTTCGGGGTGGCGTTGCTGTCGCGCCGGCCGTTCGTGGCCGGCATGACACCGCGCTGCGAGCCACGCGGCGCGATGGCAACCGCCACCATCGACTTCGGCGGTATCGACGTCGATGTCGCCGCGATCCATTTGAGCTGGCCGTGGCCGAAGGAGCAATACTGGCAGATCGGCGAGCTGGCGCAGACATTGGCTGGGTTGGGCGAGACCGCGATCATGGCCGGCGATTGCAACGCCGTGCCGTGGAGTGCGGCCGTGCGGCGGGTCGCGGCTCTCGGCGGGCTGATCGTTATGCCTTCGGCCGGGCCGACCTGGATCCACCGGACACTGCCCGACGTCCTGCGCCGCTATGCGGGCCTGCCGATCGACCAGGTGTTCAGCAAGGGCGGGTTGACGATCCTGTCTTCGAAGCGGCTGGAGGACACCGGCTCCGACCATCTGCCGGTGCTTGTCGAGTTCACGCTAAGGCCGGACGGCAAGCAGCCTGAGAACGACCACGCCACCGCGCTCGCGGCGAGCGACTTGTCGGTGAAGCCGCAAAGCTGACACGCCAATCGAGCCGGGTTGGCGGCAAGGTCCGGCGATGGCGAGGGGTCCTTGTTCCAAGGCAATTCCGGGGGAAAACCGTTCTGCACTTTTCCTGGAATTGCCCTGGTTCAAGGTGTTCCGGTCAAGGCAGCGATCAGATGCTCGACATGGCCGCCATTGCCGTGTTCGCGCCGATCGAAGGCGTTTTGTTTGGCCTCATATTCGGCGTAGATCGCCTGGATGCGCAGCCGCGCCTCGCGGCGCGTCTTGTAGCAGGACGGGTCGTTGACGACTCGCAGGCCGGTTATCGACCTTTCCGTAGCGCGCATCATCTCCCTGGCGATGCGCCCATGTGTTTCCTCATGGGCGCGAACACCTGCGAAAAACCTGTTCCAACGCCTCTTCAGGGCCGGCGCCGCGGGCGAGGCAAGGCGGGGGAAGGTGTAGGAAAGGTTCAGCGTGCCATTGACCCCTCGCACCCGACAGAAGCCGTTGCCCTGGCCGGCGTCGAGGCCCCAGTCGACGGTATAGGAGGTCGTGGCGATGGCATGGGTCATGAAGCCGTGCCGGGGGCCTCGTCTGTCCATCGCGTCGACGAGGGCGGCGCCCGAGCCTCCCGTGACGTCGTAGGTCCGCGTCTGGACCACTGCCCTGGTGCCCGCCGAGGCCTGAGGCGCGCACAGCGCCCCGATGGCGACGAGGCATGTCAGAACTATGCGGCGCATCGACCTTCTCCCTATCCCCGGAGAAGGGAACCATAGACCGGCGGCCGTTTCAACGGTCTGCTGGCCTGCATGCCCTCGCAGCCGGCCCACCCGCGGTTTTGCCGCCGAGGCCGAAACCGCAGGCCGCGCGACGTCACATGCCCTGGTAGACCGGCCCCTCGCCGCCTTGCGGCGGTATCCAGTTGATGTTCTGGTTCGGATCCTTGATATCGCAAGTCTTGCAGTGGACGCAGTTCTGCGCGTTGATCACGAAGCGGACGTCCTTCGCCGCCGGATCGGCGGCGGCGTTGCCGTCCTTGTCGACCCATTCATAGACGCCGGCCGGGCAATAGCGTGTCGAAGGCCCGGCGAAGACATCGTGCTCGGACCGCTTCTGCAGCTCCATGTCGCCGACCAGCAGATGGACCGGTTCGTTCTCTTCGTGATTGGTGTTGGACAGGAACACCGAGGACAGGCGGTCGAACGTCAGCATGCCGTCGGGCTTCGGATAGGCGATCTTCTTGTGCTGGGCGGCGGGCTCGAGCGTGGCATAGTCGGCCTTGCCGTGCTTCAGCGTGCCGAAGGGCGAGATTCCGAACAGTGTGTTCAGCCACATGTCGAGGCCGCCAAGACCGACACCGACGATGGTGCCGAAGCGCGACCACAGCGGCTTGACGTTGCGAACCTTCTTCAAATCCTTGCCGATATCGGTCGCGCGCCAGGCTTGCTCGTAGGAACTGAGCTCGTCATTGGCACGGCCGGCGCCGATCGCCTCGGCGACATGATCGGCCGCCAGCATGCCCGACAGCACCGCGTTGTGCGAGCCCTTGATGCGCGGCACGTTGACGAAACCGGCAGCGCAACCCATCAGCGCGCCGCCTGGGAAGGACAGTTTCGGCACCGACTGCCAGCCGCCCTCGGTGATGGCGCGCGCGCCATAGCCGATCCGCTTGGCGCCCTCGAACGTGCCCGAGATCGCCGGATGGGTCTTGAAACGCTGGAATTCCTCGAAGGGCGACAGATAGGGGTTCTTGTAGTTGAGGTGGAGGACGAAGCCGATCGCCACCTGGTTGTCCTCGAGATGGTATAGGAAGGAGCCGCCGCCGGTCTTCATGTCGAGCGGCCAGCCGAAGGAATGCTGGACCAGGCCCGGCCGATGGTTCTCCGGCTTGACCTGCCAGAGTTCCTTGAGACCGATGCCGTATTTGCCCGGCTCGCGGCCGTCCGAGAGTTTGTATTTGGCGATCAACTGCTTGGCGAGCGAGCCGCGCGCGCCTTCGCCGATAAGCACATATTTGCCCATCAGCGCCATGCCCGGCGCGAAGCCCGGCCCATGGGTACCGTCCTTCTCGACGCCCATGTCGCCGGTGACGACGCCGGTGACGGCGCCTTCCTCATTGTAGAGAAGGCCGGCGGCGGCAAAGCCCGGATAGATCTCGACGCCGAGCGCCTCGGCCTTGCCAGCCAGCCAGCGGCAGACATTGCCGAGCGAGACGATGTAATTGCCGTGATTGTTCATCAGCGGCGGCATCAATATGTTGGGCAGGCGGAACGAGCCGGCAGGGCCGAGCACCAGGAAATGATCCGCCGTGACCGGCGTCTTGAACGGGTGACCGTCCTCCTCGCGCCAACCGGGCAGCAGCCGGTCGATGCCGATCGGATCGACGACGGCGCCGGAGAGGATATGGGCGCCGACCTCGCCGCCCTTTTCCAGCACGACGACGGAAAGCTCGGGATTGACCTGTTTGAGGCGGATCGCCGCGGCAAGGCCGGCCGGACCGGCGCCGACGATGACCACGTCGAATTCCATGCTTTCGCGTTCGATATCGCTCATCAACCTCTCCGCACTGGCTTGCCGCTGTTGCGTATCTTGCTGGCTCCCGCGCTGCATAGCGCATCAATTGGCGACAGGAAACCGGCGCAGACGTGACAATGCGGTTTTGGCCAAAAAGTCGCGCATCTTGCGGCAGGGCAGCCATTTGCGCGCGGTAAGACCGGCAATGCCTGCGTTTTTTAATTGTTCGGCGGCTTGCTTATCGGCCATACTTCCCGCCATGCGCATTCCTGGGCCAGCGGGCTTTTCTTCGACGCGCTTTCTTTTCCCGACCGGCCGGGCCTGCCGGGCGATTCTTCTGACCTTGCTGATGGCGGCACCGGATTACTCCGCCGCGGACGAAGTGAAGGTCTGGGCGACAGGCGCCTACTCCTTCTCCGACGAGCTCGGCGGCTTCCGCATCACCGGAGCCTCCGGCATCGGAACCAAGGACGATCCGCTGGTCATCACCGAAGAGCTGAATTCGGCAACACCGGTGACGCTGACCATCCGTACGACAAGGCCGATCCAGACATTCGGCAAGGCGGGCGAGTTCGCCAATGGCATCATGTATATGCGCATCAATGCGCTCAACAATAGCGGCCAGGCCTGGATCGAATTCCAGTTCGAGCTCCAGGAGATATTGGATCAGCCGAGCGTGTTTGGAGACGGGCTTTCCTTCGACCAACGCAACAAGACGCCGGACAATATCTGGTCGAGCAATTTCGCCGATTTCGACCGGGAGTTCGAGCCTTATGACCGGCTGCTGTTCAAGAACGGCAAGGTCGACCCGCTGAAGACCGTCAGCTTCGAATTCCTGATGACCGACTACACGCCGCGATGGACCTTCTATCTGGTGCAGGATCCGCGCATCCCGACCGGATAGGGCAACCGGCCGGTCTTGCAAATTGCAGTCATGCGGACGAATGTGCGCGCCATGACTGCCGCGTCCCCCAACAGCCCGACCGATATTGCCGACATCCTGGCCTTCTATGCCAGCGCGGGCGTCGATGAGGCGCTGGAAGACGTCCCGGTAAATCGCTTCGCCGAGGCGGCGCCGAGACCTGTCGAGCGTGCAACGGCGCCGGTGGCGCCAGCTCGCGAAGAGAAGGCGCCGGAGCGGCCAGCGGCCCCGCCCGGACTGGATGCAAGCAAGGTACCGGATGCGCCTCCGGCGCGTTCATCGGTCGCCGCGGTGCCAGACGAAGCTCAGGCGGCGCTTGCGCGCCAGTTGGCTGCAACGGCAACGACCCTGGACGAGCTGCGCCAGCGCATGGCCGCCTTCGACGGCTGCAATCTCAAGGCCACGGCCAAGAACCTGGTCTTCGCCGACGGAAACCCGAACGCCGCGGTGATGCTGGTGGGCGAAGCGCCGGGCCGCGACGAGGACATTGAAGGGCTGCCCTTCGTCGGCCGCTCGGGCCGGCTGCTCGACCGCATGCTGGCCGCGATCGGGCTCGACCGCACGTCGGTGTACATCGCCAACGTCATCCCGTGGCGGCCGCCGGGCAACCGCACGCCGACGCCGCACGAGACCGAGATCTGCCGGCCGTTCATCGAGCGGCAGATCGAACTGGTCAACCCCAAGGTGCTGGTCAATCTCGGCGGCCCGTCGGCCAAGACCTTGCTCAACACCTCGGAAGGCATTTTGCGGCTGCGGGGCAACTGGCGCGTCCACACCACGGCCTCCGGCATCGCCATCCCGGCCATGCCGACGCTGCATCCGGCTTATCTCCTGCGAACGCCCGCGCACAAGAAGCTGGCATGGCGGGATTTTCTCGAGGTGAAGGCGAAGCTGCGGGCACTGTCGTAGGCCGCCATAACCTCGCAGGTAATTGAAATGCCGCCCCTGTCAGCCTACCATCCTGCCATGACATCAGCCCAAACCTCCGCCGGCAGTTTGATCCGCGAATGGCGCACGCGCCGCCGCATGAGCCAGCTCGACCTCGCCATGGAGGCCGAAATCTCGCAGCGGCATCTGAGCTTTGTCGAAAGCGGGCGCGCCGCGCCCTCGCGCGACATGGTGCTGCATCTGGCGGAGCAGCTTTCGATCCCGCTGAGGCAGCGCAACCAGCTGCTGCTCGCTGCCGGCTTTGCGCCGAGCTTCAGCGAACGGCCGCTCAGCGACACGACGCTGGCACCGGCGATGGCGGCGGTGGAGATCGTGCTCAAGGGACATGAGCCCTTCCCCGCGCTGGCCGTGGACCGGCATTGGAACCTGGTTTCGGCGAATGCCGCGATTGCTCCCTTCCTCGCCGATGTCAGCGAGGCTTCGCTGCTGGTGCCACCGGTCAACGTGCTTCGCCTTTCCCTGCATCCCGGCGGCATCGCACCGCGCATCGTCAATCTCGCGGAATGGCGCACGCACCTGCTTGAGCGTCTCAAGCACCAGAACGATGCCGGCGGCGATCCGATTCTGGTGGAACTGGAGCGCGAGTTGCGCGCCTATCCCTCCGGGCTGAAGGGCAGCAGGCCAACGCCCGTCGAGCCAAACGCCATCGTGCATCCGCTGCGCCTCGCGCATGGCGATCAGGTGCTGTCGTTCATCAGCACCATCACCGTGTTCGGCACGCCGCTCGACGTGACCTTGTCGGAACTGGCGATCGAGTCCTTCTTCCCCGCAGACGAGCTGACACGCGCGGTACTGGTGCGGCTGGCGAAGGAGCGGTCGGACCGGTCCTGATCACCCCTGCGGCAGCGCCACCTTGCGCGTTCGCGCGCGCTCCAGGCCCAGTTGCCGCTCGCGCCAGATGATGAAGATGCCCGCGGCCACCACGATCGCGCCGCCAATCAGCGTGTTGAGCGAGGTCACGTTGCCGAAAATGAAATAGCCGACGACAACGCCGAGGATCATGGACGTGTATTCGAACGGCGCCACCACCGAAGCCTCGGCATGGCGATAGGCCGAGGTCATCAGGATCTGGCCGAGGCCGCCGCAGAAGCCGGCCATGACGAGCAGCGCGGCTTGCGCCGGCGTCAGGGCTTGCCAGCCGAAAGGCAGCGTCAGCAGCGAGAGCACGCTGGCGGTCGACGAGAACCATAGGACGATGGTCGCCGTCTTCTCCGTCTGCACGAGATTGCGCACGAGCAGCATGGCGACCGCCGAGATCGCCGCGGCCACCAACGCGGCCATGACGCCCAGGACCTCCTGGTCGTCGAGCCCTTCATCCGAGTTGAGCAGCGTCAGCTCTGGCCAGGAAATGATGAGCACGCCGACAAGGCCAACGGCGACCGCGCTCCAACGATAGACGCGGATCGACTCGCCAAGGAAGACCGAGGAGAACACCACGACCAGCAGCGGCTGCGCGTAGTTCAGGGTGATCGCCTCCGGCAGGGGGAGCCTGGTGAGCGCGAAGAAGCCCAGCCCCATGGCGCCAACGCCGACGACGCCGCGCGCGACGTGGTTGAAAGGGCGTTTGGTGACGAATGCCGTCGGCAGCTGTCCCTTGACCGCAAGGAAGGCGATGATCGGGAAGATGGCGAAGAAGGAGCGGAAGAAGACGATCTGCCCGGCCGGCACGTCGCCGGCCGCCTTGATACAGGTTTGCATGCCGACAAAGACCGCGACGGACACGATCTTCAGGGCGATGCCCCTTAGCGTGCCGTGGCCTCCCGTCGTTCCTGGTTCCGCCCCCGATGTCACGTCGGCGATGCGCCCCTGATCGCGGCCCAGATGCGCGGCGGCGTCGCCGGCATCTCGATATGCCTGATGCCGTAGGCGCGCCACAGCGCATCGGTAACGGCATTGAGCGCCGCCGGTGTCGAGCCGATCGTGCCGGCCTCGCCCGCGCCCTTGATGCCCAGCGCATTGGTGGTCGAAGGCACGTTGCGGGTCTCGAAATGGAAGAACGGAAAATTGTCGGCGCGAGGCATGGCGTAGTCCATGAAGCTCGCCGTCAGGAGCTGCCCATCCTCGCCATGGATGGTGTTCTCGATCAACGCCTGGCCGATGCCTTGCACGACGCCGCCATGGACCTGGCCGGCGAGCAGGATCGGATTAACTGTGACGCCGAAATCGTCGACGATGGTGTAGCGAACGATCTCGGTCGCGCCGGTGTCGGGATCGATCTCGACCTCGCAAATGTGGGTGCCGTTGGGATAGGTGCACTCGTCCTGCACGAATTCGCCGAACCCCTTGAGGTCATCCGGCCTCTTCGCGGCCTTGGCGATGCTCGAGAAATCGATGCTCCGGTCGGTGCCAACGATACGCGCAACGCCATCGGACAGTTCGATATCGCCAGCCGAGGCCTCAAGCTCGTCGGCGGCGATGCGCTTGATCTTGTTGGCCAGATCCTCGCCCGCCCGGGAGGCTGATACACCTCCCAGCGGAATGGAGCGCGAGCCGCCGGTGCCGCCGCCCGCCTTCAATTCGTCGGTGTCGCCCTGGCGGACATGGATCTTGTCGATGTCGAGATCGAGTTTCTCCGACAGAAACTGCGCATAGGCTGTGGCATGCCCCTGGCCGTTGGTCTGGGTGCCGATCTTCAGCGTCACCGTGCCGTCGCCATTGAGCTCGACAAAGGCCGGTTCGGAGCCCGGAAAGGCGCAGGCCTCGATATAGGTTGCCATGCCGATGCCGCGGATCTTGCCACCGGCCCTGGACTGTTCCAGCCGCTCCGGAAACGCCTTCCACTGCGACCCTTCGATGGCGCGGTCCATATGCCCTTCGAATTCGCCATTGTCGTAGAGCCGGCCTGTCTGCGTGCGATACGGAAACTGCTCGGGCCGGATGAAATTGCGGCGGCGGATCTCTTCGACAGGCAGGCCAAGATCATGCGCGCAGGCATCGACCAGTTTTTCCAACAGGAACGCAGCCTCGGGTCGCCCGGCGCCGCGATAGGCATCGACCGGGCAAGTGTTGGTATAGAGGCCGGTCACCGAGACATCGAGCGCCCTGATATCATAGACGCCGGTCGACATGGTGACGCCGATATAGGGGATGAAAGGGCCATATTGCGAGACATAGGCGCCGATATTGGCAAGCAGATCGACCCGCATGCCAAGGAAGCGGCCATCCTTGTCGAGCGCCATCTCGGCCGCCACCGCATTGTCGCGGCCTTGGGCGTCGGTGAGGAAATGTTCCGTGCGTTCGCCGGCCCATTTCACCGGACGGCCGAGCCGCTTCGCCGCCTCGAGCACCAGCGGGTATTCGCGGTAGACGAAGCTCTTCGGCCCGAAACCGCCACCGACATCGGGCGTGATGACGCGCAGCTGCTCCTTCTTGATCTTGAACACGCTGGCCAGGATGTACTGCATGGAATGCACGCCCTGCGACCCGGTGGTCAGGACGAAGCGGTTTTCCCCGACATTCCATTCGCCGATCGCGGAGCGCGGCTCCATGTAGTTGCAGACCAGCCGATTGTTGACGAATTCGATGCGCGTGACGTGAGCGGCCCCAGCGAAAGCCGCGTCCGTCTTGTTCTTGTCGCCGATGTGATAGGTGAAGGCGCGGTTGGAGCCGAGTTCCGGCCAAACCAGAGGCGTGCCCTCGGCAAGCGCCGTCGCAGTGCCGCAGGCAGCGTCCTCGCCGTCATAATCGACCTCGATCAGTTCGGCGGCATCCTGCGCCAAGGCACGGCTGTCGGCCACGACAAAGGCAACCGCATCGCCGACATAGTTGACGCGGTCCCGGCACAGGATCGGAATGTCGCGCGTCGGCGCCTTGGTGCCGTCCGGCTGTGCCTGCATGACGCCCGACTTGAGATCTCGCAGATGGGTGAGATCCTTGCCGGTCAGCACCAGGTGGACGCCAGGTGCCGCCTTCGCCGCCTCGGTCGAGCCGATGATGAAGCTCGCCTTGGCGATCGGCGAACGCAAGACATAGCCGTGCAGGACCCCGTCTGGCTTGATATCGTCGGTGTAGCGGCCCTGGCCCTGGATGAAGGCGGTATCCTCGCGCCGCGGCACGGAAGCGCCCATGCCGAATTTCGGTGTGACGACGGTCATGGCTGCCTCGCGGGGATGTGGAGAACGAATGCCTGAAATAGGCATCGGCCGAGTTTTGTCGAGGGACCATTTCGTGTAAAGAGCGCGCACTTCAAATTTCTTGGACCAGCGGGAACTCCGCGTCCAACGCAATCGACAGGAAAAACAACGGAATGCGCACGGACACCGGCCAGGTCTTCAAGCTTGAAGACTATCGCCCCAACGATTATCTCATTCCGCAGACCAACCTCACCTTCCGCCTTTCACCAGAGGCCACGGTCGTCACCGCGACACTGACGGTCCAACGCCGCGACGGCGTAGCCGCGGCGGCGCCATTGGTGCTCGACGGCGACGGGCTGACGCTCAAGCGCGTCAAGATCGACGGCAAGAAGGCAAAACCGGCGGACTTGCTGGTGACACCTGACCAGCTCACCATTCTCAAGCCACCCGCCCGCCGCTTCCAACTGCTGATCGAGACCGAACTGGCCCCGGCGGGCAACGAAGCCCTGATGGGTCTCTATCGCTCGAGCAATGTCTATTGCACCCAATGCGAGGCCGAGGGCTTCCGCCGCATCACCTATTTCCTCGATCGCCCCGACATCCTGTCCGTCTACACCGTGCGGATCGAGGCGCTGCGCGAAGAGGCGCCGCTGCTCCTGTCCAATGGCAATCCGGGAGACAAGGGCGATATGGGGGACGGCTGGCACTATGCCGTCTGGCATGACCCCTTCCCCAAGCCATCCTACCTGTTCGCGCTGGTGGCCGGCAATCTCGGCGAGGTCGCCGACAGTTTCGTCACAATGTCCGGCCGCAAGGTCGAACTCGGCATCTATGTCGAGCGCGGCAAGGAGAAGCTGGCCGGCTACGCGATGGATGCGCTGAAGCGGTCGATGCGATGGGACGAGGAGGCGTTTGGCCGCGAATACGACCTCGACGTCTTCAACATCGTCGCCGTATCCGACTTCAACATGGGCGCGATGGAGAACAAGGGCCTCAACATCTTCAACGACAAATATGTGCTGGCCGACGAGGAGACGGCGACGGACGCCGATTTCGCCAATATCGAGGCGATCATCGCGCATGAGTATTTCCACAATTGGACAGGCAACAGAATCACTTGCCGCGACTGGTTCCAGCTTTGCCTGAAGGAAGGCCTGACGGTCTTCCGCGACCATGAATTCTCCGCCGACCAGCGCTCGCGCGCCGTCAAGCGCATCGCCGAGGTGCGCACGCTGCGCGCCCACCAGTTTCCCGAGGACCAGGGTCCGCTGGCACATCCAGTGCGGCCGCGCCGCTATCGCGAGATCAACAATTTCTACACGGCGACGGTCTACGAAAAGGGTTCCGAAGTGGTGCGCATGATCCGCACCATCCTGGGGGCAGATGCCTTCCGCGGCGGCATGGACCTGTATTTCGAGCGGCATGACGGCGAAGCGGCGACCATCGAGGATTTTATCAAGGTGTTCGAGGATGCCTCCGGCCGCGACCTGTCGCAGTTCGCGCTCTGGTATCATCAGGCGGGCACGCCCAATCTGACGGTCAGTTCGACGCACAATGCGGCCGCGCAGGAATTCACGCTCGAAATCGAGCAGTCGGTGCCGCCGACGCCTTCCGAAAGCCGCAAGCGGCTGATGCATATTCCGCTCGCCTTCGGGCTGATCGGCGCCGGCGGCAAGCCTGTCGCGTTTAGCAGCGTCGAGGGCGCCAGCGTCGAGAACGGCGTCATCCATCTCCGCAAGCGCCGCCACATGGTGCGCTTCTCGGGTGTTACCGAACGTCCGGCAGTGTCGCTCAACCGAGGCTTTTCGGCGCCGGTGACGTTATCGGTCGAGCAGAGGGCCGACGACCAGTTCTTCCTTGCCCGCCATGACAGCGATGCCTTCTCGCGTTGGCAAGCCTTCAACACGCTGCTCACCGATGCGCTGATCGCTGCCTTCCGGGAGTTCCTTGGCGGCAAGCAGCCCGTCTTCGCGACGCGTCTGACCGAGCTCGCCGGCAGCATTGCCGGCGATGAGACGCTGGAGCCCGCCTACCGGGCCTTGGCGCTGTCACTGCCGGGCGATGCCGACATCGCCCGCGAGATCGGCAAGAATATCGACCCTGACGCCATCCACGCGGGCCGGCAGGCCCTTGCGCTGGCGATCGCCACGGCCAATGCCGAGGCCTTTTCCGGCCTCTACCACAGGCTTGCCAACGAGGCCGCCTTCAGCCCCGACGCGGCCAGCGCAGGACGACGCGCCCTGCGCAACACTTTGCTGGACTATCTCTCGCTGCTGCCAGGCGGAGCGGCGTTGGCGGCCAAGCATTTCCAGTCCGCGACCAATATGACCGACCGCGCGGCCGCCCTCGCCGTGCTCGCGCATCGCCACCATGCTTCGCCGGAGGCAAACAAGGCGCTGGCGGCTTTCGAAAAAACCTATTCGTCCGACCCGCTGGTCATGGACAAATGGTTCCAGATCCAGGCCAGCGTGCCGGGGCCGCAGACGGTGGAGACGGTGCGGGCTCTAACCCGCCATCCGGCCTTCTCGATGGCCAATCCGAACCGGGTGCGTTCGCTGATCGGCACATTCTCCAGCGCCAACCAGACCGGCTTCCATCGTGCCGACGGCGATGGCTACCGGTTCTTCGCGCAAACGGTGCTCGAAGTCGAGAAGCGCAATCCGCAAGTGGCGGCGAGGCTGGCGACGGCACTGCGATCGTGGCGTTCGCTCGAACCCGGCCGGCAGGCCAAGGCCAGGGAGGCGCTGCTTTCGATTGCCAATGCCGAAAACCTATCGGCGGACCTGCGCGATATTGTCGAGCGGACGCTGGCCTAGGCGTGCCCCTCGTGTGGGAGAAGGTATAGCCGCCGCACTCCAGAAGCGCATTATTTTAGTCGATTTTTAATCTTTTTTCGCCGGGCCACTGGACAAGGCGAATCACGTTTGATTCTTTACTGACGATTCGGAAGTGCGGCGTTTGCCGGATCACAAAGCAGCACAGGCAAAATCGGGGAGTGCCATTTATGGCAAAGGCGGACGCGTGGGGCGCGCCCGGTGGGATGGTTTTTGCGCGTCGCGAGGCGCGCGGCGACGGCCTTGCCGGGAATACGCGGCTCATTGCCGAACCGGCCTACAAGCGGCTTCTGGCCGCCGAACCACTGCTGCGCCGGTCGATACCGGCCCTCATCATCATCTTCCTGCTCGTCATCGCGGCGCTGCGCGTGCTGTCGCTGATGAATGAGCGCGACGATGTCGAGCGCGACGCCAAGGCGATCCTGACGCTGGCGGCGGGTCAGCTGGCCAGTTCGCTGGCCACCACATCGGATACCGTACCCGGCGCTGTCCAGGACCTGCTGGAGACCACCAGCCGCCAGGGCGCGATGGGCCGCAGCCATGTGCTCGTCATCACCGACAGCGCCTTCAGGATCACCGCGGTGACGCCGCGCTCGATGCCTTGGCAAGGCCATTCGCTCGACGGCCTCGTCCAGGGCGGCCAGCCGCTGTTCATGTTCGGCGACCGCGCCGGCGTCATGGAGGTCAATATCGGCGGCCGGGACTGGTATGCCGCGGTCAGCGTGGCCAAGGATCGGAAGGGAGCGGCAGCGGCGCTGGTGCCGCAAGAGGCGGTCTTCGACACGTGGCGCAAGACCGTCTCGCTCAACGTCACCCTGTTCGTGCTGACGGCCGGCGTGCTGATCATCATCCTCTACGCCTATTTCGGACAGGCGGCGCGCGCCCAGGCCGCCGACCGCATCTACCTCGAAGCCCATCAGCGCATCGACATGGCGCTGGTGCGGGGCCGCTGCGGTCTGTGGGACTGGGACATGGTGCGCGGCAAGATGTTCTGGTCGCGTTCCATGTACGACATGCTGGGCTACGAGCCCTGCGATACGATGCTGTCCTTCGGCGAGGTCGACGAGATCATCCATCCCGAAGACGGCGACCTGTTCGAGCTCGCCAACAGAATTGTCGCCCGCGAAATCGACCACATCGACCAGGTGTTCCGGATGCGGCATGCCGACGGCCAATGGGTATGGATGCGTGCTCGCGCGCAGGTCATGGATCCGGAGGCGCCGGAAATCCAGCTGATCGGCATCGCCGTCGACGTCACCGAGCAGCGCCATCTGGCGCTGCGGTCGGAGGCAGCCGACCTTCGCCTCAGGACGGCAATCGAGAACATCAACGAATCCTTCGTGCTGTGGGATTCGGCGCAGCGGCTGATCATGTGCAACTCAAAATACCAGCAGGACAACGGGCTGTCGGATCGCGACGTGATGCCGGGCATGACACGCGCGTCGCTGGAAGGGCGGATGCTGGCCTTCGCGTCCGAACGCCGGCTTGCCAACACCAATGGTCCGCAAGGTGGCGCGACTTTCGAGCGGCAGCTGTCCGACGGCCGCTGGTTGCAGGTCAATGAACTCAAGACCAGGGATGGTGGCATCGTCTCGGTCGGCTCCGACATCACCCAGATCAAGCTGCATCAGGAGAAGCTGGTCGACAGCGAGCGGCGGCTGATGGCGACGATCCACGATCTCAGCCTCGCGCGGCGGGCCGAAGAGGAACGGTCACGCGAACTGGTCGATCTCAATCGCAAATACATGAAGGAAACCGAGCGCGCCGAGGCGGCGAACCGGGCCAAGTCCGAATTCCTGGCCAACATGTCGCACGAGTTGCGCACGCCGCTGAACGCCATCATCGGCTTCTCCGAGCTCATGGAACAGGGGCTCTTCGGCCCGCTGGGATCGTCGCGCTACGAGGAGTACGCCACCGATATCAACAGCAGCGGCAAATACCTGCTCGGCGTCATCAACGATATTCTCGACATGTCCAAGATAGAGGCCGGCCAGTTCTCGCTGGACCGGGAGCAGATCGACCTGGGTCCGCTGATCAGCGAGACGGTGCGCGTCGTCTCGCTGCAGGCCGCGCAAAAAGCGATCACCGTGGAAACCCGTATCGCCGACGCGCTGAGTTTGTTCGCCGATCGCCGCGCCATCAAGCAGATCGTCATCAACCTCCTGTCCAATGCGGTGAAGTTTACCGGCCAGGGCGGCCATATATCGGTCAGAGCCCGCAACACGTCCGGCGCACTGGTGCTGACCATCGAGGACAATGGCTGCGGCATCCCGAAGGAGGCGCTCGGCAAGCTCGGCCGGCCCTTCGAACAGGTGCAGAACCAGTTCTCCAAGAACCATGCCGGATCAGGCCTCGGCCTTGCCATCTCACGCTCTCTGGCCGAGCTCCAAGGCGGCGCGCTGAAGATCCGTTCGACCGAAGGTGTCGGCACGATCGTGTCGGTGCGCATTCCGGTGAAGAGGGCGCCGCCGGCGGTCAAGGCCGCCGCTTGAGCGGCAGGCTCCGGGCGATATCGCCGGAGCCTGGATCAAACAATCTTATTGGACGCTGTCGTCATCATCCGATTGGCGGTGATGGCCAAAGCGATGGCCCTTCGGCAGTTCGCTCTTCTCGATCTTGCCGTCATTGTTCCTGTCGAGCATGGCGAACACCTTCTTCTCACGACCGGTGATGTCATCGGCTCTTAGCGTGCCGTCGCCCTTGGTGTCGTAGCGGGCGATGATGCGCCTGGCCATCCGCTCGAAGCGCGCCTTCTCCAGTGCGTCGGCGAGTTGGGCGACGGTCAGCTTGCCGCCATTGTCGGCAACGAGCTTCTTCAGCCGCGGGTTCATGGCGTCGGAAAACTGGTCGAAGGTGATGGTGCCGTCTGACGCGGTCATCGCCTTGTCGAGG
>NZ_PNOT02000313.1 GCF_002879535.1 Mesorhizobium intechi
TTCGCCGGTCGGGCCGGCGACGTTGTAGACGATGTCGGAGCCCTGGCCGTACAACGCCTGGGCGAGCTCGCTGCCCTTGGCCGGATCATCGAACGTGCCGGCGAAGACGGAGTTCACCTTCACATCGGGCGCGGCATATTTGGCGCCCTGCTCGTAGCCGCCTAGGAAGTTGCGGATGACCGGGATGTCGCGGCCGCCGACGAAGCCGATAGCCTTGCCGTCGCCGATCTTGGGAAATTCACTGCCCTTGGCCTCGATCATGCTGGCCAGCGCGCCTGCGACGAAGGAGCCCTGTTCCTCTGCGAAATTGGCGTAGATCATCTTGGGATTGTCGAGCACGCCGTCGATGAAGACGAAGCGTTGGTCGGGATATTCCTTGCTGACCTTCTGCAGCGAATCCACCAGCTCCCAGCCCATGACGAAGATGAGGTCGTACTGCTTGCCCTTGGCCAGGTTTTCGAACTGCTCCTGATAGTCCAGGGCGCGATTGCCGGTATCGACCAGCTTGAGGTCGATGCCGAAATCGGCCTTGGCCTTGTTGAGGCCGTTGACGATCGAAACGCCAAAGCCCTGTGCGAAATATCCCGAGATGGCGGCCACTGAAACCTTGGCCTGTGCGGCGGCCGATCCCAACGAAACGGCCAGCATCGTGCCGGCCAGGAACAAACTCTTGAGCGCCTTTTTCATGTTATTCCCCTTCAGCTTTTTTCAGCTTTTGAAGCCACGCCTTGACCATCCCCCACATATCGCCGGAAGGCCGGCAAGTTTGTTGATGGTCATATGAGTTTAGGAGTGGCGAAACTGGCTGTCAATCGCCATCCGATACAGTTTTCCAGGCCTGTCATTGGCGTCCTCCACCTCGGTGCTTGACAAATGTCGGCGATGCATAATTGTTGATACTCTAACGAGTTTTCATGAGTGACCGGACGAAGGATACGCGCAATGCCAGCTGTGGTGGTCAGGAAATTTCTGGTCCAGGTCGAGGAAATCTTCCATGAGGGCGGTCCTCCCGCCGCGCGTCCGCCCAAGCGCGGCGCGATCGTCGCCGTCATCGCCAACCCCTTTGCTGGACGCTACGTTGAAGAGATCACCGGCTTCATGGAGGATCTGAAGCCGCTCGGCCTCGAAATGGCGCGACGCCTGATCGATGCGACGGGCGACGGCGTCGCCGCTATCGAAGGCTATGGCAAGGGCGCCATCGTCGGTGCCGCCGGCGAGCTTGAACATGGCGCGCTCTGGCACAATCCGGGCGGCTACGCGATGCGCGAACTTCTCGGCAATGCCAAGGCCATCGTGCCTTCGACCAAGAAGGTCGGCGGCCCGGGAACGCGCATCGACATCCCGATCACCCACATCAACGCCTCGTACGTGCGCAGCCATTTCGACGCGATCGAGATCGGCGTGGGCGATGCGCCGCGCAGCGACGAGATGGCGGTCATTCTGGCGATGACGACCGGTGCCCGCGTTCATGCACGGGTCGGCGGCCTGGCGGCGGCCGACATCAGGGGGGAGGACGGATTGCGATGAACCCGGAAATCCGCCGCATCATCACCATCGTCGAGGAGACACGGATCGAAGGCGGCCGCGCGGTCGACCCGCCGACGCGGCGTGCCGCTGCGATGGCGGTGATCCGCAACCCTTATGCGGGCACGTTTGTCGAGAACCTGTCGGCGCTGAGCGATATCGGCGAAGCCCTGGGCGACATCCTGCCCAGGCGGGCGGTCGCCGCACTCGGCATTGCCGCCGATCAGGTCGAAAGCTTCGGCAAGGCGGCCGCCATTGGTGCCGACGGCGAGCTTGAACATGCCGCCGCCATCCTTCATCCAAAGCTCGGCGCCCCGTTCCGCGATGTGCTGGGCAAGGGTGCCGCGCTCATTCCTTCGTCGAAGAAACGCGGCGCTCTCGGCGTGCCGCTCGACATTCCGCTCGGCCACAAGGACGCGGCGCGGGTGCGCAGCCATTTCGACGGCATGGAAGTTCGCGTTCCCGATGCGCCGCGCGCCGACGAGATCGTCGTCGCCATCGCCGTTACCGATTCCGGCAGGCCGCACCCGCGCGTCGGCGGGCTGACCAAGGACAAGATCGTCGGGGTTGATGGCGTGAGCTGATGCCGGTGAAGGCTGTTACGCAGCCCTGATTTCCGGCACGCGTATTGCCGGCGGGGTGTTCCGGCTCCGGCTGGTCCGCACCTCGCCGTCGATGACGACCATGCCGATGCCGGGCAAATTGCCGAGCGCCACGCTGTCGAGCAGCCCGTCGCCGGCGCCGCCGATCGCCTGATCGATGAAGATCAGGTCGGCGGCACGGCCGACTTCGATGATGCCGCGGTCAGCCAGCCCGCGCACGCGCGCCGTGTTGCCGCTGGCAAGGCAGAACGCCACTTCCGGCGCGATGCCGCCAAGCGAGGCCAGCATTGTCAGGGTTCTCAGGATACCGAGCGGCTGGACGCCGGATCCGGCCGGGCTGTCGGTGCCGAGGATGACGCGCGAAAGTTCGCCGCGCTGCCTCGCCAGGTCGAGCACGAACAGGCTCGTGCGCAGATTGCCATTGTGGACGATTTCCAGCGCGCGCGAACCGTTCTCGCAGATCTGCCGAATTTCGGCCTCGGGAAGCGCGGTCGGTCCACCATTGACGTGGGCAACGATGTCGGCGTCGACCTCCAGCACGACATCGGCGCCGATGCGGCCGGAGCCGGGCAGGGACGGACCACCCGTATGGGTCATCGAGGTCATGCCGTATTTGCGCGCCCAGGCGATCATCTGCCGGCCGGTCGCGCCATCCTTGACGCCGCCAAGTCCGACCTCGCCGACAAGTGTCACGCCGGCTTCGGCGAGATATCGGAAGTCGTCCTCGACCAGGCCATGTTCCAGGATGGGAGCGCCGGCCAGGATCTTCATGCCGTTGGGGCGGAAGTTGGAGAAGGTCCGCTGCGCCGCGATCGCCAGCGCCTTCAGCCCGACCAGGTCGCGCGGCCGCCCTGGCGTGTGGACCTCTCCAGCCGAAATGATTGACGTGACGCCGCCATGCACGGTCGAATCCATCCAGCCGATCTGGTTCTGTCTCGGCGTCCAGTCGCCGGCCACCGGATGAACGTGGTTGTCGATAAGCCCCGGTGCCACCGCGCAGCCCATCGCATCGATTATCGTCGACGCATTGCCGCCATCGACATCGCCTGCCTTGCCAAGGCCTGATATACGGCCGTCGGTCACGATGATGGTGTCGGCATCGAGGATCGGTTGGCTAAGGTCACCGCTCAGCAAGAGGCCGATATTGCGGACGACGAGCATGTTGGCAGACGACTTGGGGTCGGGCGACATCGGTTCTCGCTTCTGCTGGTACGGAAAAGGGTCCGGAGGCGGCCTACTTGCCGCCGTCGCCATTCGATGGATCGTCGTCATTGATGCGCTTGAGCAGGCGGAGCAAAGTCGCCTGTTCCGCGGGTGAAAGCGGCGACAGTAAGCGCCGTCCGACCTCGACGCTGCGTGCGAGCCGTTCGAGCGTGTATTCGGTCCCTTTTTCCGTCAGCGCGATCATCGACAGGCGCTGGTCGGTGTCGGAGGCACTGCGCGTGATCAGCCCGTGTTTGAGCAGCTTGCGCATGACAATGCTGATGGTCGACGGGTCCATCGCCGTCAGCCGGCCGAGATGGTTCTGCGAGACCTCGCCATGTTTGAGGATCGTGGCAAGGGCCGCGAACTGGGTCGGCGACAGATCCTCGCCGGCCATGACCTGCTGGAAACGCAGCGTCGCGCGCTGATGCGCCTTGCGGATGACGTGCGCCGGGTGCTGGTCCAACGCGTATCCGGTCTCGGCGTATCGCTCCAGCACCTGCTCCCGGCTCAATGGTTGCGCATTGCCGCGCGGCTTCGCGGCCGCGCTTTTCTCGGATTTCTTTTCGGTCGTCAAACCGGACTCCTGTCGCCTGTATCGGATGCCGCCGGGTCTGGATGGTTCACGCCGCGACTTCCATCGGTTGCAGCGACGTCCCATCGCGAAGCGCCGCGACGACATCAGTTGAATCGCTGACCACGCCGAAATGCGTCGCTATGTCATAGAGCGAGCTTTCCTGTTCGCGCGGTCCGGTCGCCGCACAACAATCGCTCGGCACGACCACTTCATAGCCTTGGAAAAATGCGTCATGCACGGTCGATCTCACGCAGATGTTGGTGACCACGCCGAAGATGATCAATTGGTCGATCTGCATGTCCCTGAGCGTCAGGTCGAGGTCGGTCTGGAAGAATGCCGAGTAGCGCCGCTTGATGACATGGATCTCGTCATCGCGGGCGCCGAGATCCTCGATGATCTCCGGTCCCCAGCTGCCTTCCAGGCAATGCGGCGTGCGCTTCACCCATTCGCGCTCCCGGCGCATGCCCGGCCGGTGCGCATCGTGAACCCAGATCACCGGCACGCCGCTCGCGCGGGCGGCCTCTATAACGGCCAGTTGCGGGCCGACCAGCGTCTCGTATCCAGGCAGGACCATGGCTCCGCCCGGTCTGCAGAACTCGTTGACCATGTCGATGACGATAATGGCTGCGCGCTGCGGATCAAGGCGCATCGCGTCATCATGCCGATGTGAGGAAAAAACGTCCACGGCCATGGCGGACTCCTTTGGTCAATCGTTGATGCTCATACAAAAAACCCTGGCGGATGCCAAGTCAATCCCGTTCGACGCAAAGCTGTGGCCACCGGCCTTGCGCACGCCGCTGCCACAAGCGTATGCGCTATTTATCCACCGCGATATGGCCTTGACAGAGGGCGGCAATCATGTGCTCGATTTGTATGACCATCAATGATATTCAAACCGCCGGGTTTGACGCGCCGAGGGCCCTGATATGAGGACGATCGTGACTGGAGCCAGCGGCCTGCTTGGCCGCCACGTCGCCGAGGCCCTGCTTGCCGCCGGCCATGATGTGCTGGGCATCGACACCGTGGCACCGGGCAGGGGCGCATGGCGTCACGCCACCGCCGACCTGACGGATCTTGGTTCGGCCCTGCAGCTGGTGCGCGATTGCGATGCCGTCATGCATGTCGCGGCCATTCCGCGTCCGACCGGGCGCGCCGGCGGCGAGGTGTTCAGGACCAATGTCGCGACCGCCTACAATGTCGTCGAGGCCGCCGCCATGGCCGGCGTCGGGCGCTTCGTCTATGCCTCGTCCTTCAGCGTCCTCGGCTATCCCTTCTTCGAGAGAAGGGTCATTCCGCCCTATCTGCCGGTCGACCTGAACCATCCGGTCGGCGCCCAGGACCCCTACGGCCTGTCGAAATGGCTGGGCGAGGAAATCGTCGATGCGGCGGTGCGGCGCGGCGCCTTCTCGGCGGTCAGCATCCGCATGCCATGGATCCAGACCCCGCAATCCTTTTTCGCCGACGTCGGTCCGCGCCGCGCCACCGCCGACAGTGCTCGCGACCTGTGGGCCTATCTCGACGCGCGCGATGCCGGGCAGGGTTTTCTGCAGGCACTGGAATGGCAGGGTGATGGCCATCTGCGCGTCCTGCTCGGCGCCGCCGACACCTTTATGGAGGAAGAAACCGAAGCGCTCGTGCGCCGCTTCTATCCAGGCGTTGCCCTGTCGCGGTCGATCGCCGGTTTCGGGTCCATGCTCTCTACGGTTCATGCGCGCGAGACGCTCGGCTTCGTGCCGGAGCATTCATGGCGTTCCTACCCGAAGCCGGAGACCAAGGGATGAAACGGTTCGAGCACAAGAAGGTCCTTGTCACCGGCGGCGCCGGCGCCATTGGCAGTGCCGCGGTCCGCCGTTTCCTCGATGAGGGCGCGCGGATCGCCATTGTCGACCGCAACGGCGCGGCCGCGCGCGAGCTGGCCCGCTCTCTCGGCGACAACACCATCGCCATCGAAGCCGATGTCACCGACGAGCAGAATGTGCGGGCCGCTGTCGAAACCACCGTCGAGACATTGGGCGGGCTGGACGTCGTGTTCAACAATGCCGGGATTTCGGGCGTGGTCGCTCCGGTTCACGAACTGCCCGTTGAGGATTGGGACACCATCATCCGCATCAATCTGCGCGGCATCTTCCTCGTCCTGCAGGCCTCGCTTCGGGCCATGATCGAGGGCGGAGCTGGCGGCTCGATCGTCAATATGGGATCGTCCATGGCCGGGTGGGACGTGCTTTCGGGCGGTGCCGGCTATGTCGCATCCAAACATGGCGTCGTCGGGCTGACGCGGGTGGCCGCACTCGATGCCGCGCCCTACGGGATACGCGTCAATGCCATCTGCCCGGGCGTGATCGAGACCATGCTTGGAGTGCCGGCTTCCGGCGATGGCGATTTCAAGAGCAGCGTCCAGCATTTCGCCGACCGCATCCCGTTGCGCCGCATCGGCCAGCCGGAGGATGTCGCGGCCTCCGTGGCGTTCCTCGCCTCGGACGAGGCAAGGCACGTCACCGGTGTCGACTGGCTGATCGACGGCGGCCAGACATTGCAGAGCTGGGCCAACGCGCCCACGGGGGGTGCGTTTCCGAAATATCGGTAGTTAGGAGCAGCTTTTCCAACCTCACCAGCCGTCAGGTCGGTCGAACGCTTCGCGTCAGAGACCGAACCGGTCCTTCACCCGCCCCGACAGGATCGCGGCCTTCACCCCGAGCGGCCAGAGGCGGTGGAACCGGATTGGCTTGAGCGCCGATGTCGGCATGGGAAAGGGCGACGTTTCGCTGCCGCGCAGCCGCTGTGCTAGGGCGGCGCCCATCGCCGAGGCCATGGCGACGCCGCGACCGTTGTAGCCAAGGCAGATCAGCACGCCGTTCTCCGGCTCGTGAATGTGCAGAAGATGGTCCTTGGTGATCGCGACCCGGCCGTTCCAGCCATGTGTCCAGCGCGTTCCGGCAAGCACCGGCCACAGCCGCAGCGCATAGTCGGTGAGGTAGCGGATGGCGGAAGCATCGCCGATCGGCTTCATCGGTCCCCGGCCGCCCATGAGCAGGCGGTTGTGTGCGTCGATGCGGTAGTACACGGTGATATTGCCGGCTTCGTAGACGACCGGCCTTTCAGGGAGGATTGCGGCCGCGGCTTTCGGCGCAAGCGGTTCGGTCGCCGCGATCGCGCTGAACACCGGAACAAGCGACTGCTCCAGGCCCGGCCACAGGGCTCCGGTATAGCCGTTGGTTGCTACAAGCACCTTCTCGGCGCTGATCGAGCCGTTAGCGGTTTTGAGGACCCATCGTCCAGCCTCCCTCTTGAGCGAAAGCACTTCGCTGCCACCGAAGATCCGCGCGCCGGCGTTCCGCGCGGCGGCTGCGAGGCCGATCGTGTATTTCAGGGGATGGAGGTCGCCGCCGCGGGCGTCCAACATGCCGGCTATGTATCGGTCGGTTCCGGTTCGTGTCGCCATCGCCTGTGCATCCAGCATGCGGACCGGCATGCCCCGCTGCTCGCATTGCGCGGCCGTCGTCTGCACCGCGGCTTGCGGCTTCGGCCGGATGGCCGCGCGGATCGTGCCGTTCTGCCGTGCCTCGCAGGCGATCGACAGGCGCCGGATGAGGCCAAAGGTGAAATCCGGCGCGCCGTATGAGAAATCGATCATCCGCGGCCCAAGCTCTGGCCCGAACATCGCCTCGATCGTGTCGGGATCGTATTTGAGGCCGGGATTGACCTGGCCGCCGTTCCTGCCCGAAGCGCCCCAGCCCGGCTGGTGCGATTCCAGCACGGCAACGTCGTCGCCGGCTTCCGCCAGATGCAAGGCGGTGGACAGGCCGGTGAAACCGCCGCCGACAATGGCGACCCTTGCCTGCTGCACGCCGGCAAGGGCGGGGTAGTCGCCGGTGCCGGCCGTTTCGCGGTAGAGGCTTTTCGGTGCGTTGCTCTCAAGCATGCTGGGCACGTCAAGGTGACCGGGGAGGAACACAGGCCCGAAAGGCTGGACGGAAGCCTTCGGGCGAAAGGGGATGCGCCACCTGCGAAAAACTCCATATGGGGAACGGCGGACCGTCCAAATATCGTGCCCGGTGGGCGCCATACAATTCTGCATGGCTCTAGGGAAATCACAACAGCCGCGACAGCGCCGCCATGAAGTGGTCGTTCTCCGCTGGCGAACCGATGCTGACACGCACGTAGCTGTCGAAATCTTGCTGCTTCCAGGGCTTGACGATGACGCCTTCGCGCAGCAAGCCCTCGGCGAAGGCGGAGGCATTTTGCCGGCAGTTGAAGAACAGGAAATTGCCGCGGGAAGGGGCGACGTCGAGGCCCATGTTCCGGAGGAAACTCTCGACCCGCGTTCTTTCCGCCATGGCAAGCGCGACGACCCTTGCAAGGTGTTTCTCGTCAGCCAGCGCCGCCAGCGCGGCGGCTTGTGCCATGCCATTGGCGTTGAATGGTGTGCGCACCCTGTCGAGCAGGGCGCGCAATTCCGGGTCGCCGACTATACCGAAGCCGATCCGCAATCCGGCGAGGCCGAACGCCTTGGAAAATGTCCGCAGCACGATCCAGGGCCGGTCACCTTTGCGGAGGTAACGCAGCGACGAGGCATAGTCGCCACCTTCCGCATATTCGGCATACGCTTCGTCGACGACGATCAGCGTCTCGTCGCCGGCCGCATCCAGAACCTCCGACAGGTCGCCGGCGGACAGCCAACTACCGACCGGGTTCATCGGGTTGGAGAACAGCAGCATGCGGGGCCGCTCGCGCACCGCCTCGATCAGGGCATCGACATTGACTGTGAGGTCGTCGTTGACGGTCACACGTCTGACGCTCGCGCCCATCAGTGTCGCGTAGTCCTCGTGCAGCGGGAACGATGGATAAAGTGTGACGACGGCGTCGCCGGGCCGCAACACGGCACGGCTGATAACGGACAGAAGATCCTCCGAGCCATTGCCGAGGATCACCTGATCCTCACCGAATTCATATTTGGCGGCGATAGCCTGGCGCAGTTCGCGCCCGGCCGGATCGGGATAAAGCCGGAAAATCTCGGCGCTGGCCTGCATCATCGTAGCCAGGGTCGGGCTCGGGCCAAGCGGGTTTTCATTCGACCCCAGCTTGGCGATCCGGGCCGGAGCGTATCGTTGCATGACCTCGGCGATGGTCAGTCCGGAATTGTAAGGCGACAAGCGCGTGACTTCGGTTCGGACCATGTCTGACGCTTTCGACACGAGCGGGCTCCTCTGCGGTCGACGGACCCCCATCGTCGACCGGGTTCTCAAAAACTGGGTTTCGCTGCATCGTCCCCAGGGGAGCCAGGTCGCTGACGGGCGCGCAGGCGCAGCGAATTTGCTAGGAATAGCGGAGCCGAAACTGTTTGTATATGCT
>NZ_PNOT02000252.1 GCF_002879535.1 Mesorhizobium intechi
CCGTCAAGCGCGAAGGTCGAGGCGCCCGAGGTGGCGCCGTTGACCGCCTGGACGAGCATGATGCCGTCCTGGGTAGTAGCCGCACCCGCGCCGCCGGCGTTGACCACGGAAATGCCGGTCGAGCCGGAAGCCGTTCCGCTCGAAAGCACCAGTCTGTCGGAGGCGGAAGAATCGTCGCCGAGTTCGGTCTGGACAAGCAGCACGCCGCCAGAGCCGACATAATTGCCCGAAATCGTCAGCCGATCGGTTGCGCCGGTGGTGCCGTTGGTCAGGTCGATCCGCCCGGCATTCGTCACTTCCGCCAACTGGCCTGCCGTGAAGGCCTGGGTCGTCGAGTTGAAGCCGCCGCCATAGAGCGTGCTCGAAGCATCTATGCTGAGCGAGCCCGTGCCGGTGCCGCTGTCGCCGAGCTTGAGATTGCCGTCGAGCATCAACTGGGTGTCGTTGGTGGCGCTGATGCTTTCCCAGTTCCGGACCCGGCCGATCCCCTCCAGCTTGACGTTGTCGAAGGTCAGCGCATCGGTACCGAGGCCGCCATCCAGGACATCCATGCCGCCGAGATTGGCGTTGGTGAGGTTACTGAGCCTGGCGGTATCATTGTCGGCGCCGAGATCGACGGCGCCATAGATGATGCCGCCGCCATTCCAGACGAAACTGTCGGAGCCAAAGCTCATCAGCACATCGCCGCCGACCGTGCCGCCTGATATCGTCACGCTGTCATTGCCGCCGCTGACGCTGATGTTGCCGCCGATCGTGCCCCCCGAAAGGATGATGGTGTCCTGGTCGAAGCCGGTGACGAGGTTGCGGTCGATGGTGCCGCCGGACATGTTGAAATAGTTCTTGTCGAGCTTCATGTTGACCCGGCCGATGCGGCCGCCGGTCATCACCGCGTTGTCGCCATCGTCGAAGAAATCGACGATGCGCCCGCCTGTCATGGTGAATGTGTCCAGCCCGTCGCCCTGGTTGAGCGATCCGATCTGGCCGCCGCTCATGTTGAAATCGTCGATGCCGGCGCCCTGCTGGACATTGCCGGCGACGGTACCGCCGCCGATGGTGAAGAAATCGGTTCCGTCGCCCTGGTCGACCGTGCCTGTGATGGTGCCGGACTGCATGTTGATGCGATCCGTGCCGGCGCCGAAGGTGACATTGCCGCTCAACTGCCCGGTGCCGCCGGCGGGAAAGGTCAGCGTGTTGTCGCCGCTGGTATCGGTAAGGCTGCCGCCCGAAGCGCCGCTATCGCAGGTGAAGGCGGTATTCCCCGCCGACGGAACCAGCACGCAGGACGCCAAGGCCGCCGAATTCGGCAACAACCCAAGTGCTGTAGTTGCAAATAAGCTAATAAACCATGGATGGATTTGCCACGGCTTTCGCAACAACAAAGAAATCGCTTCATCAACGTTTTCCGAACGGCTGTTCGGACGCTGTATTTCAAAATGCCGCATCGCGTCCCCTCTCAGATCGCGATTACAAGCCCTTCGCCGCGCCGCAATGAAGCCACAATTCATTCAGTTTTACAAAGCCTAATCTGCATCACGTGGTTGATGAACTGCAAAGACTGCCGGGCTAGACCTGATGCGGTGCATGATTGGCACATCCGTGGCCCATGATTTAAGATCGCCTTGGCCCGGGGGCCTGGGGGCTTGTCCCAAGTCGATCAGAGGATGTTGCATGGCAATCAGGGACGCATTCGGCCTGACATTTTCGGGCGCCACCGAAGCCGGGTTCACGCCCTACGGGCAGGCCGTGCGTGAGCTGCTGTGCTTCATCGGCGATCCCGTCGCCTCCGTCGACCGTGCCATATCGGAGGACCCCGGTTTCGTCATGGCGCATGTCTTCAAGGGCTATCTCTTCGGCCTCGCCACCGAGCGGGACGCGACGGCGGTGGCCAAGGCTTGCCACGAGGCCGCGCTGCCGCTTGCCGCGACGACGCGCGAACAGGCGCATGTCTTGGCCCTTGGCCACCTCGCCAACGGGCGCTGGCATGACGCCGCCAGGATCCTCGAGGATATCGCCATCGAGACGCCCCTCGACGCACTGGCGCTGCAGGTCGGGCACCAGATCGACTTCTTCACCGGCAATGCCCGCATGCTGCGTGACCGCATCGCCCGCGCCTTGCCATCATGGCAGAGCGGCATGCCGGGCTACCACGCTATTCTCGGCATGCAGGCCTTCGGGCTGGAGGAAATGGGCGACTATACAAGGGCCGAAAAGCTCGGTCGCGCGGCGGTCGAGATCGAGCCGCGCGACGGTTGGGCGCAGCATGCGGTCGCGCATGTGATGGAAATGCAAAGCCGGCAAACGGACGGCATCGCCTGGATGCGCGCCAATCCCGAGGCCTGGGCAAAGGAGAGCTTCCTGCAGGTGCACAATTGGTGGCACCTGGCGCTGTTCCATTACGATCTCGGCGAGATCGACCAGGTGCTGGCGCTCTATGACGGACCGATCTATGGCACGCCATCGGCGATGGCGCTGAACATGGTCGATGCGTCGGCGATCCTGTGGCGGCTGCATCTCGGCGGCATCGATGTCGGCGACCGCTGGACGGCGCTCGCCGCCAATTGGCCCAAAGCCGGTGCCGGCGACTATGCCTTCAACGATGCGCATGCGATGATGGCCTTCGTTGGCGTCGGGCTCGACACCCCGGCGCGGACCTTGCTCGATGCCCAGCGCGAGGCGATGCGCGGCAATGGCGACAACGCCGCTTTCACGCGGGATGTCGGCCATCCGCTGACGCTGGCGATCAAAGCGTTCGGCGAGGGCAACTACACCGAGGCCGTGCGCCTGATCCGGCCGATCCGGGCGATCGCCAACCGCTTCGGCGGCAGCCACGCACAGCGCGACGTCATCGACCTGACGCTGATCGAAGCGGCCTTGCGGGCCGGYGACCGCGCGCTCGCCGGGGCGCTCACCGCCGAGCGTTCGATGGCGCGGCCGGATAGCCTCCTCTCTGTGCTGCTTGCGCGACGCGCGGCGGATTTGTCAGAGAATTGACCCGAAGCGGATCTTGCCTTAAAAACTGGCTCAGCCAGATTTTTTCGAGATCCGAAAAAAATATTGGCATGGGAGGATGACATGTATCTCGGCCTCGACTTGGGCACGTCGGGCGTCAAGGCGCTGCTGATCGATGCCGGACAGACCGTCATCGGCTCCGGCCACGGCTCGCTTGACGTTTCGCGGCCGCATCCCGGCTGGTCCGAACAGGATCCGTCCCACTGGATACGCGCCTGCGAAGACGCGATCACCGAACTCAGGGCCTCCCATCCCAGGCAATTCGCGGCGGTGAAAGGCATCGGCCTGTCCGGCCAGATGCACGGCGCGACCTTGCTCGATTCGGCTGATCATGTGCTGCGCCCCTGCATTCTGTGGAACGACACGCGCAGCCATGTCGAGGCGGCGGCGCTCGACGCCGATCCGCGCTTCCGCAAGCTCACCGGCAACATCGTTTTCCCCGGCTTCACCGCGCCCAAGCTCGCCTGGGTGAAGAACAACGAACCCGCCGTCTTCGCCAAGGTTGCGAAGGTGCTGCTGCCGAAGGATTTCCTGCGGCTTTGGTTGACCGGCGAACACATTTCCGAAATGTCCGACTCCGCCGGCACGTCCTGGCTCGATGTCGGCAAGCGCCGCTGGTCGCCCGAATTGCTGGCGGCAACGTCGCTCGACGAGAAGCAGATGCCGTCCCTTGTCGAAGGCACCGAGAAGGCCGGCGGTCTGCGCGCCGAATTGGCGTCGAAATGGGGTGTCGAGGCCGGCATCCCGATTGCCGGTGGCGCCGGCGACAACGCTGCCTCTGCCTGCGGCATGGGCACTGTCGGCGCTGGCCATGCCTTTGTCTCTCTCGGTACGTCGGGCGTCCTGTTTGCCGCCAACGCGTCCTATCTGCCCAATCCGGCAAGTGCTGTCCACACCTTCTGCCATGCGCTGCCCGACACCTGGCACCAGATGGGCGTGATCCTGTCGGCGACCGATTCGCTCAACTGGCTGTCGGAGATCACAGGAAAGGTCGCGGGTGAACTGACCGCCGAACTCGGCGACGCGCTGAAGGCGCCGACCGGCGTATCCTTCCTCCCCTACCTCTCTGGCGAGCGCACGCCGCACAATGATTCGGCGATCCGCGGTTCCTTCACCGGGCTGGCGCATGAATCGAGCCGGGCAGTGTTGACGCAGGCGGTGCTCGAGGGCGTCGCCTTCGCCTTCCGTGACAGTCTTGAAGCCCTGAAGACGGCCGGCACCACATTGACGCGGGTGACGGCGATCGGCGGCGGCTCACGCTCGCGCTATTGGCTGAAATCCATAGCCACCGCGCTGCGGGTGCCGGTGGACATTCCCGCCGACGGCGATTTCGGCGCCGCCTTCGGTGCCGCCAGGCTCGGTCTGATCGCGGCGACGGGTGCCGATCCGCTGGCCGTCTGCTCCGCCCCAAGGACGGATGCCACGATCGAACCGGATGCCAAGCTCGGCGGCGCCTATGCGGACGCCTATCACCGCTACCGGGAGCTCTATCCGGCAATCAGGGGTGCCACGGCGTGAACGATTTCTCGCCCACGCCGCGACTTCCGGCCTCACTGCGCCGGGACCTTGTCAAGGAAGCCGGTGATGCTTTTCAGGCGGCCGTTTTCGATGACGCCAATGTCGGTGCCTTCGATCACCGAAGGAACGCCGTCAGGCCCGAGGTTCCAGGAGAAGCGGATCTTGTCGGCGAAGCCGTCCGGCATGCCCTTCAGCGAGAAGCGGAAGCCGGCAAAGCGTTGCTGCACGCCGTCGATGAGCGCCGCGACGCCGTCATGGCCGTCGCCCTGCATGACCGGATCGCGATAGCTGACGTCTTCGGTGAAGGTGGCCTTCAGCAATTCGGCGCGGCGACCGGCATCGCTTTCGTTCCAGGTGGTGATGTAGCCCTCGGCGATCTTGTTGAGGTCGGTCATGATCGGTCTCCTTTGTTTGTTGACATCAGCCTTTTCGACCAGCCCGGGACCGAAATCAATTACGCCTGAGGTAATCAGGGCGAACTATTCGAGAGAGGACAGACATCATGAGCAGCGGATTTTTCGGCGACATCCAGAAGATCAAATATGAGGGGCCGGATTCGACCAATCCGCTGGCCTACCGGTTCTACAATCCGGACGAAGTGGTGGCCGGCAAGCGGCTCGAAGACCATCTGCGCTTCGCCGTCGCCTACTGGCACTCCTTTGCATGGCCGGGTGGCGACCCCTTCGGCGGCCAGACCTTCGACCGCCCCTGGTTCCCCAAGGCCGGCGGCATCGATACGATGGAACTGGCGAAGCTCAAGGCCGATGTTGCGTTTGAGATGTTCTCGCTGCTCGGCGCGCCCTATTTCTGCTTCCACGACGCCGATGTCCGGCCCGAGGGCAAGGATTTTTCAGAAAGTGCCGCCCGCCTCGACGAGATCGCGGACTATTTCGCCGGCAAGATGAAGCAGACCGGGGTCAAGCTGCTCTGGGGCACGGCGAACCTTTTTTCGCATCGCCGCTTCATGTCGGGCGCCGCCACCAATCCCGATCCGGATGTCTTTGCCTATGCGGCGGCGACGGTGAAAAGCTGCATCGACGTCACCAAGCGGCTGAAGGGTGAGAACTATGTGCTGTGGGGCGGGCGCGAAGGCTATGAGACGCTGCTCAACACCGACCTTGCCCGCGAGCAGGAACAGGCCGGCCGCTTCCTCAGCCTCGTTGTCGACTACAAGCACAAGATCGGCTTCAAGGGTACTATCCTGATCGAGCCGAAGCCGCAGGAGCCGACAAAGCATCAGTACGACTATGACGTCGCCACCGTTTACGGTTTCCTCAAGCGCTTCGGTCTGGAGAAGGAGGTCAAGCTCAATATCGAGCAGGGCCACGCCATCCTCGCCGGCCATTCCTTCGAGCACGAACTGGCGCTCGCCAATGCGCTCGGCGTCTTCGGTTCGATCGACATGAACCGCAACGATTACCAGTCGGGCTGGGACACCGACCAGTTCCCCAACAACGTGCCGGAAATGGCGCTGGCCTACTACCAGGTCCTGCAGGCCGGTGGCTTCAAGACCGGCGGCACCAATTTCGACGCCAAGCTGCGCCGCCAGTCGCTCGACCCGCAGGACCTGCTGATCGGCCATATCGGCGGCATGGATTCTTGCGCGCGCGGCCTCAAGGCCGCGGCCCGCATGGTCGAGGACAAGGCGCTGTCGGCGCCCCTGGCCGAGCGCTATGCCGGCTGGAACACGGCAGAGGGCAAGGCAATGCTGTCGGGCAAGCGCACGCTCGAGGACATCGCCGAGCGCGTGGTCAAGAAGAAGATCGAACCGCAGCCGCGCTCCGGCCGCCAGGAACTGCTGGAAAATATCGTCAACCGCTACGTCTGACGCCTGACTTCTGGACCGACATCTGCCCGATGTGGCTGAAAGCCGCCGTGATCGCCGTTTGCTAGTCCACTCCATCGAAGGGAGAAGGCGATGGCAGACGGGCGGATCACGGTGCGCAAGGCACAGGCGAGCGATGTCGCGGTCCTGAAGCAGGTGCTTCAGGACACCTTTGAGGGCACCTGGCTGCCGCACATCACCCACTCATCGGCCCAGCGCTATGTCGAGACCGATATTGGCGGGCGCTATGTCGAGCAGAACTGGCCGGAATTTACGGTTGCCGAGATCGACAGCGAGATCGCCGGCCTGATCCATTGGCGCGGCGATTTTATCGAGGCCGTGCATGTCAGCGCAAGCCATCAGGGCCAAGGCGTCGGCGGCAGGCTGCTCACGCATGCCGAACGGGCTATTGCGGCCGCCGGATTCAGCCAGGTGCGGCTCGAGACCGACACGTTCAACGAGCGCGCCCAGAATGTCTACAAGGCGGTCGGGTATGTCGAAAAAGACCGTTATCCCGACGATGAATGGGACAGCGGCTTCACCACAGTGCTGTTCGAGAAACGGCTGGCAGCAGTTCCAGGAGAAGTGTGATGCGGTTTTCCGTTCGGAACGGCGTTAAACCAAGGAGCTAGGGCCGTCCGCCGTTTCCGTGAAACGGCTATGGCCTGACCTTCCTGATCCGGACTTTCGCGCGCGGAACGGCTTTGCGCCAAAGTGCGCGTGCGGCGACATGGTTTTGCCCCTGGCGGCCCCTCAATGACCTCGCTCTTGCCTTCAAACTGCCGTCACGTACCTCGTATAAGAGGGGCCCGTGGCGGGTGAAAAGGAAGGAGGCGAACCGATATGCAGCACGAACGCGAAATCGACGCCCTGCTCTCATCCGGTGAGACCGGATCGATCATCGACCGGCTGATGGCGCTGCCGCGGCCGACCGATGACGTGAAAAATGAATGGGATCGCGCCGTCAGCAACCGCTTTGAAATCCGGCTGGTGAGACAGATGCGCTCGCAGATCGACGCCGGCAACGATCGCCAGAACGCCGCTTGATTCGCTGAATCGACCTAGCCCCGGCGCAACCTGACCGGGGCTTCGCCAAAAGCCCTTGAAAATGCTCTGGAAAATGCCGCGGCGGACGAGAATCCCGTCCGCCCGGCAATATCCGCCATGGCTACCCGCGTGTCGACCACCAGGCGGCGCGCCGCACCCAGCCGTAGTCTCAGATAATAGGCGCCGGGCGTCTCGCCGATCGACTTGCGAAAAATGCTTTCCAGCGTGCGCGCCGTCACGCCGGCACGTTTGGCTATGGCTTCGATGGTCAGCGGCTGGTCGACATGCGCTTCCATCAGCCGGATGGCCTGTGCCAGGCGCGGATCGTAGCCGTCGAGCCGGCCAAGCGAGACCAGCGGCTGCGCATCGGTCGCCACGCGCGCCTGATCGTAGATGAAGGCGCTTGCCACATCGAGCGCCACGGCCATGCCGAGCCGGGTGCGAATCAGGTGCAGCATCAGGTCGAGCGTCGGCGACGCGCCGCCCGTGGTGAAGACGGGCCCATCGATGATGTATCGATCAGGGCGCACGTCGACGCCCGGAAAGGCGGAGGAAAAATCCTCCATGTCCTCCCAATGGGTGGTGGCGCTGCGCCCTTCCAGCAGCCCGGCGCGCGCCACCAGCCAGGTGCCGGCCTCGACGCCGCCGCAGGCGCGGGCCGACCGCGCCGCGCGGCGCAAACCGGCGAGCAAGGCCGACGTCGCATAGTTCTGCGTACCGAAGCCCGCGACCACGACCAGGACATCGGTCGGTTCCGTCGCATCGAACCGGCCGCTGACCGCCACGGGCAGGCCGCATGTCGTGACCGGCGCTTCCCCGGTCACCGAAACCAGCTTGAAGTCGAACAGGGTTTCGCCGGCGATGCGGTTGGCGGCCCGCAGCGGATCGACGGCGCATGCCACGCACATGATGGATGCCCCGGAAAACACCAGCAACGTCACCTTGAGCGGCGATTGCTCGGCACGAAAGATTGTCGCTTTTTCGTTTTTTGTCATGCAGCCTTCGTAAAGCGCAAAACAGTCGCCTGCAAGTCGCGCAATGTTATGCGGGTCCCTGTGCATGTCGTTGTCCCAAAACCGGTTCCCACTTTTGGGCGACATGCATGGCTGTTCGAATTGGGAGGAGAATTCCATGCCGCTTGCGATGAACCGTGAGGTCTTCATTACCTGTGCCGTGACCGGATCGGGAGGCTCGCAGGATCGCTCTCCGCATGTGCCGCGTTCGCCCAAGCAGATCGCCGATTCGGCCATCGACGCGGCCAAGGCCGGTGCCGCGATCGTCCACTGCCATGTCCGCGACCCCGAGACCGGCAAGCCCAGGCGCGATGTGCATCTATACCGCGAGGTCACCGAGCGCATCCGTGACGCGAACGTCGACGTCGTGCTGAACCTCACCGCCGGTATGGGCGGCGACATGGTGTTCGGTTCGCCGGAAGCGCCGCTGCCGCTCAACGAAAAAGGCACCGACATGGGCGGCGCCACCAATCGCATGGAGCATGTGCGTCAGTGCCTGCCGGAAATCTGCACGCTCGACTGCGGCACCATGAACTTCGCCGAGGCCGACTATGTCATGACCAACACGCCCGGCATGCTGCGCGCCATGGGCGGCATGATGACGGCGCTCGGCGTCAAGCCCGAGATCGAGGCCTTCGATACCGGCCATCTCTGGTTCGCCAAGCAGCTGGTGGAGGAAAAGGTGCTCAACCCCGACGCGCTGGTGCAGCTCTGCATGGGCGTGCCGTGGGGCGCGCCGGACGATCTCAACACCTTCATGGCCATGGTCAACAACGTGCCGTCGACCTGGAACTGGTCGGCGTTTTCGATCGGCCGCAACCAGATGGCCTATGCCGCCGCGGCCGTGATCGCCGGCGGCAATGTCCGCGTCGGTCTCGAAGACAATCTCTGGCTCGACAAGGGCGTGCTGGGCACCAACGCCCAGCTCGTCGAGCGCGCTGCCAGCATCGTCACCAATCTCGGCGCCAGGATCCTCGGCCCGGAGGAAGTACGCAAGAAGCTCAACCTGACCAAGCGGGCGCCGATCGCAGCCGCGGCGTAAGGCGGGAGTTGGCCATGGCTGATACCGTCAAATTCACCGCGATGAAGGATGGCGACAAGGACGATTACGAGTTCCTGACCGCCCATGAAATCGACTATGCCGCCAAGACCGGCGAGCGGCTGCTCGACGCGCTGGTCCAGCTCGACGAGGGTCTGTCCGGCTACAAGGTCACCCGGCTCGGCCATTCGCTGCAGGCGGCGACTCGCGCCTGGCGCGACGGCGCCGACACCGACTGGATAGCCTGCGCGCTGCTGCATGACATCGGCGACATCTACGCGCCCTACAATCACGACGAATACGCCGCTTCGATCCTGAAGCCCTTCGTGCGCGAGCAATGCACCTGGGTCGTCGAGAAGCACGGCGACTTCCAGCGGCTCTATTACGCCCATCATCTCGGCGGCAACCGCCATGCGCGCGACCGCTTTGCCGGTCACGCCTATTTCGACGATTGCGACCAGTTTTGCGAGCGCTGGGACCAGTCGAGCTTCGATCCCGATTACGAGACGCTGCCGATAGACTTCTTCCGGCCTTTCGTGCTCGAGGTCTTCGCCCGCGGGGCCTACGACCCATCCGTGATCCGCGCCGGCGAGCGCGTGCCTCTCATTGATCCCGAAACAGCCAGGACCAGAACCGGAGCATCCGCATGAGCATCATCAACAAGGCGGCCGCCATTGGCGGCGGTGTCATCGGCGCCGGCTGGGTGGCGCGGCTGCTGCTCAACGGCATCGATGTGTCGATCTTCGATCCCGATCCGGAAGCCTCGCGCAAGGTCTCCGAAGTGATGAAGGGCGCGCGCCGCGCCTACAAGCAGATGGTGCCCGGCGGCCTGCCGAAAGAGGGCAGGCTCACCTTCGCCAAGACCATCGCCGAGGCGGTTGCGGACGCCGATTTCATCCAGGAAAGCGTGCCGGAGCGGCTCGACCTCAAGCACAAGGTGCTGGCCGAGATCGACGCCCATGCGCCGGCCAACGCCATTGTCGGTTCCTCGACCTCCGGCATCAAGCCGACCGACATGCAGGTGGCGATGAAGAAGCATCCGGAACGGCTGGTCGTCGGCCATCCGTTCAACCCCGTCTATCTCCTGCCGCTGGTCGAGATCGTCGGCGGCGATCAGACTTTCCCCGAGGCGATCGAGGTCGCCAAGGAGATCTATGCCTCGATCGGCATGAAGCCTGTCGTCATCCGCAAGGAGATCGAGGCATTCGTTGGCGACCGCCTGCTGGAGGCGGCCTGGCGCGAGGCGCTGTGGCTGATCAAGGACGGCATCTGCACCGTCGAGGAACTCGACGACATCATGCGCTACGGTTTCGGCCTGCGCTGGGCGCAGATGGGCATGTTCCAGGTCTACCGCGTCGCCGGCGGCGAAGCCGGCATGCGCCATTTCATGGCGCAGTTCGGGCCGTGCCTGAAATGGCCGTGGACCAAGCTGATGGACGTGCCGGAATTCAACGACGAACTGGTCGAACTGATCGCCACCCAGTCGGATGACCAGGCGCATGGCCTGTCGATCCGCGAGCTGGAAAAGATACGCGACGACAATCTGGTCGCGATCATGGATGCGCTGTCGAAGCAGAACAAGGGCAGGGGCTGGGGCGCCGGCGCCTTGCACAAGGATTACACCAAGCAGTTGGCCAAGCTGGCTGCAAAGAAGCCGACGGCCTCAAAGGCCGCCGAGAAGGCCAAGGCCACGAAGCCGGTGAAAAAGGCCGCAAAGCCGGCAAAAGGCGACAAGGCGAAGAAGAGCAAGAAAGGCTGAGACGATGGATTTCGGTCTTTCGGAAGAGCAGAAGCTCATCGTCGAGACGACGCGTGCCTTCGTCGAGAATGAGCTCTACCCGCATGAGCGAGAGGTCGAGCGCACCGGTGTGCTGCGCCGCGAGCTGATCGAGGAGCTCAAGGCCAAGGCGATCGAGGCCGGGCTCTATGCCGCCAACATGCCGGCCGATGTCGGCGGCGCGGGGCTCGATACGGTGAGCTGGCTGCTCTACGAAAAGGAACTCGGCCGCGCCAATTACGCGCTGCACTGGACCTGCGTGGCGCGGCCTTCCAACATCCTCTTGGCCGGCACCCCCGAGCAGCGCGAAAAATATCTGTTTCCTTGCATCCGTGGCGAGAAATGGGACTGCCTGGCGATGACCGAGCCGGGCGCCGGCTCCGACCTGCGCGGGATGAGGGCGTCAGCCGTGCAGGACGGCGATCACTGGGTGCTCAACGGCACCAAGCATTTCATCAGCCACGCCGATCTCGCCGACTTCGCCATAGTCTTCATGGCGTCGGGCGAAGAGGATTCGCCGCGCGGCAAGCGCAAGAAGATCACCGCCTTCTTCGTCGACAAGGGCACCAAGGGGTTCACGGTGCGCGACGGCTACCGCAACGTCTCGCACCGCGGCTACACCAACGCCATCCTCGAATTCGACGATTGCCGGCTGCCGGCCAGCCAGGTTCTCGGCGAAGTGCACAAGGGCTTCGACGTCGCCAATTCCTGGCTTGGCGCCACTCGCCTGCAGGTCGGCGCCACCTGTCTGGGCCGCGCCGAGCGGGCGCTCGGCCATGCGGTCGAATATGCCGCGCAGCGCCAGCAATTCGGCCAGCAGATCGGCAAGTTCCAAGGCGTGTCGTTCAAGCTCGCCGACATGGCGACCGAATTGAAGGCCGCCGACCTCATGGTCTTCGAAGCCGGCTGGAAGTACGATCAGGGTACCGTCACCGACCAGGACATGGCGATGGCCAAGTTGAAAGCCACCGAAATGCTCGCTTTCGTCGCCGACGAAGCCATTCAGATCCATGGCGGCATGGGGCTGATGGACGACCTGCCGCTGGAGCGAATCTGGCGCGACGCCCGCGTCGAGCGCATCTGGGAAGGCACGTCGGAGATTCAGCGACATATTATTTCGCGGGCGCTGCTGCGTCCGTTCGGAGCTTAGCGCATGATCGTCCAAAACCGGGATTCGGTTTTCTTGGACAAACGGGATCGTTTGTCCTGGGATCGCGCTCAAACGAAAAGATGACCATGCATAAACTCGAACGTCTCCTGCGCCCGAAATCGATCGCCGTCTTCGGTGGCGTGCAGGCTGCCGCCGTCGTGGCGCAATCGATCAAGATGGGTTTTGCCGGCGAGATCTGGCCGGTGCACCCGACCAAGGACGAGGTTGCCGGCCGCAAGGCATACCGTTCGGTCGCCGATCTGCCCGGTGCGCCGGATGCCGCCTTTGTCGGCGTCAACCGGCATCTGACCATCGAGGTTGTCAAGGCGCTGGCCGAGCGCGGCGCCGGCGGCGCCGTCTGCTTTGCCGCCGGCTTCCTCGAGACCGAGGCCTATGACGATGACGGCGAGCGGCTGCAGGGCGAACTGGTCGCGGCAGCAGGCGAGATGCCGATCATCGGGCCGAACTGCTATGGCCTGATCAACTATGCCGACGGCGCGCTTTTGTGGCCCGACCAGCATGGTGGCATAAGGCTGGACGAGGGCGGCAAGGGTGTTGCTATCATCACCCAGTCCTCCAACATCGCCATCAACATGACGATGCAGAAGCGCGGCCTGCCGATCGCCTTCCTGATGACGGCCGGCAATCAAGCGCAGACCGGCCTGTCCGAAATGGCGCTCGGCCTGATCGAGGACGATCGGGTGACATCGCTCGGCCTGCACATCGAAGCCTTTGATTCCGTGGCCGGCTTCGAGCGGCTGGCGGCGCGCGCCCGCGAATTGAAAAAACCGATCATCGCCATGAAGGTCGGTCGCTCCGAACAGGCGCGGCAGGCCACCGTCTCGCACACCGCCTCGCTGGCCGGCTCGGACGCGGCCTCGGGCGCTTTCCTGAGGCGGCTCGGCATTGCGCGCGTCGATTCCATCCCCGCCTTCATCGAGGCGCTGAAGCTGCTCCACATTACCGGACCGCTGCCCGGATACCGGCTGTCGTCGATGAGCTGTTCGGGCGGCGAAGCTTCCGTCATGGCCGACAGCGCCGAAGGCCGCTGGGTCAATTTCCCGGTTCTGACGGAAAAACACCGCGCCCATGTGAAGTCGACGCTCGGGCCGCTGGTCGCGGTCGCCAATCCGCTCGATTACCACACCTTCATCTGGAACAACGAGCCGGCAATGACCGCCACCTTCACCGCCATGGTGTCGGGGGGCTTCGACTTGAACATGTTGGTGCTCGACTTTCCGCGCCCCGACCGCTGCTCGGTCACCGACTGGTGGGCGACGCTGCGCGCCTTCGAATCGGCGCTGAAGACCAACAAGGCGCATGGCGCGATCGTCTCCTCGCTGCCGGAGAACCTGCCGGAGGAATACACCGCGGAGCTCATGGCGCGCGGCATGGTGCCGCTGTTCGGCATTTCCGAGGCCATGGATGCCGCCGGGGCGGCGGCCTTCATCGGCTGGGCATGGGCCGAACCGCAGGCGCAGCCGGTCGACACATCCGCTGCCGGCGCCGCCGGCGGCGAGCATGTCACGCCCGACGAGGCCGAAGCCAAGGCGCGGCTGATCAAGGCCGGGCTTCCCGTGCCCAAGGGTGAGCGCGCCGGCAATGCGGTCGAGGCGGTGATTTCCTCGATGGCGCTCGGCTTTCCCGTCGCCCTGAAGGCGTTGGGCGTCACCCACAAATCCGAGGTCGGCGCTGTGCGGCTCAATCTCAAGGACGCAGAATCCGTCAGCACGGCGGCGCATGATCTGCTGCCGCTCGGCACCGGCCTCTATGTCGAGCGCATGGTGCGCGACGGCGTCGCCGAACTGATCGTCGGCTTCACCAGGGATCCGATGTTCGGCGCCGTCATGACGCTGGGCACCGGCGGCGTGCTGGTCGAGTTGCTGCGCGACAGCGTCACCTTGATGCTGCCGGCGACCCGCGACGACATCGAGGCGGCTTTGCGCGGCCTGAAGCTGTTCCCGCTGCTCGAAGGCTACCGTGGCCGGCCGAAGGCCGACGTGGCGGCCGCCATCGACGCCATCGCGGGCATTGCCGGCTTCGTGCAGAAGAATGCCGGCGAGATCGAGGAACTCGACATCAACCCGTTGATCGTCTGCGTCGAAGGCAAGGGCGCCTGGATCGCCGACGCGCTGCTGGTGCTGGGAGAGAACAAGAATGTCTGACGTCATTTCGACCCGCCGCGAAGGCTCGATCCTCGAGGTCACACTCGACCGGCCCAAGGCCAACGCCATCGACTTGAAGACCTCGCGGCTGATGGGGCAAACCTTCAAGGCGTTCCGCGACGACCGGGAACTGCGCGTTGCCATCGTCAAGACCGCCGGCGACAAGTTCTTCTGCGCCGGCTGGGACCTGAAGGCGGCCGCCGGCGGCGACGCGGTCGACGGCGATTATGGCGTCGGCGGCTTCGCCGGTCTGCAGGAATTGCGCGACCTGAACAAGCCGGTCATCGCTTGCGTCAACGGCATGGCGGTCGGCGGCGGCTTCGAACTGGCGCTGTCCTGCGATCTCATCTACGCCTCCGATCACTCCTCCTTCGCGCTGCCCGAAATCCGCGCCGGCACGCTGGCCGATGCGGCGACGATCAAGCTGCCGAAGCGCATTCCCTATCATGTCGCCATGGACCTCTTGTTCACCGGCCGCTGGATGGATGTCGCCGAGGCGCATCGGTGGGGCCTGGTCAACGAAGTGCTGCCGAAGGAAAAGCTCGAGGATCGCGTCTGGGAGATCGCCCGCCTGCTCGCCAGCGGCCCGCCGCTGGTCTTCGCCGCGATCAAGGAGACCGCGCGGGTGGCCGAGGCGCTCACCTTCCAGGACGCGATGAACAAGGTGACGCGCCGGCAGTTGGCGACGGTCGATGAACTCTACGGCTCCGAGGACAATATGGAAGGGTTCCGCGCCTTCGCCGAAAAGCGCGATCCGGTGTGGAAGGGGAAGTGACTTTACCCTCCGGACCGAAGGTCCGCGGTGGGTTGAAGCGCCGCCACCCGCCGCTCTGCGGCGGCCTCCCCCCATCAAGGGGGAGGTAAAGGAGTTCCATGACCGATTACACAAAACTCATCGATGCCGAGACCTGGGCTTTCATCGAGCGGACAAATTCCTTTTATCCGCCCGATACGATCGACTACACGATCACCCAGCAGCGCCAGATCTACGACCGCATGTGCCGTGAGTTCTTTGCCGGCTATCCCCAGGGCGTGGCGGTCGAAACCTCGGCCATTGCCGCGCCCACGCACGACATCCCGATCCGCATCTACCGAAGCGGCGTGCAACCGGCGGCGACGGTGCTCTACATCCATGGCGGCGGTTTCATCCTTGGCGGGCTGGACAGTCATGATGACGTCTGCGCCGAGCTGTGCGCCCGCACCGGCTACGAAATTGTCTCGGTCGATTACCGGCTGGCGCCGGAGCATCTGCATCCGGCCGCCTTCGACGATGCGATGAACGCCTTGACATGGGTTGCGGCCACCCGCGACCGCCCCATCCTGCTCTGCGGCGACAGCGCCGGCGGCAACCTCTGCGCCGCTGTGGCTCACGCCACGCGCGATCACGCGAAACGGCCGGCGGGCCAGGTTCTGATCTATCCCGGCCTCGGCGGCGACCGCTCCAAGGGCTCCTATGTGACGCATGCCGAAGCGCCGATGCTGACCGTGCGCGATCTCGAATTCTACAAGCACATCCGCACCGGCGGGCAGGATCGCAGCGGCGATGCGACGCTGGCGCCGCTGGCCGATACCGACTTCGCCAACCTGCCGCCGACCATGCTAATCACCGCGCAGTGCGACCCGCTGTCTTCCGACGGCGAGACCTATCGTGACCGCATCATCGCGGCAGGCGGGCGCGCCGCCTGGTTCGAGGAACCGGGTCTGGTGCACGGCTATCTCAGGGCCCGCCACACTGTCGGTCGCGCCCGCGAAAGTTTCACGCGCATTGTCGACGCGGTGGCCGCTCTTGGACAGGGCGCCTGGCTCCCGTGAGCGGTTTCCCGTCTCGCGACGGGCCTAACGCCACGGTATCGCCGCTTTACGCCACCGAGCGTCCCGCCGCTCGGCCGGCGCTGCGGCCGGAGAAGATGCAGCCGCCGAGGAAGGTGCCTTCAAGTGCGGCATAGCCGTGCACGCCGCCGCCGCCGAAGCCGGCCGCTTCGCCCACTGCATAGAGCCCTGCGACCGGTTGACGGTCCGCGCCCAGTACGCGGCTGTCCAGATCCGTCTGCAGGCCGCCCAGAGTCTTGCGGGTCAGGATGTTAAGGCGCACCGCGATCAGCGGGCCGTTCGCCGGGTCGAGCATCTTGTGCGGCTTGGCCGTGCGGATGAGCTTGTCGCCGAGATAGGCGCGGGCGCCGCGCAGCGCGGTGATCTGCATGTCCTTGGAGAACGGATTGTCGAGTTGACGATCGCGGGCGCGGATCTCGCGTTCCACCTGGACGACGTCGAGCAGCGGCTCGCCGGCCAGCGCGTTCATGCGCGCCACCAGCTTCGAAAGATCGGCCTCGACGATGAAATCCTCGCCCTTCTCCATGAAGGCCTTCACCGGACCCGGAATGCCCGATGTCGCCCGGCCGAGCACCTGACGCCAGCTCTTGCCGGTCAGGTCCGGGTTCTGTTCGGAACCCGACAGCGCGAACTCCTTCTGGATGATCTTCCTGGTCAGGATGAACCAGGAATAGTCGAAGCCGGTGCTCATGATGTGGCTGAGCGTGCCCAGCGTGTCGAAGCCGGGATAGAGCGGTACCGGCAGGCGTCTTCCCTTGGCATCGAGCCAGAGCGAGGACGGGCCCGGCAGGATGCGGATCGCATGGTCGGTCCAGATCGGCGCCCAGTTCCTGATGCCTTCGACATAGTGCCACATGCGGTCTCGGTTGATGATCGAGCCGCCGGCCGCTTCGGTGATCGCCAGCATGCGGCCGTCGACATGGTCGGGTACGCCGGTGATCATGCGCTTCGGCGCTGTGCCCAGTCGCTTGGGCCAATTGTCCCGCACCAGTCGATGATTGCCACCGATACCACCGGAGGCGACGACCACCGCTTGCGCATGCAGCTCGAAATCGCCTGATATGTCGCGCGAGCTCTTGTGGCCGCGCTCGACGGTGCTGGGTTCGAGAATATCGCCGCGCACGCCGGTCACGACGGCGCCCGTCCGCGTCAGTTCGTTGACCCGGTGGCGGAACTTGAAGCTGACCAATCCGCGCTTTTGCGCCTCCCTCACGCGCAGGACAAACGGTTCGAGCACGCCTGGGCCGGTGCCCCAGGTGATGTGGAAGCGCGGTACCGAATTGCCGTGGCCGATGGCATTGCCGCCGCCGCGCTCGGCCCAGCCGACGACGGGAAAGAACTTCAGGCCGCGCTGCAGCAGCCAGGAGCGCTTCTCGCCGGCGGCGAAACCGACATAGGCCTCCGCCCATTTGCGCGGCCAGAAATCCTCCGGCCGGTCGAAAGCGGCCGTGCCCATCCAGTCCTCGAGTGCCAGATCATGCGAATCGCGGATTCGCATGCGCCGCTGCTCGGGTGAATCGACAAGGAACAATCCGCCGAATGACCAGAACGCCTGGCCGCCCAGAGACTGTTCCGGCTCCTGGTCGACGATGATGATCCTCTTGCCGGCCTCCGCGAGTTCGGCGGCGGCAACCAGCCCGGCAAGGCCGGCGCCGACAATGATCACGTCCGCATCGTCAGCCATTGTTCCTCCAAGAATTAGCCGGCTAACGCAATCCCGGGAAAAGTGTGAAGCGGCGTTCCGTCCGGAATTGCCTCGAAGTAGATGTCAGACGGCCTCCCAGCCTTCCTTGCCGCCGGCGCGGAAGATGGCGTCTATGACCTTCTGGTTGAGCACGGATTCCTCCAGCGTGAAGACGCGTTCCTTGCCGCCCTGTGCCGCGCGTGCGAAAGTCTCGACCTCCAGCCGGTACTGCTGCGTGCCTGGAAAGCGGAATACCTGCGCCTCGGTGTGGTTCTGGTTGTGCAACTCGACACGATGGTGGTCGTAGAGCCCGGCATTGAAGGGCGAAAAGACCTCGATGAAACCCTTCTCGCCGTGGAACACCATGACCTGGCGCGCCGCCATTTGCGTCGACAAATAGAAGGACAGTTCGAAATCGCCGAAATCGGCGCGGATCGAGGAGTAGATGTCGGTGCCGAATTTTTTGTCGCGCTCGATCGTCGCCTGCACACGGCCAGGCTCCTTGCCCGTCGAAAACCGCGTCGAAACGGTGGGATAGACGCCGATGTCAGGCAGAGCACCGCCGCCGAGGTCGAGCTGGTTGCGCATGTTGTTGGGGTCGACATTGTAGTAGGAGAACGCGCCCTGCACATGGCGCAGCCGGCCTATGGCGCCGCTGGCGATGAGATCGCGGACTTTGATCCATTGCGGGTGGTAGATGACCATGAAGGCTTCGCAGACCAGCACCTTCTTGGCATCGCGTAGCTTGATCAGCGGTGGGATGTCCTTGGCGTCGAGCGCCAGGGGCTTCTCGACCAGCACATGTTTTCCTGCTTCGATGGCCTTCGCCGTCCATTCGACATGCTGCGAGGTCGGCAACGGGATGTAGACGCCGTCGACATCCTTGGAGGCCAGCAGTTCCTCATACGATCCGAACGCACGGCGGGCGCCGAACCGCTCGGCCAGGGCCTTGGCTTTCGACAGGTCGCGGCTGGCGATCGCCGCCAGCACGCCATTCTCCGCCTCGACGATTGCCGGCAACAACTGCTCCCGGCCGATCTTGGCCGTCGACAACACACCCCATCGGAACATCACGCTTCTCCATGTCGGTTACATCAGGCGAGGTTTGCCCGAAATCGATGGAAAAGCCAATGACCGAGGCTGGCCCTGGCTCAGCCCCGCTTCCCCATCAGCGTCATGTCGAAGTCGACGACGTTGGAATAGAGTGGCGTGCCGACATCCATGCCGTAGCGCGACCGCAGCACCTTCCCGGTGACATGGAATTTGATCGTGCCGCCCTTCAAGCCGTTGAGCTCGGCGGTGAATTTTTCCGGAAACGTCTTGCCGCGTGCCGTCAGCCTGCCGGTGACAAGGGCTGATGTGTCGCCGGTGCGGGTCACGCTGGTCGAGCGGAATTGGATTTCCGGGCTGTTGGCCGCATCGAACACCGCGTCGGAGCGCAGGAAGGCGTCGATGCGGCTCTGGCCGGTGCCGACGCTTTCCGGATAGATGGTAAGGTCGACCTTCGAGCGCCCGACATCGCCATTGTCGATGCGGATCGTGCCCCTGAAGCGGGCGAAAGCGCCGTCGAAGCCGCCGCCGCCGGCCTTACCTATGGTGAAACGGATGCTGGACCCTGCCGGGCTGACCGTGTAGCTGCCGGCGGCGTCGCTCAACGCCACCGCCGCGGCTGCGGGCATGGCAAGGCATGCGGCAAAAGCCGCGAATCCAAGGATGCGCGCATGCATGGGATTGTTCCTTTCCTGGAGGCTACGCGTTTGGCGTCCTCACCCCACAAACGCGTGGGGCCGCCGCTCTATTCCCCACCTGACGAAGGCGTGATCATGCGCGTCAGCACGCTGTCGCGCAGCAGGAAGTGATGGCGCAGGGCGGCAACGACATGCAGCGCGACGAGCGCGATGCCCAGATAGGCGAGATACCAGTGTGCGGCCGCCCAGAAGCCTTCGGCGGCATCAGATTCGGCGAGCGGCAGGTTGGGCATCACGAACAGGTTGAACGGCATGGTCGGGATTTCCAGCGTCGACACCGAGACCAGCGCCCAGCCCGACAGAGGCAACGCGACCTGGAAGGCATAGAGCGCCAGATGCGCGAGTGGCGCCGTGCGCCGTTCCAGCGCGCCGACCGAAGCCGGCAGAGGCGGCGTCGCATTGCCAATCCGCCACGCAATGCGCAGCATGATGAGGCCGAGCAGCAGAAAGCCCAGGGATTTGTGCAACTGGATAAGCTCGAAGGCGGTACGCTGGCTCTGGATCCTCACCATGACGACGCCAAGGGCGAACTGACCGATGAAGATGATGCCGATCAGCCAGTGCAGGAGGATCGTAGCCCAGCCGTAGCGGGTTGGAGTGTTGGTGATTGACTGCATTGTGTGTGAACGACGCTGGACAGAACTTTCTTCCGACGCCCCTCAACCGGCCCACAAGGGGAAGCTGGGGCTAACCGCTCACCTTGAAGAAATCCACAAATGCCCTGAGCGCCGGGCGCATCTGTCGGCGGCTGGGGTAATAGACGAAGAACCCTTCGAAGGGTGGGCACCAGTCCTCCAGCACGCGGATCAGCCTTCCGTCGGCGAGAGGGGCCCGCACATAAGGCTCGAAGACGAAGGCGAGCCCGGCGCCATCGACCACCGCCTGAGCGATCAGATGGTCCTCGTCGAGAATCAGCGGTCCTTGCGCCGCGATCTCGATCTCCTCTCCGTCTTTCTCGAATTCCCAGCGGTAGAGGATGCCGCTGGAGAAGCGGAAGCGGATGCAGCGATGATTGGCAAGGTCGCGCGGATGAATGGGTCTCGGCATCGTCGCGAAATAGGATGGCGCGCCGACCACGGCGCCGCGAAGGTCCGGCCCGATGCGCACGGCGATCATGTCGCGCTGCAGGCTCTCGCCGAGCCGCACGCCGGCATCGAAACCGCCTTCCACCACGTCGGTGAAGCGGTCCTCGATGACAATCTCAAGCACGATGTCGCGATAGGCCGCTGCAAAGGCGCCGAGCCGTGGCGTCAGCACCAGATGCGCTGCCGTGCGCGGCACGCTGAGCCGCAGATTCCCGGCCGGCCGGTCGCGCGACTCGACCACGGTCTCAAGCGCCAGGTCGATTTCCGATAGAGCCGGCCGCAATCGCTCCAAGAGTCGCGCGCCCTCTTCCGTCGGCGCGACGCTGCGGGTGCTGCGCGCCAATAGCCGCACGCCAAGCCGCGCCTCGAGGCTGGACACAGCGTGGCTGACCGCCGATGGCGCGATGGCCAGCTCCTTGGCCGCGCCGCGAAAGCTGCCGCACTGGGCAACGGTTGCCAGCACGGCAAGCTGCGAAAGATGTGCTCGGTTCATTGATCTATTTCTTGCAACAGCCCGTGCGAAGAAGAGCCGATTATCGAACATAACACAAGGCGCTATCTCCTCATCCATGTCGCCCAAAGGTGCGCAGCGGTTTTGGGACAACGACATGCACAAAACAAAGACTTAAGGCGCACTGTCGACGCGCTTTAGGCATCACAACAAGGAGACGCGTGATGCAAACCCGCAAGCTAGGAACTGAATTGAACGTCTATCCCGTCGGCCTCGGCTGCATGGGCATGAGCTTCGCCTATGGCGGCCAGCCTGAGGCGGAGGCGATCGCCACGCTGCATCGCGCCGTCGAGATCGGCGTCAACTTCTTCGACACGGCGGAAGTCTACGGTCCCTACGAGAACGAGATCCTGCTCGGCAAGGCGCTGAAGTCGGTGCGGAACAAAGTGACGATCGCCACCAAATTCGGTTTCAAGATCCTGGAGGAAGGCACCGGCCTCGACCGCATGGCCGGCGTCGACAGCCGCCCCGAGCACGTCAAAGCCGTCGCCGAGGCCTCGCTGAAACGGTTGGGCACCGATGTCATCGATGTCTACTACCAGCACCGTGTCGACCCCAACGTGCCGATCGAGGACACGGTTGGCGCCATGGCCGAATTGGTGCGCGAGGGCAAGGTGCGCGCGCTCGGCCTCTCGGAGGCAAGTGCCACGACCATCCGCCGTGCGCACGCCGTGCATCCCATCGCTGCGGTGCAGAGCGAATATTCGCTGTGGACCCGTGACCCGGAAGAGGAGGTGTTCGCCGTCTGCCACGAACTCGGCATCGGCTTCGTTCCCTACAGCCCCCTCGGCCGTGGCCTTTTGACCGGCTCCATCGCCAAGCCCGAAATGCTTGGCGATGGCGACTGGCGCCGGACCTTGCCGCGTTTCCAGGCCGAGGCCATGGAAGCCAATGCCAAGGTTATCGCCACGCTGGAAACAATGGCTGCCGAAAAGGGCGTAACCCCGGCACAGCTGGCCCTTGCCTGGGTGCTGCATCAGGGCGATTTCATCGTGCCGATCCCGGGGGCACGAAAAATTCGCCACCTGGAGCAGAACACGGCTGCGGCGAGCATCGAGCTGAGTGCTGCCGAAGTGGCGGCGATCGGCGCTGCGCTGTCGCCGGACAAAGTGGTCGGCAAGCGCTACACGGAGGAGTTGCTGGCGCTGGTGAACGGGTAGGGCTTCACCCTCCCCCACAAGGGGGAGGGGAAGATCACCACGGCACCACCTCAATCTCCGGCCAATTGGCCTTTGCGCGAGCCCCCTTCGCCTCATGCGTGCGCCGATTGTCCGTTACCCGGTTCGGCTCGATGCGGAACGAAAAGACATCGTCGAGCCCGAACGGCGCGACCAGTTCCAGCTGCCCGTCAGCATCGTATCGAACCCCGACTCCATGCGTTTTGGAGGCAAAATAGCTGATGGATTCGCTCGCGCTCGTATAGCGTGGGCAGGGCTGCCCGAACTTTTGGGGAAACCACAGATGCACCCGCGCCTGGTTGCGCACCTCGACAGGCAGTGCCAGCCCCTCGAAATGCCGCGTCGCCCGGCCGATGACAGCGTCCTCGGCCTCATAGGACAGATCGCCGTCGTCGAAATAGAACAGGTCGACATCCTTGATGCCGTAACCTGACGGCTTGCCGGTCAGATGGTTCCAGACTGTATTGTAGAGCGCCCCTGAGACCACCAGCCAGTCCGGCAGCTCAAGCGTGCGGGCGCGCGCCAGCGCCTCACGGATAAGCGGATCCATCGAGACGATGTCGAGGAACGCCTTTCGCTGTGCTTCGAACGGCAGGCCGGAATAGCGCAGATGGTCCATCGCCCTTTAGAGGGCGATTCGCAATCTGCCCGCAAGGCGTGGTTTGTGCGCAATTCCGGACGGAAAACCGCTAGGCACTTTCCGGGAATTGCCTCAGGCGCGCAGCACGCCACCCGTCTGTTTGCCGACATTCTCGACGATGCGCTTGGCCAGCGCCTCGAAGTCCTCGTCGGTCAGCGTCTTCTCGACCGGCTGGATCGACACTTCGATGGCGATCGATTTCTTGTCGGCGCCGAGCGACGCACCTTCGAAGATGTCGAAGACCGAGACGGCTGTGATCAGCTTCTTGTCGGCCGCCAATGCGGCGCGCACCAGCGTGCCTGCCTCGACCGCCTTGTCGACGACGAAGGCGAAGTCGCGCTTCACCGCCTGGAAGGCGGAGAGCTCCAGCTTCGGCTTGGTCTTCGTCGGCTTGGCCTTCGGTTCGGGCACGGCGTCGACGAACACTTCGAATCCGCAGAGCGGACCGGAGACGTCAAGCCCTTCCATTGTCTTGGGATGGAATTCGCCGAACGTACCGAGCACGGTCTTCGGCCCGAGCTTGATCGTGCCGGACCGGCCGGGATGGTACCAAGCTGGACCGCCCGCCTCGATCTGCAGCCGCTCGGCCGGCGCGCCGCAGGCTTCGAGCGCCGCGATTGCATCGGCCTTGGCGTCGAGCACGCCGACCGGGCCGGAATTGCCGGCCCAGCTGCGGCCCGAGCCTTCGAGCTTGGCGGTGCCGCGGCGCACCCCGGCGGCGACCCGCCGCTGCTGGTCGGCGCCGTCGCCCTCATAGGTGCCCGACACCTCGAACAGCGCGACATCGCCAATGCCTTTGTCGGCATTGCGCTGGGCAGCGGCGATCAGCCCCGGCAGCAGCGACGGCCTCATGTCGGACATGTCGGCGGCGATCGGGTTGGCAAGCTTCAGCGCCGTCTGGCCGCCGCCGAACAGCTCGGCATGCTTGGCCGGAATGAACGACCAGGTAACGGCCTCCATCATACCGCGCACGGCAAGCGCGCGCTTGGCGGTGCGGGTGCGGACCTGCAGCGTGGTCAGGATCTTCGCATTGACCGCGTCATGCGCGCCGAGCGGCTGCGGGGCGATGTTATCGACGCCGTGGATGCGCATCACCTCTTCGACCAGGTCGGCCTTGCCGTCGATATCGGGACGCCAAGACGGCACAGCGACGTCCACGACGTCGCCCGAGCCCTGCGGCTTGAAGCCGAGGCGCGACAGGATGTCGAGGCTTTCCTCTCTTGGCACCACGATGCCCGTCAGCCGCGTCACTTCCGACAGCGGGAAGGAGACGATCATGGGCTTGTGGCCGGCATAGCCGACGACTTCGATCTCGGCCGGCTCACCGCCGCAGAGATCGAGCACCAGCCTCGTTGCCAGCTCGACGCCGGGCACCATGAATTCAGGGTCGACGCCGCGCTCGAAACGATAGCGCGCATCGGTGATGATGCCGAGCGTGCGGCCGGTGCGGGCGGTGGTGATCGGATCCCAAAGCGCCGATTCGATGAGCACATCGGTCGTGTTCTCGTCGCAGCCGGAATGCTCGCCGCCCATCACGCCGGCGATGGATTCGACACCATTGTCGTCCGAAATCGCACACATGTCGGGCGTCAGCGTGTATTCGCGACCGTCCAGAGCCTTCACCGTCTCGCCGTCCCTGGCGCGGCGCACGACGAGATTGCCGGCGACCTTCTTCGCATCGAACACATGCAGCGGTCGGCCGCGATCGAAGGTGATGTAGTTGGTGATGTCGACCAGCGCGCTGATCGGCCGGAGGCCAATGGCGATCAGCCTTTGCTGCAGCCATTTCGGCGAAGGGCCGTTCTTGACGCCGCGCACCAGCCGCAAGGCGAAGCCCGGGCAAAGTTCCGGCACCTCGATGACCACCTTGACCGGCGTCTGGCCCTTGCCGGGAATCTTTTCGACCGCGCCACTTTTGAGCGTGCCGAGGCCGCTCGCCGCAAGATCCCTGGCAATGCCGTAAACGCTGGTGGCATCCGGCCGGTTCGGCGTCAGGTTGATCTCGATGACCGGGTCGTCGAGATGCGCGTAGGACGCGAAGCTGGCGCCGACCGGCGCGTCGGCCGGCAGGTCGATGATGCCATTGTGCTCGTCGGACAGTTCCAGCTCGCGCTCGGAACACATCATCCCATGGCTTTCGACGCCTCGGATCTTGCCGACCGTCAGCGTCACGTCGATGCCGGGCACATAGGTGCCGGGCGCGGCGAAAGCGCCGATCAAACCGGCCCGCGCATTCGGCGCGCCGCAGACGACCTGGACAGGGGACTTGCCGTCGCCGGTATCGACCGTCAGAACGCGCAGCCTATCGGCATCGGGGTGCTGCACCGCCGTCAGCACCTTGGCGATGACGAAGGGTTTCAGGCTCGACTTGTCGTCGACATCCTCGACTTCGAGGCCGATCGACGTCAGCCGCTCGACGATCTCGTCGAGCGAGGCATCGGTATCGAGATGATCCTTGAGCCAGGAGAGGGTGAATTTCATGGGACTGTTCCGTCTGGTCGTTTGACGCTTGATTTCAGATGTCTCGGCAGATCGTCGGACATATGCAGGAAGGGAAGCTGCTCGCTGACATAGGCATGCAGCGTCGGCTTGAAGTCGGCCGGCGCGTCCATGGCGCCGAGCATGAAGTAGATGTCGTCTTCCAGCCGCTCGTCGACATAGGCGATGGGCGAGCCGCAGACGCCGCAAAACGAGCGCGTCACCGGGCCGTCCTCGTACATCTTCATCGCCTTGCCGGTGAACACCACCTGGCCGGCCAGGAAGCCGACGAAGGCCGAGACCGGGGCGCCGCTGGCCCGCCGGCAATCGCCGCAATGGCAATAGCTGACGTGGTGCGGTTCGGCCGAAGCCTCGAACCGCACGGCGCCGCAGCGGCAGCCGCCGATGTGGAGCGCTGTCATGCGCTCAAGCCGCCGAACAGCGTCGGCATGTCGAGGGGCCGGAACCCGTAATGCGACAGCCAGCGCACATCCGCGTCGAAGAAAGCGCGCAGGTCCGGCATGCCGTATTTCAGCATGGCGATACGATCGATGCCCATGCCCCAGGCAAAACCCTGATATTCGTCGGGATCGAGCCCGCCGGCGCGCAGCACATTGGGGTGGACCATGCCGCAGCCGAGGATCTCCATCCAGTCGGAGCCTTCGCCGAAACGCACTTCGCCCGGCCGCGAGCGGTCGCACTGGATGTCGACCTCGAGGCTTGGCTCGGTGAACGGGAAGAAGGACGGCCGGAAGCGCATCTTGACCGAGGGCACCTCGAAGAACGCCTTGCAGAACTCTTCCAACACCCACTTCATGTTGGCGACGTTGGCTGATCTGTCGATCACCAGTCCCTCGACCTGATGGAACATCGGCGAATGCGTGGCGTCGGAATCCTGGCGGTAGGTCTTGCCCGGGATGACGATGCGGATCGGCGGCTTCTGCGTCTCCATGGTGCGGATCTGCACGGGCGAGGTGTGCGTGCGCAACACCTTGCGCTCGCCCTTCTCGTCCAGCTGGAAGAAGAAGGTGTCGTGCATCTCTCGTGCCGGATGTCCCTCAGGGAAATTCAGCGCGGTGAAATTGTAGTAGTCGGTCTCGATATCGGGACCTTCGGCAATGGCGAAGCCGAGATCGCCGAAGATCGCGGCGATCTCGTCGATGACCTGGCTGATCGGATGGATGCGGCCGCGCTCGGCCGGCGACTGCCGCACCGGCAGCGTCACGTCGACCTTTTCGGCGGCGAGACGCGCGGCGATCGCCAGGTCCCTGAGTTCGGCCTTGCGGGCCGTCAGTGCCTCGGTGACGCGGTTCTTCAGGCCGTTGATGACAGGGCCCTTGAGCTGGCGCTCCTCGGCGGTCATGGCGCCAAGCGTCTTCAGCATCTCGGACACGGTGCCCTTCTTGCCGAAGGCGGCGATGCGCACGGCCTCGATGGCCGGCTCATCGGCCGCCGAAGCGATATCGGCCAGCAGGGAATTTTCGAGCGTATCCAGGCCACTAGTTGCGTCGTTCACGGTCAAACTCGCTACGTTGGAAGTCGACTTTAAAGTGGAAGCCACTTTTGAGTTGAAAGGTCAGGCATCAGAGACAAAAGAACCCGCGCCAGCCGTGCCAGCGCGGGTTCCCCATAATCAGAATTGCGAATGCTTGGGAAGCGCTGGTCTTAGGCGACAGCGCTTTCAAAAGCGTTCGGCGTGGTGTTCTTCAGATATTCGAGCGCGACCTTGGCCTTGGCCACGAGCGCGGCGAAAGCCTGCGGCTCATGGATGGCCATGTCGGACAGGATCTTGCGATCGATCTCGATGCCGGCCTTGTTGAGGCCGTCGATGAAGCGGCCGTAGGTCAGGCCATGCTCGTGGGTCGCTGCGTTGATGCGCTGGATCCACAGGGCGCGGAACGAGCGCTTGCGGTTCTTGCGGTCGCGGTAAGCGTACTGCAGCGACTTCTCCACCGCCTGCTTGGCGATGCGGATGGTGTTCTTGCGACGGCCGTAGAAGCCCTTGGCGGCTTTCAGGACCTTCTTGTGCTTGGCGTGCGAGGTGACGCCTCTCTTTACGCGTGCCATGTCATGATCTCCTTAAAACGCTGTCCAGACCGAATGCTCAGAGGCCGTTCGGCAGAAAATTCTTGATGACCTTCTTGCCATCCGGTTCAGCCAGAACCATCGTGCCGCGGGCATTTCGAATGAACTTGTTGGAACGCTTGATCATGCCGTGACGCTTGCCGGCCGCAGCCGACAGGACTTTACCCGTACCTGTGATCTTGAACCGCTTCTTGGCGGCCGACTTGGTCTTCATCTTGGGCATTTTGCTACTCCATATTGTTGGCGCACTATCGCGCTTCTTGTTCGCTCCAGGCCGACCAAAGCCCGAAAAGCAAATGAAACCGCCACGGCATGCCCTGCCGGGCGGTTTTCTTGAACGGCGGTCCTATACGTCAAACACGGCCTGTACGCAACACCTGAAGCCGTGCGGCGCTCTGTCCCGATCAGGGCAGCGTGAACCACACCGGCAGCATGCCGGACTGCTGCGCGCCGTCGATCAGTTCGAAGGCCGGCAGGGCGATCAGGAACACCAGACCATCGAGCAGCGTGGTCAACAACAGGCGCGGCTTGAAGCTGCCGGTGTCGCCCTCCTGATAGAGGGAAAGCTTCGGGAAGAAGCGCGGCACCGTGTTCAAATAGGCCTGATAGGGCGCGCCGAGCGCTTCCTTGAGGAATTTCTCCTCGCGCAGGATGACGATATGGAAGGCGCCGGCGCACAGCAGTGCGAACAGGATGATGCCCGAGAACGAGCCGATTTGCGCGCCCACGCCAGCCGCGGCCACTGTCGAGAACACATAGAGCGGGTTGCGGGTGATCGAATAGGGCCCGCCGGTGACCACCTGGGAGGATTTGCGCCCGCCTATGTAGAGCGTCGCCCAAAGCCGGCCGACGATGCCGAGGAAGATCAGCAGAACGCCGAACATTTCGATTGTCTCATGCACGGGCGTGTCGGGCGGGAAGGTCGATTGGCCGAACAGCAGCGCCAGAAACAGCACCACCACGAGCACGGCAAGCACCAGCCGACGCATCTGCTGGTAGTTGCCCAGCCCGTATTTGAGTTCGTTGTCCAAGCGGTGTCCGATCGTCGAAGAGCTTAGCCGGCGATCGCAGCTTCAGCCAAGAAAACAGGCGCCCCGCCGATCGCCGGGACGCTCTGCAAGACAATTCAGGCGGATTTGGAGCGCTGGTCGCGCCTGACTTTATCGTGATCTAGTGCGTTGTTTCAGCACACCTTAGCGCGGCGCCAGCACCATCATCATCTGGCGGCCTTCGAGCTTCGGCTCCGCCTCGACCTTGGCTATGGTCGCCACTTCCTCGCGCACCTTGTTCAGAAGCTGCATGCCGAGTTCCATATGCGCCATCTCGCGGCCACGGAAGCGCAGCGTCAGCTTGACCTTGTCTCCCTCCTCGAAGAAGCGGCGAACCGCCTTCATCTTGGTCTCGTAGTCATGGCTGTCGATGTTCGGGCGCATCTTGATCTCCTTGATCTCGATGACCTTCTGATTCTTGCGCGCCTCGGCCGCCTTCTTCTGGTTGGCGTATTTCAACTTGCCGAGATCGAGGATCTTTACGACGGGCGGTACCGCATTGGGCGATATCTCAACGAGATCGAGCCCGGCCTCTTCGGCGAGCAGCAATGCGTCGTTGATGGAAACATCGCCGCGGTTCTGGCCTTCGGCGTCGATAAGCTGGACCCGGGGAACCCGGATGTCACGGTTGGAGCGCGGCCCATCCTTGGTCGGCGCCGCTGCTTTGAAAGGTCTGCGAATGGTCGTGGTCTCCTTGGCCGTTTCGTTCAGGATTTGTCGGTCTTGATGCGTGGACGCGCCAATGTGGTGAGCGCGCGGGCGGAGTCAATAGCACAGCATTGACAGAAAATCACCCTGATCACCGCCTGCGCCAAACAAAGAAACCGCGCGGGCACTTTTCGCCACGCCCGTGGCTGTGGCACAAGAACCGCCGAGCCAGAAGAGGGGCCTGAGGAAAAAGCCATGACTGTCACGCCCCCAACCTTCCTCGATGTCGACGGATCGCGCATCGCGGTGCGCCATTGCGCGGGTTCGACGCCCGGCATCGTCTGGCTCGGCGGCTACAAGTCGGACATGCTCGGCACCAAAGCGCAGACACTGTCGGATTGGGCGGCAAGAGAAGGCCGCGCCTTCCTGCGCCACGACTATTCCGGTCATGGCGAATCCGGCGGCGCTTTTTCCGGCGGCACGATTTCGAGATGGCTTTCGCAAAGCCTCGCTGTGTTCCGGAAGTTTGCCAAGGGCAACCAGATCCTGGTCGGCTCGTCGATGGGCGCCTGGATCGCGCTGCGCATGGTGCAGGAATTGCGCAAGGCGGGCGACGCAAGCGTCGTCGGCATGGTGCTGCTGGCGCCGGCGCCGGATTTTACCTCGGAGCTGGTCGAACCGGTGCTGACCGAGGCGCAAAAGCGCGACCTCGCCGAGAAGGGCTTCTTCGCCGAGCCCTCCGATTATTCAGCTGAGCCCTATATCTATACACGCGCGCTGATCGAGGACGGGCGCGTCAACCGGGTGATGACCGGTCCGATCGACACGCATTGCCCGGTCCATATCCTGCAAGGACTGGCCGATCCGGACGTGCCGTCGAGCCATGCGCTGAAGCTGGTCAGCCTGCTGCCGGCCGACGATGTCACGCTGTCGCTCATTCCGGACGGCGATCACCGCCTGTCGCGGCCGCAGGACCTCGACATGCTGGTGCGGGCGGTCGGCGACTTGGCCGGCCGAGGGGCCGGGCGGGGCAACTGATCATGCGCCTTTCCATCCCCATATCCGCCTTCGTTGCGGCAATTGTCGGCTTTGGCGGCACGCTGGCCATCGTCATTGCCGCCGCGCACGCGGTCGGCGCGACGCAAATTCAGACCGCGAGCTGGGTGACGACCATCTGCCTCGCCATGGCGATCGAAAGCCTGTGGCTGTCGTGGCGCACGAAAATGCCTGTCATCACCGCCTGGTCGACGCCGGGTCTTGCACTGATGGCGGCATCGAGCGGCTTTTCGATAGGCGAGGCGGTCGCCGCCTTCATCGTCACCGCCGTCCTGCTGATCGCCACCGGCCTGTTCCGGCCCCTGACGCAACTGATCTCCAGGATACCGCCCTCGGTCGCTTCCGGCATGCTGGCCGGCATCGTTGTCACCTTCGCCCTCAACGCGGTCAAGACCGTTCCAGTCGATCCCTGGCTGATCCTGCCGCTGATCGCGGCGTTCTTCGTCATCCGCCTGTTCAATCCGGCACTGTCGGTGCTGGCCGTGCTTGTCGGCGGCGGCCTCGCGGCGTTTCTGACCGGCCGCGTCGGCGGCCTGCCGACACCGGAACTGTCGACGCTGACGCTGATCGTGCCTGATTTCACCGCCAAGGCGATGATCGGCCTGGCGTTGCCGCTCTATCTCGTCACCATGGCCTCGCAGAACCTGTCGGGGCTGGCGGTGCTGCGCGCCGCCGGCTACCATCCGGAGCCCGGGCCGCTGATCGGCGTCACCGGCCTGTTTTCCCTGCTGTCGGCGCCATTCGGTGGCTCGACGACGAATCTGGCGGCGATTTCGGCGGCGATCTGCACCGGGCCGGACGTCCATCCCGACCCCGCCGAGCGCTGGAAGACCGGCCCTTTTTATGCGCTCGCCTATCTCATCTTCGCGATTTTCGGCGCCTCCCTGGTGGCGATCTTCGCCGTCCTGCCGCAGAGCCTGATCGTGCTGGTGGCGGGTCTGGCGCTGATGGCATCGCTCGCCAACGCGCTGGCGATCGCGCTGAAGGACGAGGGCGATCGCATGGCCGCCACCGTCACCTTCGTCGTCACCGCTTCGGGGCTCACCCTGTTCGGTGTTGGCGCGGCATTCTGGGGGCTGATCGCCGGGCTGGTCGTGCTTTTCCTCGACAGGCTCAAAAAGCGATAATCATTTCAGGCTCTTGTCTGGTTTTGGCGGATATTGTCTTGAATCGCCGTTTTCGCCTTCCCATTTCGATTCCACGCAGCCGGTCCTGGCTGTCTCCAACCGAAGGAATGGGAGAAAATGAACACATCTGCATTGATCCGCCCGGCCTGGACGCCGGCAACCATCGCGTTGATGGTGATCGGCTTCATGGTGTTCTGGCCGCTCGGCTTCGCCATGCTCGCCTACATCATCTGGGGCGATCGGCTCGACGGCTTCAAGCGTGACGTCAACCGCGCGACCGACGGCATCTTCGCCGGCTGCCGCCGCGGTTCCGACAAGGCCGCGCGCTGGGGCAATGGCTCCGCCCGCACCGGCAACGTCGCTTTCGACGACTGGCGCGAAAAGGAGCTCGAGCGCCTCGCCGAGGAACGCCGCAAGCTCGACGACATGCTGACCGAGTTCGACGACTATGCCCGCGAACTGCGTCGCGCCAAGGATCAGGACGAGTTCGACCGCTTCATGGCGAACCGCAACAAGTCGACCGCTCCGGCGAAGACCGACCCGAGCACCGGCACGACGCCGACCAAGCGTGGCAAGGGCTCGAACCTGCTTGACGACTGAGGCCGAGCGCATCGCCCCGAAAGCCGGAACCGGTTTTTGGAAAAGGTCATGCGCCAACTTGAAGTGCTACGGCGTCCTTTGCGCGTCTCAGGGGACGCGCGGCGCTGTAGGACAGGGCCGATCGTGAAAAAACGGCGTCGCGCGAGCGGCGCCGTTTCTTTTTTGTTCTGGTCGTTTTTCTCGAATCGCGTATCGTCCCGCCATGACCATCGGATTCTTCCGCAATCTGACGAAGCCCAAGGCCACGCCCGTCGTGGAGCGCGAATATTGCGTCGCCGGTCGCACGTTGCCGCTCAAGATCGTCGAGAGCGCCCGGGCACGGCGCCTGACGCTGCGCATCGATTCCGGCGGCCAGGGCCTGCGCATCACCGTGCCGCCCGGCCTGCGCCGTGGTGAGGTGGACAGGTTCCTCGACCGCCATCAGGATTGGCTGGAGCAGCGCCTCGCCAAGGTGCCGACGCGCCCGCAAGTTCGGCCGGGCATCAAGATCCCGATCCGCGGCGTGCCGCACCGCATCGTCCATGAGCCGTCAAAGCGCGGCACGGTGGCGGTATCGCGCGACGAGCGCGGCCCGCTGCTGATCGTGCATGGTGACCGTGTGCACCTGCCGCGCCGCATCGCCGACTTCCTGAAGCGCGAGGCCAAGAAGGAAATCGAGAAGCTGGTGATCAAGCACACCGAGGCGCTCGGCAAGCGCGCCAAGGCGATCCGCTACAAGGACACGTCCAGCCGCTGGGGCTCCTGCACCTCGGAAGGCAATCTCTCCTTCTCCTGGCGCATCATGATGGCGCCGCAGCCGGTCATAAATTACCTCGTCGCGCACGAGGTGGCGCATCTCAAGGAGATGAACCACGGCCCGAAATTCTGGAAACTGTGCGAAAAACTCTGCCCCGACACCGACCGCTGCAAGGACTGGCTGAAGCGCAATGGCGGCGCCCTGCAGGCGATCGTGTTCGAGTAGTCAGTCGTCATTCGCGGCGTTGAGTTCGTCCGGCCGCAGGCCCTCATCGCCGTGATGCGGCCAGGGCAGGAAATTCCGGTCGAATTCATCGCTGCCGAAATAGTCGAGCGCCCGATGCCCTTCGGCGCCGTTGAAGGCGGCTTTGTCCATCAGATGGGCGATGACCTCGCGCGCCTGCGCGATCTTCTGCTTCAGTTCCGCAACCGTTCTGTCGGCCATGATCGTTCTCCCGCCCTGCACGCTGCCAGTTAATCCGGTCCATCAAATAGGTAGCGTCTTTGGCGTTGCCGGCAAACAGTATGCTTTTTCTCGACTCTGTCTCGATTTCATGCCAATTCCCGCGCCATGGCGCTCGACATCAAAATCTGCGGCTTGAAGACCGACCAGGCTATGGCCGCGGCGCTCGCCGGCGGCGCCAGCCATGTCGGCTTTATCTTCTTCGCGAAGAGCCCGCGTTATGTCGAGCCGGCGGAAGCCGGCCGTCTGCGCGAAGCCGCGCGCGGCAGGGCCCTGGCGGTTGCCGTGACGGTCGATGCAACCGACGCCTTCCTGGACGGGATTGTCGAAAGAATGCAGCCCGACATGTTGCAACTGCACGGCTCGGAAACCCCCGAGCGGGTGGCTGAGCTGAAAGCCCGTTATGGCTTGCCGGTGATGAAGGCATTGCCGCTCGGCGAGGCCTCCGACCTCGACCGGATGGAGCCGTTCATCGGCATTGCCGACCGGTTCCTGTTCGACGCCAAGCCGCCGAAAGGCTCCGAGCTGCCGGGCGGCAATGGCGTCGCCTTCGACTGGCGCATCCTTGCCGGCCTTGACGGCGGCGTCGATTACATGCTTTCCGGTGGGCTCAACGCCGCTAATATCGGCGATGCCCTTCGGCTTGCGAACCCGCCCGGAATAGACATTTCTTCCGGTGTGGAAAGCGCGCCGGGCGTCAAGGACCCGGCGTTGATCGAGCAGTTTTTCCGGGCCGTCCGGGCAGCACGCGACGACCGCGCCGCCTGAGCATGGTTCCAATCAGAGCATGTCCCGGAAAAGTGGAATCCGGTTTTCCGGACAAGGACATGCACAAAACATAAGATTTAGGAGATCGGCGATGGACAAGCCGGCTACACCCAATTCCTTCCGCACCGGCCCCGACGAGCAGGGGATGTTCGGCATTTTCGGCGGTCGTTTCGTCGCCGAAACGCTGATGCCTTTGATCCTCGACCTGGAGCGGCACTGGAACGAGGTCAAGAACGATCCCGATTTCAAGGCCGAGCTCTCTGATCTTTCGACCCACTATGCCGGACGCCCGTCGAAGCTCTATTTCGCCGAGGGTCTTACGAAGCATCTCGGCGGCGCAAAAGTCTATTTCAAGCGCGAGGATCTGAACCACACCGGGTCGCACAAGATCAACAACTGCCTCGGCCAGATCCTGCTGGCCAAGCGCATGGGCAAGAAGCGCATCATCGCCGAGACCGGCGCCGGCCAGCATGGCGTGGCATCAGCCACCGTCGCAGCGCGCTTTGGCTATCCCTGTGTCGTCTATATGGGCGCTACCGACGTTGCCCGGCAGAGCCCGAACGTGTTCCGCATGAAGCTGCTCGGCGCTGAAGTGCGGCCGGTCACCGCTGGCCACGGCACGCTGAAGGACGCCATGAACGAAGCCCTTCGTGATTGGGTCACCAATGTCGAGGACACCTATTACCTGATCGGCACCGCCGCCGGCCCGCACCCCTATCCGGAGCTGGTGCGTGACTTCCAGTCGGTGATCGGCACCGAGGCACGCGCGCAGATCCTCGAACAGGAAGGCCGGCTGCCCGACACCATCATCGCCGCCGTCGGCGGCGGCTCGAACGCCATCGGCCTGTTCCATCCCTTCCTTGACGACAAGGAAGTGCGCATCATCGGCATCGAGGCAGGCGGACGCGGTCTCGACGGCATCGAGCATTGCGCCTCGATGAATGCCGGTTCGCCCGGCGTGCTGCACGGCAACCGCACCTATCTCCTGCAGAATGCCGACGGCCAGATCATGGACGGCCACTCGATATCGGCCGGCCTCGACTATCCCGGCGTCGGCCCGGAGCATTCCTGGCTGCGCGACTCCGGCCGCGTCGAATATGTGCCCATCCTCGACGACGAGGCGCTGGAAGCCTTCAAGCTGACGACGCGCGTCGAAGGCATCATCCCGGCGCTGGAATCCGCGCACGCCATCGCGCATGCGGCGAAGATCGTGCCTGCCATGGACAAGGACCAGATCGTCATCGTCAACCTGTCTGGCCGTGGCGACAAGGACGTGCACACAGTGGCCTCGATGCTGGGCATGGAGATCTAGGCCCTTTGGACGGTTTCGATTTGGGAGTTGACTATGAGCAAAATTCATCCAAAGGGCCAGTAATGACGACGCGCATCGACCGCCGCATGGCGAAGCTGAAGACCGAAGGCCGCCCGGCTCTGGTCACCTATTTCATGGGCGGCGACCCCGACTACGACACTTCGCTGTCGATCATGAAGGCGCTGCCCGCGGCCGGCTCCGACATCATCGAGCTCGGCATGCCGTTTTCCGATCCGATGGCCGACGGCCCGGCCATCCAGGCGGCGGGCCTGCGGGCGCTGAAAGGCGGCCAGACGCTGGTCAAGACGCTGAAGATGGCGTCCGAATTCCGCGCCGGCGACAATGAAACGCCGATCGTGCTGATGGGCTATTACAACCCGATCTACATCTACGGCGTCGACCGCTTCCTGAAGGACGCGCTGGCCAGCGGCATCGACGGGCTGATCGTCGTCGACCTGCCGCCGGAAATGGACGAGGAACTCTGCATTCCGGCATTGAAGGCCGGCATCAACTTCATCCGGCTGGCGACACCGACCACCGACGACAAGCGCCTGCCCAAGGTGCTGCAGAACACGTCCGGCTTCGTTTACTACGTCTCGATGACCGGCATCACCGGCTCGGCGCTGGCCGACACAGGCAAGGTGGCGGCGGCGGTCAACCGGATCAAGAGCCATACCGACCTGCCGGTCTGCGTCGGCTTCGGCGTCAAGACCGCCGAGCAGGCGCGTGTCATCGGCGCCAATGCCGATGGTGTCGTCGTCGGC
>NZ_PNOT02000145.1 GCF_002879535.1 Mesorhizobium intechi
GTCACAGGTTCAAATCCTGTCCCCGCAACCAAATTCATCATAAACCAATAGCCGTCCCGGTCTAACCGGGGCGGCTTTTTGCGTTTTGCGTTTTGCGATTTTCTGATCGCGCCGGGCCTGAGCCGCGGCCACCGCCGCTGGACGAGAAACGTCCAGCACGATGATCGCCATCTTGACGGGCTGATGCCGTTTGGCGCGAAAACCGCAACCACTCAGCCTTCTCGGTGCGCGTCGCTGGACGATACATCCGATTTTCAAACCCTGGCGCCGGCGTACTGAAGGACGCCAACTGAGACAAGGATATCCGCTTCGGCGGATGAGCCTTGATGCAGACACGAACGATGGAACACGCGCTACCCTGCTTTGTGCCCACGCCGATTCATGAGACGGCCGGACCGCGCCGGATCGCCTGTGGCACCGACTGGAGCGTGGTTTACAACTAACATGTTAGTGTGGTACAGCTGCGTACAGATTGATGAATTGGAGACTTTACAGTGGCGTCGCGCTTTGGTCTGTCTGTTGCCCTCACAACGCCTTTCGACGCAGCGGGGCGGATTGCGATCCCGCTCATGACCGCGCATGCCCGGACTTGTCTTGATGCCGGCTGCAGCAGCGTGACGCTGTTTGGAACCACTGGTGAAGGCGCTTCCGTCGGCACTGCGGAACGGCAAGCGGTGATCGATGCCATGCTAGCTGCAGGCATCCGGGCCGATCAGCTCGTCGCGGGCGTGCTGGTCGATGCGGTGGAGGATGCCGCGGAGCAGTCTCGCCACGCCTTGCAGCGTTGCGCTCGCAACATCCTTATCGCGCCGCCGAGCTATTTCAAGAATGTGGGCGACGACGGGCTGTTCGGCTGGTTTGCCGCGGTGTTTACCGCGCTTGGTCCGCTCGCCCGCGGCATGCTGCTCTACAATATCCCCTCGGTCACAACGGTCAGGCTGTCACTCGGCCTGATCGGCCGATTGCGCGAGGCGTATCCGGGCGTTGTTGCCGGGGTCAAGGATTCGGGTGGCGACTGGGCATACAGCGAGGCTCTGCTCAAGGCGCATGGCGACCTGATCATCCTGATCGGCGACGAACGGCATCTGGCGCCGGCGGTGCGGATTGGCGGTCAGGGCGCGATTTCCGGCATGGCCAATTTCGCCACCGGCGAGCTTCGCGCCATCATCGAGAGCGGACGCGACGATTCCCGTGTGGAGAGCTTCGTCCTCGAACTGCTCGGACATCCGGTCATTCCGGCGGTGAAGGCCATGGTGGCACGACAGACCGGCGACGAACGCTGGGTGACGGTCCGGCCGCCGCTCGAGCCGGTGACATCGCAGGAACGGCAGCAGCTCGGCGCCGCTTACGACAGGCTGTTCGCGACGAAGGCAGCCTGACCGGCGAAGGAAAGCGCACTGAGATGGACGACACGAGCGAACCGGCAACCCTGAGAGAAAAGGCCTATGCAAGCTTCACGCGGCATCTGCTGGCCCGCGATCTCAAGCCGGGTCAATTCGTGTCGCAGCGCGAGCTGGTTGCCTTCACCGGCCTGCCGCTTGGCGCGATCCGCGAGATCGTGCCGCGACTCGAGGCGGAAGGGCTGCTGACAACCATTCCGCAGCGCGGAATGCAGATCGCGCATATCGACATCAGCCTGATCCGTGAGGCCTTCCAGTTCCGCCTATTCATGGAGCGCGAGGCGGTCGCGTTGTTCGCCGTCAACGCTTCCGACGCCCAGCTTGCGCGTCTCAGGCGCGAGCATCAGGAGATGCTCGACCAGGCGCTGGCGCAGACGGCAACGCCGGAAATGGAAGGCAAGGCCCAGAGCATCGACTGGGCCATGCATGACACGTTCATCAGCGCGCTAGACAACGAGATCATCGCCAAAGCCTACCTGGTCAATTCGGTGAAGATCCGGCTCATCCACCAGGAGCGGTTCCGCATCGACGGCCGTGTCGTGCCGGTCATGCGCGAGCATCTTGCGGTGATCGATGCGCTGGAGAAGCGCGATCCGCAGAAGGCGGTCGAGGCGATCAGCCAGCACATCGACAACGCGCGCCGGCTGGCGCTGCAGATTTGAGGAAGCAGAACCGCGCCGCAACCGATGCGGCGTTATCGACAACGACAGCAACCGGGAGGAAGAAATGTCGTCCAATCCATTCAGCCCAACCAGGAGGCAGCTTCTCCAGGGAACCGCAGCCCTCGCCGCCGCAGGCCTTGCCGGTCTTCGACCCAGCTTCGCCGCAGGTGTCGATTGGAAGCGCTTTGCCGGCACGACGCTCGACGTGAATCTGGTCAAGAGCCCGCGCAGCGATACCATCCTGAAGAATCTCGCCGAGTTCGAGGAACTCACCGGCATCAAGGTCAATGCGGAGGCGACGCCCGAGCAGCAGCAGCGCCAGAAGACGGTGATCGAGCTCAGCTCCGGCAAGCCCAGCTTCGACGTCGTGCATCTGAGCTATCATGTGCAGAAGCGGCAGTTCGAGAAGGGCGGCTGGCTGGCTGACATTTCCGGTTATCTTGCCGATCCGGGCCTCACCGATCCGGGGCTGGTCGAAAGCGACTTCGCCGACGCCGGCATGCAGTTCGCCAAGGACGGCGAGGGTGTGCTGCGCTCGTTGCCGTTCTCGGTCGATTACTGGATCCTCTACTGGAACAAGGAGTTATTCGACGCCAAGGGGCTGAAATATCCCGAAAGCTTCGAGCAGCTGGTGGCGGCCGCCGAAGCGCTGACGGATCCGTCGAGCAATACGTTCGGCTTCGCCGCCCGCGGCCTCAAGAACGCCAACACGCCCGTGTGGACGTCGCTGATGCTCGGCTACGACGCGACGCCGCTCGGTAGCGACGGCAAGCTGCGAACCACTTCCCCGGAGGCGGTCGAGGCCGCCAGCCTCTACCAGCGGCTGATGACGAAGGCCGCGCCTCCCGGCGTCACCGGCTTCAACTGGGCCGAGGCGCAGTCTGCGTTCCTGCAGGGCAAGATCGGAATGTGGTTCGACGGCGTTGGCTTTGCGCCGCCCATGGAAAATCCGCAGAAGTCGCGGGTGGTCGGCAAGGTCGGCTACGGCGTGGTGCCCAAGGGTCCCAAGGCGCATGCCGCCGGCACTTTCGGCGATGGTATCGGCGTGACGTTCGCCAGCACGAAGAAGGAAGCGGCTTACCTGTTCTGCCAGTGGGCGGTGTCGCCGGCCATGGGCGCGCGCCTACTGCAGGCCGGGGCCGGCGTGCCATTCCGCAAATCGGTGCTGGAAGACCCCAAGGTGCGCGAAGGCGTCACCATGCCGCCAAGCTGGCTCGATGCCGTCGTAGGCTCCGGCAACATCAGCCGGCTGGCGCTGCCGGTCATCATCCCGGTCACCGAATTCCGCGACATCTATGGCGTGGCGCTGACCAACATGATCGCCGGTGCCGATCCCGCCGACGAACTGAAGAAAGCCACCGAGCAGTTCCAGCCGGTCCTGGATAGGAGCGAGCAAGGCTGATGTCCGCCATCGCCCCGGAACGCGCAGGCGTGACGACGCAAGGCATCGAAGGGAGCCAGCCGGTCCGACTGGCTCCCAACTACTGGCCTTTCGTCGTCCCGGCGCTCGTCGTCGTCGGCGCCGTGATCGTCTTTCCCTGGGCCTTCACGCTGTGGATGAGCGTCAACAGCTGGACCCTTGGCCAGTCGCGCAGCTTTGCCGGCATGGAAAACTACCTGCGCCTGGCGACAGATCCGCGGTTCTGGGAATCGCTTTGGCACACTTTGACCTACACCTTCCTTTCGGTGGTGGGGCCGATGTTCCTGGGCACCGTCGCCGCCTTGATCTTCGACGCGAAATTTCCTCTGCGTGGCCTGCTGCGCGGCGTCTTCGTGATGCCGATGATGGCCACGCCCGTTGCCGTGGCGCTGGTGTGGACGATGATGTTTCATCCGCAGCTCGGCGTGCTCAACTACCTTCTGTCGCTGGTCGGCATCCCGGCGCAGGAATGGATCTTCAACGTCAACACGGTCATCCCTTCGCTGGTCGCGGTAGAGACCTGGCAATGGACGCCGCTGGTGATGCTGATCGTGCTGGGCGGGTTGGCGTCGGTGCCGCGCGAGCCCTTCGAGAGCGCGGAGATCGACGGCGCCAATGCCTGGCAGCAGTTCCGCTACCTGACCTTGCCGATGATCGCGCCGTTTTTGATGATCGCCGTCATCATCCGCACGATCGACGCGCTCAAGAGTTTCGACATCATCTACGCGATGACCCAGGGCGGGCCTGGAACGGCCTCCGAGACGATCAACATCTATCTCTACAACACCGCCTTTTCCTATTACGACATGGGCTACGGCTCGGCCATGGCGGTCGTGTTCTTCATCGTCATCGTCGCCCTGTCCTTCATCCTCCTGATGCTGCGCCAGCGATCGCAATGGATCGACGCGGAGGGCAGATAGATGAGTTCACGGCTGCTTAACAAGGTCGGTCTTTTCTTCGCGGCGCTGGTGCTGGTGTCACCGGCGATCCTGTTCTTCCTCTGGATGATCTCGCTGTCGCTGAAATTTGAGATCGACAACGGAGCCTACCCGCCGATCCTGATCCCCGAGCACTTCGCCTGGTCAAACTATGCCATGGTGTTCCAGGAGAACGACTTCCTGCTTTATATGTGGAATTCGGTTCTGGTCACCGGCACGGCTACGCTGTTGGCCCTGCTGATCGGCGTGCCGGCAGGCTACGGCATCGCCAGGCTCAAAGCCGAACGGTCGGCGGTCGTCATCATGATCGCCCGCATGACACCCGGGCTTTCCTATCTCATCCCGCTGTTCCTGCTGTTCCAGTGGCTGGGTATCCTCGGCACGCTGTGGCCGCAGATCATCATCCATCTGGTGGTGACCGTGCCGATCGTGGTCTGGGTGATGATCGGCTATTTCGAAACAACGCCGATGGAGTTGGAAGAGGCGGCCAACATCGACGGCGCCTCATCCTGGCAGGTGTTCCGGCTGGTCGCGCTGCCCATCGCCAAGCCAGGCATCGTGGTGGCGTTCATCCTGTCGATCATCTTTTCATGGAACAACTTCGTCTTCGGCGTGGTGCTCGCCAGCCGCGAGACGCGGACATTGCCGGTCGCGGTCTACAACATGCTTTCCTATGAGCAGGTGAGCTGGGGTCCGCTCGCCGCCGCGGCCCTAGTGGTGACGCTGCCAGTGCTGGTCCTGACTCTGTTCGCGCAACGCCAGATCGTCGCCGGGCTCACCGCTGGTGCGGTCAAGGGCGGCTGAGCGCCCGCCGTCATACTCTTTTCGTGGAGACATTAAATGGCATCGGTAAGCATCGGCAACGTGCAGAAGGCGTTCGGAGCTACTCGAATCATCCATGATGTGAGCGTGGATATCGCCGATGGCGAGTTCGTTATCCTGGTCGGTCCGTCGGGCTGCGGAAAGTCGACGCTGCTCAGAATGATCGCCGGGCTCGAAACGATCTCGGGCGGCAAGATCGCGATCGGCGAGCGCGTCGTCAACAATCTGAGGGCGCGCGACCGCAACATCGCCATGGTATTCCAGAACTATGCGCTCTACCCGCATATGACGGTGGCCGAAAACATGGGCTTCGCGCTCAGGATCAAGAAAGCAGATCCAACCGACACCGCAAGCCGGGTCAAGCGCGCGGCGAACATTCTCGGACTGGAAAAGCTGCTCGACCGTTATCCGCGCCAGCTCTCCGGTGGTCAGCGGCAGCGCGTCGCCATGGGGCGCGCCATCGTTCGCGATCCGCAGGTCTTCCTGTTCGACGAGCCGCTCAGCAACCTCGACGCCAAGCTGCGCGTCCAGATGCGCGGCGAGATCAAGGCGCTGCATCAACGGCTCGGCACCACCACCATCTATGTCACGCACGATCAGATCGAGGCCATGACCATGGCCGACAAGATCGTCGTGCTGCATGACGGCTTGGTCGAGCAGGTCGGCGCGCCGCTCGACCTCTACGACCGTCCGGCCAATCTGTTCGTCGCCGGCTTCATCGGTTCGCCGGCCATGAACTTGATCCACGGCCGCGTCGAGGAAGGCACCTTCCGATGCGCCGGCGGACTGACGCTGCCGCTGCCGGAAGGCATCCGGCCGGCCGAGGCGGCGGGAAGGGAAGTGATCTATGGCATTCGCCCGGAACATATCCGGGCGACAGGCCAGGGCGGCCTGTCCGGCACCGTGACACTGCTAGAGGCCACCGGGTCGGAAATCTTTGCCACGGTCGACTGCGGCGGGGAAGCGATCTCCTGTCTCTTCCGCGAGCGGCTCGCGCTGAAGCAGGGCGAAGACGTGCCGATCGAGGTTGACCGCGCCTCGGCGCATCTGTTCGACGCCAAGACCGGTCGGCGCATCTGATTGCGGCCGCCCGCGAGCCACTGCGGGATTTCTCCAGTGGAGATCGTATCCTTACCTCGCGTTTCGCTGGGTACTGAACTCCAAGTCGCCTCACGAATCCGCCTTGGTTGTGTTAGTTCCCCAATCGGACGCCCTCGTCAGATCGTTTCCGCGATAGGAACGACCCTTCGGCCGGCGAGGGCATTCCAGCCGACATCACCTTGTTCTCCCTTTAAGTCATCTGACGAGATCGATGGCGCGACGCTCGGCATGCTGCGCACTGGCCTTCGTCGTCGTTTCGGCGCTGATACGGTTGGCTCCGCCGGCCACGCCGGGTTCGGCTTGATGCTGGCTCTGACGCACCAGAAGCCCATTGTGCAAGGTCGCAAAAGTCGGTCGCGAAACTCCGACATTTGCGAGGGAGTTCCGCGGCAGGAATTGCCGTGCAACTCAACCGGCCAGCCGACGCGTCAAAAAATCAGAAGTTGTGCGACATTAAAGCGGCTTCCGCCACGCGATCCACGCACCCCAAAACAGGCTCGAAAAGAAACTCTCGGCCCGCTCGAAACCAGCGCTGTCAAGCAGATCAAACACCGCCTCTTGGGAGTGGGGTGGGTCGGCACCTTGTAGGATTTTGCCGAGCTTCGCCTTTACTTGCTCGCTTGTCGCACCGTGCATCCGCCAGCGTTCCCCCCATGCCGCCAGGAGTAGGGGTTTACTGGCGTAGGCATATCGGTTCCCGGCAAGGATCAGCGGAGCGCCCGGCGCGATCCGATTTGCGATGGCTTTCAAGATTCCGCTCTTTGCATCGTTGCCCGGCAGATGATGCAACACGCCGAGCATCATGGCGGCGTCAAACGCCTCGCCGCCTGCAAGCGTGTCCAGTGTGCCTAGATGCAGTTCTGCCCTGTCGTTAAGCCCCTGGGCTTTGAGACGGTCCCCGGCAAGCGCCAGCATCGGCTCCGAAGGATCAACCCCAATGAATCTCCAGGTCGGTTCGAGCCGGGAAACTGCAACCACCTCCTGCGCGGTGCCGCCAACGCCGACGACTAGGATGCGCCGGGTTCCGCCAGTCCCAAGCGCAGCAGCCAACATGCAGGCTGCGAGTTCATGGCAGGCTTCATAGCCCGCGAGAGCTATCCGGCTTTGGCTTTCATATTCGGCAGCGCGTGAGCTGTCGAACTTCTTTGCAGACTGGTCCGTCAATGGTCGAATCCTATTCCCTACCTGTCGCAAATGTCCCCAATCTGGAATCGGTGTTGGGCCTGATTTGTGTTGCGTCGCAGAATAGCAATTTTTGCAACGGTTTATAGGCAAGCATTGTGGCGTTGCCCTTCGGGCCGCGCTTTCAGGTGCTTGGCGGTTTCCATGCGGGGCTTCGAACAAGCGGCCCTGAAACGACCTGGAAAATGCCTCGTCGAGCTTCAGGCAAGCGTGACGATAAATGAGGCAGGCGTCGGGAGGCTTCACCGGGGATTGGAGCTTGGCAATGTCAG
>NZ_PNOT02000279.1 GCF_002879535.1 Mesorhizobium intechi
CTCCAGCCCGCCATATTGCGTCAAAAGGATCGCGTTGCGGGCGCTGCCCCCTGCCCGCTCGACCAGTGCCGCCCGCGCAGACGGATCGTCCGGCGGCGGCGGCTCGGCGGTTTCCAGCACCGCCATCAACTCGTCGGCGTCGAGCGGTATCAGGCGTATCACCTGGCAGCGTGAGCGGATCGTCGGCAGCAGGCTGCCAGGGGCATGGACGATGAGAATGAACAGTGTTCGTGCTGGCGGTTCCTCAAGATTCTTTAGCAAGGCATTGGCGGCATTGGCATTCATGTCGTCTGCCGGATCGACGATGACGACCCGGTAGCTGCCGTCATGCGAGGTCATCGACAGGAAGCGACTGACCCTGCGGATCTCGTCGACGGTGACGACCGTCTTGAAGCTCTTGGTCTTGTCGTTGATCGGCCGGGTCAGGTGCAGGACGCCAGGATGTGCTCCGGTCGCGATCTGGCGAAACAGCGGCGAGGCCGGATCGGGACTGGCAAGGCGTTCCGGCGCCTGCTCGAAGGCCGGGTGCTTCAAGAGATGGTGCGCCAGGTGGAAGGCCAGCGTCGCCTTGCCGATGCCGACCGGTCCGGCGAAGATCAGCGCATGCGGCAGCTTTCCCGATCGATACGCGGCGGCCAGCATTTCCGCCGCCTGCCCGTGCCCGACCAGACGAGGCGTTTCGGACGGTTCGGGTACGCCGTCCAGCGTATCGTGCTGTTCCGGCGCGATGCGTTCGAAGATCATACCGGTGCTGCCTGCCTGTTGCGCGCGGGCGCCCTCGCCTCCAGCGCCGCGAAGACGGCCGCGGTGACGACGTCCTCCACCGTATTGGGATCGGCGGAGGCATCGACGACGATGCAGCGTTCCGGCTCGGCCGCGGCGATCGCCAGAAAGGCCTCGCGGCGAGCCTGATGAATGGCCAGCGTTTCCTTTTCGAAGCGGTCGGGGTCGGCATCGCTGCCGCGCCGCAACGTCGCGCGCCTGAGGCCCTCGCCCGGATCGATATCCAAGATCAGTGTCATATCGGGCATCATGCCGTTGATGGCGACCTGTTCCAGCGCGGCCATGAATGCCGGGTCGATCCCACCGGTGACGCCCTGGTAGACGCGCGAGGAATCCAGGAAACGATCGCAAAGCACGATGGAGCCGCGCTCGACCGCCGGCCGAATGACTTGCTCGACATGGTCGGAACGCGCGGCGGCAAAGAGCAGCGCTTCCATCTTCGGTCCGAATGGCTCGGCGGCACCCGAAAGCAGCACATGCCGGACCGCTTCGGCACCCGGCGAGCCGCCCGGTTCGCGCGTCAGCAGGACATCATACTTCTTGGCGCGCATCTTTCGCGCCAGCCGCTCGATCTGCGTCGACTTGCCTGCGCCCTCGCCGCCTTCGAAGGTGATGAAAAATCCGCGCGCCAATCGAGAGGGCCTTTGTCCAGGTGGATTGTTGCGCTCTAGATAGTCCGCGTTCGGGAAAACGTCCATGCCGTCGGCGCTATCGCAGCCAGCCGATCGCCAGTTCCTTGACGGCGTCGAGCGCGCGCTGCGGCAATGTGCCGACGCCGACCGATTCGGCAGCGAAAAGCGGCGTCTCCTGGCTCAGCGTGTCGCCGATCCAGACGCGCAGCGCACCCACCGGCTGGCCTTCCTCCACGGGCGCCGCGACCGGGCCGGTGTAGACGATCCTGGCTGTCAGCTTGTCGCGGTTGGTGATCGGCAGGAAGATCTCGATCGGCCCTTTTGCCTTCAGCGTCACGCCGGATTTGGCACCGCCAAAAACCTGGGCCTCGCCGACCACCTCGTCCTTGGCGAAGATCTCGGTCTTCTCGAAGGAGCGCGCGCCCCAGTCGAGCAGCTTTCGCGCCTCCTCGGCACGCTCCTTGTCGTTGGCCAGCCCGCTCATCGCCATGATCACCCGCGTGCCGTTGTGACTGACCGAAGCGACGATGCCAAAGCCGGCCCCCTCGCTCGCACCGACAGCCAGGCCATCGGCGCCGATGTCCATGGCCAGCAGCGGGTTGCGGTTCTTCTGCGAGATCTTGTTCCAGGTGAAATCCTTCAGCCCGTAGTAGCGATAGAATTCCGGATAATCGCGCCACAAATGCAGCGCCAGCTGCGCCAGCTCGCGCACCGTCGTGCGCTGGCCGTCGGCCGGCAGGCCGGTCGAATTGACGAAGGTCGATGTTTTGAGCCCGATCTGGCGGGCCCGTTCCGTCATTTGCGCGGCAAAATTGTCCTCGGATCCGGCCATGCCTTCGGCGATGACGATGCAGCCGTCATTGGCGGCCTGCACGGTCACGCCCTGGATCAGGTCCTCGAGCCGGATCGCCGATTTGAGCTTGGCAAACATCGTCGAAGTGCCTGATGGCGCGCCGCCCTTGCGCCAGGCGTTTTCACTGACCACGAATGTGTCGTCGAGCTTAAGGCGCCCGGACTTGATGGCGTTGAAAACCACCTCCATGGTCATCAGCTTGGCCATCGAGGCCGGCGGGATCGGCTTGTCGGCGTCTTTCGAGAACAGAACCGTGCCGGTGTCGGCATCGATCATGAAGGCCTGCGTGGCCTTGGTTTCGAAAAGCTGCGCTTGGGCCGGTGCGAGGCAAAGCAGCAGCAAAGCCAGTCCCAGAAAGCCGGCGAATGGCGGAAAGGCGCGCAACTGCATGAAATCTCGACCCGTTTGCCGGTTTTGGCATAGCCAAGCTATCAGGGTTCTTTTCGCCGGATCAACCGCCCGGGCAAAATAGATCAGTTGCGCACAGCCAGCGCATCGGGTGCGCCGTGCGACCATGCCGCCTGCAGCAGTTCGTCCAGGCCGCCATGGCCATTCGGATAGAGATTGACCGCGTACCAGTCGTTGCCGTCGAGATCGGAACGCTGGATTTCCGTTCGGCCGAAGGACTGAAGTGCCGCTGCCACGCGCTTGGCTTCGGCTGCGTCGTCGAACGTGCCGGCGGCGACGTAGTCGGCATTGGATGGCGCCGCTTGCGGATTGGACTTCTTCCATGACCGCAGGATGTCGGCGGGCGACATGCCGCTATCGTCCAACCCGGCAAAGACGTCGACGCGCTGCACGCGCTCATCTGCATAGGACAGCGAGGCCACCGCGAACGGCGACTGCGGCGGCAGGCCGATTTCCGGGCGTTCCGGCACGATCGGTCCGAAGTCGGGCAATGCCACATCGCCGAAAGCTGGCGCCTGTGCTGACAAAGATGGTTGCGTGGCTTCGCCGGAATTCGTCAACTGACCGGGGAACGGGACGGCGGCCGCGCCCACAGGCACGCTGGGCGACGGTCCGTTCATGGCCACCATGACGCCGGTCGGCAGGCCGTCCGACGGATCCGGAATCGTGTTGCCTGGATGGTAGGAGGCCATCAGATACTGGTCGTCATTGCCATCGAGCGGTGCGCGGCCGACATATTCGACCTTGACCTTCGCCGTGCCGACCTTGTCGTAGTCGAGCATCTGCGCCGCGCGCTCCGAGACGTCGATGATGCGGCCCTCATGGTACGGCCCGCGGTCGTTGACGCGAACGATGACCGAACTGCCAGTTTCGAGGTTGGTGACGCGGGCGTAACTCGGCAGGGGCATGGTCGGATGCGCGGCCGTCAGATGCGTCATGTCGTAGACTTCGCCATTGGCGGTCAGCCGGCCATGGAACGCGTCACCATACCACGAGGCCAGGCCGACCTTGGCGTAGTGCCGATCTTCCTTGGGATAGTACCACTTGCCGCGCACCTGATAGGGCTTGCCGAGTTGGTCGCGACCACCGCCACGCCGCATGAAGCCAGCGCGCGGGCTCGCCTTCACGCCATATTCGGTTTCGGCGAAGTATTCCTTGGAGCGATGCTTGGGATTGACCATCGCCTTCGGCTCAGGCTGCGACGCGCATGCCGCCAGCAGAGCGGCCGACGCAGCCAACAGCGTAAGCGTGGAAGCGCGACGAAGACGCGGGCGCGTCGTAGCCTGCATTATCCTGAAATCCCCTACAGTCTCAATCAAGACGCCGTCGTTTGAACAGCAGAGGAGCCAAAGCACTCGCTCGACAATACCAACGGCACCCTGAACCCCGATCCTTTGTGCGCAGGAATTGTTTATCACGATATTAATCGATTGTGGCCGGAACCGGGCAAGATTGTGGCGTTACGCTGCTGCGTGGGCTTGGTGAAGGAACACGCGCGGCCGCACATGCCGGTTGACAGGTCTTTGCCGGGCACACTAGAGCAGTCGAATGTGACGGACAGTCACTGGAGGGATGGCCGAGCGGTTTAAGGCACCGGTCTTGAAATTCGTTTATCGGCATCCCGCCTAATGCCATCCAATCATTTATCGTGCTGGTTTGTCTTGGCTTTTTGCCGTGGCAAAGGGCTTCTGTGCCGCCCTGTGACGGCTGGTGCTACCGAGTTCGGTAGCAAAATGGTAGCAGGATGTTCTTGGCACGTTCGCCGCAGGGTCAGCAAATTTGCAGACCCTCCCAAGGTGGGGAAATTCCCCACCAGTGGCCAAGGGCCGAATTTCCGCACCATTCGGCTTTGGTGGCTAATTTAGCCACATTTTCAAGCTGTTACAGCGTCCGCTCCCCGTGAAACACTGCTACCCCAGTCCTCGCAGTAGGCGGCGATCGCTTCGTAGCTCTCCCCTCTTTCGATCATGGCTTCGACACCATCCAACAGGGCGTGAACTGCGACGCGCAATCGTTGAGCTACGTCGGGCGGGAGACTATCCAGGCGCTCGTCGATACTGAAAAACGCCTCCCCACCGGGGATACTTTCCGGCGATTTGGCCATGGCTTTGTCTTTGGATACAACAACAGAGAAGGCGGCGCCGGCCGTAGCCACGCCCGTTGTCATCAAAGTGCGGCGATTGACGTGCTGATTCATGAAATTCTCCAGTACTGGTCTACTCAAAGCGGGCTCGCTTCCCGCTGGCGAACTCCAGTCCATCAGCAGTTTACGTGCGAAGCTGAAGCGGTGTGGATTTCGGGGATAATTGGACAAGCCTTCGGCGGCCGCCCGAACAGACCTGTTCGGCATCTGAGATTCCTCCAGTAGTGTTGCAATCAACAGATTATGTTGATACGCTCTACCAAGCATGCCGTCAACAGAAAATGTTGAAATGAATGATTACACCGAGTCAATCCAGGGCCGCGCGAGCTTTGATCGAGTGGACGCAACCGCGGCTTGCTGAAGCGTCTAAGCTTGGGCTTTCGACCGTGGTCGATTTCGAAAAAAGCCGCCGGCAGATTTCCGACGATTCGAGGCGAGCTATTCAACTCGCCCTCGAGGCGGCCGGCGTAATCTTCGTTGACGAGAACGGCGAAGGACCGGGCGTGCGGCTTAGAAAGCGGAGCGCGTTCACAAGGTGATCGAATAGGAGGTGCGCTTTGTCAAATGGCGGTGAAATCTTGTTGGCTAAGCAGATTGACGATTTCGCCTTCAGGACGTTTCGCGATGTCGCCGACTGCGATTATGTCAGCGCGCGGTTGAGTCACCGAGCAAAGCTCTATGCGCAATTCCTCTGGCAAGCCCAACAGGCGATCGAGAAATACCTGAAGTGCATCCTGCTGCTCAACCGAATCCCGGCGGCGCATGTGAAGCATGACATCAACAAGGGCCTGTTGGCAGCAAAAAAGCTGCCGTTTGATGTCAAGACCTCAAACGGGCCAGATGCGTTTCTGCAGTATCTGAACAGGTTTGGGCCATGGCGTTACCTAGAATCATCCTACTTTGCCAAGGGCCTCGAATTGCAAATGCTGGACAAGACTGTGTGGGAAATTCGCCGATTTTGCCAAAATCTCCAAGTGCGTGATCCACAACACCATGATCGGTTCCTTGGCTTGGTGAGTGACAAGCTGTCGGCGATTTCTAAGAGCGACGACCTTCCCCCGCAAGATTTCAAGCTTCAGGGCGGCAGACTGGAAAAGATAGTAGATGACAGGTCTAACCGAGCCCGGACTGCTCTGATCTGGCAAAACCTGTTTTACGGCATCCGGCGGCGGGATCGCCTTGCTAATGTCGACAACAGTTTTCATGCGACAAACTCCCCGCTTTGGCTGCACCCCGAACTGGTCGACCATTTAGTGCCCTTCGTCTATCTTCCTAATCATGTGGCTGCTGCATATCGGGAGCAGGCGCGTGAGAAAGCTCGCGCGCCGGCAACGAAATGAGAGACGATTTCGCAGTCCCTGTGAGCTGATGGCGGCGCGGGGCGATCTGACGGAATACGATTTTCAGCCAGCGATGGCGCGGCCAACGGCGAAGCCGATGCCGACCGCGAGGCCGGTGGCGACGTTGGCCAGCAGCTGAAGCGCGAAGGCGCCCCAGCGATCCCGCAGGCAGGTCTGCGGCGCCTTCAGGAGCCGGGTAAGCTCGTCGAGAGCGTTTTCCATGGCTGCCATCATAGACGGAAGAGATTCGCCTGTGAATCCCCCCTCAAAACAGGCCACGCCCCTACCGGCAAATTCTGCCGGTGGTGAGCTCGCCGGGCGTCGGCCGCCTTCTCCGAAGGT
>NZ_PNOT02000059.1 GCF_002879535.1 Mesorhizobium intechi
GGCGCTGGTGGTCCAGCCCTTGCCGTTGCTCTCATAGCGTCCGGTTACCGAAGCGCTCCATGTTTCCTCCGGCTTGAGGAAGTCCGCGGCGTCCTTGGTGTCGAAGAACACGACCCCGCCGATGGCGCCCGAACCATAGGTGTTGGCGACCGGACCGCGGATCACATCGACGGATTTGACAAGCTCGGGGTCGATGTAAAAGGTCGACTGTGTGCCATGGTCTGAGCGCTGGAAATCCTGGCGCGCGCCGTCCACAATGACCGCGACCCGGCCGAAATCTTGCAGGCCGCGAATGTTGATGCTGGTGCTGACGCGCCTGGCGTCGGCCTGTGTCGCGACACCGGGCACACCCAACAACATCTCGTTCGGCGTCGTCGCCATGCGGCGGGCGAGTTGCTCCTGGTCGACATGGCTGGCCGAGGCCAGTGATTCGATAGCCGTTTCGCCGGTACGGCTGATCACCAAAATCTTGTCGAGCAGCGTCGCGCTCGCGGGGGCGGCTTTTTCCTGGTCAGCCTGCTTCGACTGATCCGTCTGCTCGCCCGCAGGCTGCGTTGCCTGTTGGGCATGCGCCGCTGGCGCGGATAGGGCGACCGCCGCCACGCTCGCCAACAAAGCCGCCACGCCGTTTGCCGCCGACCGGCCGCGCAATTCCCAGTTCAAAAACCCCATGCCCCAACTCCAGATTCCAGGTTTCATGCTGGCTGGCCCGGGGCTTGCTGGCATTTTTCATCGTGTCCGGTGTCTTAAATGTTGACTCGTTTACTCCGGTATTGCACTGACTAATAAACATGATTATTCAAGTCAAGAAATGAATCGGCAATTTCGCAACGCCTAGCCAGATGCCCGGCACAGGAAAGGGATCGACCCAGATGAACACGCACAATCCCAACGACTTTCGTTATCGCGTCCGGCGTTCCGACGATGCCTCCAGCCGCTTCGACCGGATCCCGCTGGCGGTGCGCACGCTCTCCAGCAACACGCTGTTCCAGGGCGAACACGAGATCGGCATCGAGCATCATGGCGCGCTCTACCGGCTGAAGATCACCCGGCAGGGCAAGCTCATTCTCAACAAGTAAGGCAAGGCGGTAGGGACGAGACATGGACCAGCGCGTAAAACCCACTCCGCATGAAATCCGGCGGGCGCGGACCGAAAATCCGAAAACGCGCGAGCGTGACCTGGCAGCCCAACTCGGCATTTCGGAAGCCGAGTTGGTCGCCGCGCATTGCGGCGACGGCGTCGTTCGCATCGAGCCGCGCGTCAACGACCTCTTGACCGGTCTCGAGGCGGTCGGCGAGGTGATGGCGCTGACCCGCAACGAAAGCGCCGTGCACGAAAAGATCGGCGTCTATGACAAGGTCGTCACCGGCAACCACAATGCCATGGTGCTTGGCGAGAACATCGACCTGCGCATCTTTCCGAAGGTCTGGGCGCATGGCTTTGCCGCGGAGAAACGCGAGGGCGACGAGATTCGCCGCAGCCTGCAGTTCTTCGATGCGGCGGGCGAAGCGGTGCACAAGGTGCATCTGCGGCCGGCCTCCAGCCTCTATGCCTACCAGAAGCTGGTCGCTTCGCTGGAATCTTCCAACCAGGAACCATCGGTCGATATTTCAGGGCCAATCTCCGACGATCCGAGCGAGGCCGGGGCAACCAGCGCCAACCCTAACGATCTGCGCGACCGCTGGAGCCGGCTGACCGATGTTCACCAGTTCTTCGGCATGCTGAAAACGCTCAAGCTCAGCCGCCGCCAGGCTGTGCGCATGGTCGGAACGGACTATGCCTGGCTGCTCGACAATGACGCGGTCCGCGCAATGTTCCACCATGCCGCCGAAGGCGGGATGCCGATCATGTGCTTCGTCGGCAACCGCGGCTGCATCCAGATCCATTCCGGACAGGTCAAGTCGATCAAGCCGATGGGACCGTGGATCAATGTGCTCGACGAGACCTTCCACCTGCACCTGCGCACCGACCACATCCATGAAGTCTGGGCAGTGCGCAAGCCCACCAAGGATGGTCATGTCACCTCGCTCGAGGTCTATGCGGCCGACGGCGAGATGATCATCCAATTCTTCGGCAAGCGCCATGAAGGCGAGAGCGAGCGCGACGATTGGCGTTTCCTGGCCGAGAACCTGCCACGTATTCCAAGCCCGACGGCAGCGTGAGGAGCAGTGTGATGCGGTTTTTCCCGACCCTGCCCGCCATGCGCCGATCGACGTTTGCCCCGATCGTCGGGCTTTCCCTATCTATTGCCGCGTTGCAGCCGGCCGGCGCCGCCGAGGGCGTCTCGGTCTTCTCGGATCCGTCGAAGATCGCCGCCATAGGCGGTTCGATCACCGAAATCGTCTATGCGCTTGGCGAGGAGAAACATCTGGTGGCGCGCGATTCCACCAGCAATTATCCGAAAGCGGCGCTTGCCTTGCCCGATGTCGGCTATATGCGCGCACTGTCGCCGGAAGGAGTGCTGTCGGTTAATCCGACCGGTATCCTGGCGCTGCACGGCAGCGGCCCCAGGGCGGCCGTCGATGTGTTGAAGAAGGCCAGCATCCCTTTCATCGAGGTGCCCGAGCACTATAGCCACGGGGGCATCCTCGAGAAGGTTCGCATCGTCGGCAAGGCACTTGGCGTCGATGCCAAGGCCGAGGTGCTGGCCAAGGAACTCGATGCCAAGCTGACGGCCGCCGAAAAGCAGACGGCCTCGATCAAGGAGCGCAAGCGCATCCTGTTCGTGCTGTCGATGCAGGGCGGCAAGATCCTGGCGGCCGGAAGCGAAACCGCAGCCGACGGCATGGTCAAGCTGGCGGGCGGGGTCAACGCCGTCGAGGGKTTCTCCGGCTACAAGCAGATGTCCGACGAGGCAATCATCACCGCCAGGCCTGACGTCATCCTGATGATGAGCAATGCCGGGCCGCCGGTGTCGGACGACGAATTGTTCGGCAACCCGTCGATCGCTTCAACGCCGGCCGGAACCGCGCGCAAGCTGATCCGCATCGATGGCGGCTACCTGCTCGGTTTCGGGCCGCGCACCGCCGACGCCATTCACGACCTCGCCGTCTCGCTCTATGGCGCCCAGGTCACGGACTGAGCGGGCCGATCATGGTCGATCAATCGATCGCCGGCCCGGTGGAAGTGGTGGCGAATGCATCCGAGGGCGACCGCTCGGGCCGCGCCCGCATCGTCAACCTTTTGCTCTGTCTCGGGCTCGCGGCCGCCATGCTTTTGTCGCTCACGTCAGGGGCATCGGATGCTTCGGCTGTCAGCGTCCTCAAGGGTTGGCTGCTGGGGGCTATTCCGAGCGACGTGGCGCTGAGCGGCCGTGACAGCCTGATCATCTACGACATCCGTTTGCCGCGCATCATCCTCGGCATGCTGGTCGGCGCGGCGCTCGCGGTCTCGGGCGCCGTCATGCAGGGGTTGTTCCGCAACCCGCTGGCCGACCCCGGCCTGATTGGCGTTTCCGCCGGCTCCAGCCTCGGGGCGGTGGCCATCATCGTGCTTGGCACCTCGGTGCTGGCGCCGTTGATGACCTTGCTCGGCACGCTTGCGCTGCCGCTGGCGGCCTTCTTCGGTGGCCTTGCCTCGACCCTGGCGCTTTATCAGGTCGCGACGCGACGTGGGCAAACCTCGGTCGCCACCATGCTGCTCGCCGGCATCGCGCTGGCAGCCCTTGCCATGGCGCTGACCGGCATCCTCATCTTCATGGCGGACGATCGCCAGCTGCGCGACCTGATGTTCTGGTCACTCGGATCGCTGGGTGGGGCGACATGGGCGACGATCGGTTCCGTCGGGCCGATCATCATACTGGCGCTGGCGGCGATGCCTTTCCTGGCGCGCGGCCTCAACGCGCTGGCGCTGGGCGAGGCGACCGCCGGCCATCTCGGCATACCGGTGCAGCGGCTGAAATACACGGCGATTATCTGCGTCTCGGCGGCGGTCGGCGCATCCGTCGCGGTCAGCGGCGGCATCGGCTTCGTCGGCATCGTCGTGCCGCATCTGCTGCGCCTGCTGATCGGTCCCGACAATCGCTATCTCTTGCCGGCTTCGGCGCTGCTCGGCGCCTCGCTGCTGCTGTTGGCCGACGCCGTCGCGCGCACCGTCGTGGCGCCGGCCGAATTGCCGATCGGCATCGTCACCGCGATCGCCGGCGCACCGTTCTTCCTGTGGATCCTGTTGCGCAAGCGCGGCGTGATCGATCTGTGAGCCGTCAGTTCGGCGCGACTTGGGACCTGTGAGGCTTAGATGATCGAGGCAAGGGATGTTTCCGTTGATATCTCCGGCAAGCGCATCGTCGGTGGTGTCGATTTCGACGCGCGGCCCGGTGAAGTGGCGGCTATCGTCGGTCCCAACGGTTCGGGCAAGACGACCTTCCTGAAGGCTTTGTCCGGCGAACTCGCCTATACCGGGCGCGTCGCTCTCAACGGCCGAAACCTTTCGTCGATGAAGCCGGCCGAGAGAGCGGTGCATCGCGCGGTGCTGCCGCAGGCGACGACGTTGTCCTTTCCGTTCACCGTGCGTGAGGTGGTCAAGCTTGGCCTTGTCGGCGGGCGGTCGGGTGCCTTGCCGGGCCAGGATGCGCGGCTGCCGGAGCGGGCCCTGGCGCGTGTCGACCTCGAAGGTTTTGCAGGCCGTTTCTATCAGGCGCTTTCGGGCGGCGAGCAGCAGCGCGTCCAGCTTGCGCGCGTGCTGTGCCAGGTCTGGGCGCCAATGCTCGACGGCAAGCCGCGCTATCTCTTTCTCGACGAGCCGGTTTCCAGCCTCGACATCAAGCATCAACTGATCATCATGAACATCGCCCGCGACTTCGCCAGACGGGGCGGCGGCGTGGTCGCCATTCTGCACGACCTCAATCTGACGGCCATGTATGCCGACCGGATCTTCGTCATGCATCGTGGTCGGCTCGCGGCCACCGGTTCGCCACAGGATGTGCTGAGTGATGATCTGATCGAGAAAGTGTTCGATTGCCGGCTCAGGGTCGGCGTGCTGCCCGCCGGCGACATGCCGTTCGTGTTGCCGCAATCCGCAGTCTATTGATATTCAGGTGAGGCCGGCCTGCGAATGGCCGCTTCCCGCGCTTCCGGTACTCACGTACCCGAAAGTACGCTCCGTTCCGGTTCTCGGAACCGCGATTCTCGGCTCGGTTTGACCTGAATCCCGACAGACCTAACGGCCGTGGGGAGACTTGCTCAGGCGGCCGGGGCGCGGCGTTCCAGCATGTCGATGCCGAGCAGGTTGCGGACATTCGGCCTTGCCGCCACCATATCGGCGACGGTGTAGCGGGCAAGCACGGCGAAGAAGGCGTTGAGGGCCTCGCGCAGCGCTGAATTCAGCGCGCAGCTGTCGACCAGCGGGCACTCGGCGGCATCGTTCTCGAAGCATTCGGCCATGGCGAAGCTTTCCTCGGTCACGCGCACGACGTCGAAGAGGCTGATCGCCTCGGCGGCGCGGCCAAGCCGGACGCCGCCATTCCTGCCGCGCACCGTCTCGACCAGCCCGTTCTCGACCAGGGGCTGCAGGATCTTGAACAGGAAGAGTTCCGACACGGAATAGGCGGTCGCGATTTCGGGAATGCGGCTCAACCGGTCATTGTTGGCGGCACAGTACATCAGGATGCGCATGGCATAATTGGTCTGGCGTGTAAGCCGCATTTCGTCCTCACTAGGCGCCGGCGCGGTTCAACCACGCCGACTTCCTGAACTTCGCCGCCGCGGTTCTGATCCCGGAGTCTCGGATTCGCCGCGCTGGCCTTGACCCGAATATGGCCTATACCTTGGAACAATTCCAGACTGGCCGGGCATCATAGATGAATATTCTCGTCAACTTTATTTGTGCGGCCCGCCAAAACGGGGGGAAAACCGGGCAAGGCGGGCATTCCGGCTGATGAAACCCTAGATAGGGCCGAGATCGCCCCGAAATCGACCAGAGATCGACCAGCGATCGACGAGGAGCAGTTCACCATGTCCCAATCGGCTTCGTCCCTGGCGCCTGTCCGTTTCGATACTGAGGCGACCGCCAAGCTTTCGGCGTTGCGTCGCACCAAATTCATCGCCACGGCGGCACTGGCGCTTTGCGTGCTGGTTTTCGCCTTGGCCAAGTCGTTCGAGAGCTCCCATCCATGGCTGGGGTTTGTCGCTGCCTTCGCCGAGGCAGCGACCATCGGCGGCCTTGCCGACTGGTACGCGGTGGTGGCGCTGTTCAGGCGACCGCTCGGATTGCCGATCCCGCACACCGCCATCATCCCGGAAAACCAGAACCGCATCGCCGACAATCTCGGCCGCTTCATCGAGGCCAACTTCCTGGCGCCGGAACCGGTGCGGGAAAAGCTTGCCGAGGTCGATTTTGCGGCACTTGTCGCCGACTGGCTGACCGATGCCGAACGCGCCGCCGGCCTGTCGCGCTTCGTCGTGCGGCTGGTGCCGCAGACACTTGCCGCCGTCGAGCAGTCCGGTCTGCGCGGCTTCGTCACCAGCCGCATGCTCGAGCAGATTGAAAAAGTGCCTCTGGCGCCGCTGGCGGCGGACCTGTTGTCGGCGCTGACCGACGACCGCCGTCATCAAAAGCTGTTCGACGAGTTCATGAAGGTGGTCGGCCGCTTCCTCAACGACGAACAGGCGCTGGCGACCATGCGCGAGAAGATCCGCGAGGAACTGCCGTCTTTGTTCAACCTGTTCAGGGCCGACGCCTACCTTCTGAAGAAGATCGTCGCCTCGGCGGGTTCCTTGCTCGACGAGGTGCGGGCCGATCCCGACCATCCGATGCGCGCCGAGTTCGACCGTTTCGCGCAAGGCTTCGTCGAGCGGCTGCGGACGTCCAAGCAATATTCAAAACGCGCCGAGAAAATGAAGCGCGATTTCCTCGCCCGACCCGAAGTCAGGGCGCTGGCCGGTGACATGTGGAAGAGCCTCAGCCTGTTCATCGAGCAGGACGCCAATGCGCCGAATTCAGTGATCCGCGCGCATCTCGCCAACATGTTCCTCGAGGTCGGCCGCCATCTCGCCGGCGATGCCCAGATCCGGGCCGACATGAACCAGGGGTTCGTCGTGGCGCTGGCCTCCTTCGTCGAAAGCCAGAAGAGCGGCGTGTCGAAATTCATCGCCGATCAGGTCAAGCGCTGGGACCTGGCGCAACTGACGCGGCTGATCGAGATGAACATCGGCCGGGACCTGCAGTATATCCGCTTCAACGGTATGATCATCGGCGGGCTGGCGGGTATCGTGCTCTATGCGATCGAACTGCTGCTCCCGGTCAATTGATGCGTCGCGATCATCGGGCCCGTCTTCGAAATGGACAGGCGGCACCCGAGTGCTATGCTCCCGACGAGGGCACCCGCAACCGCGGCAAAGGGGAGACAGCATGGCCAAGCAACCGGAATCCGATTCCTTCATGGACATGTTCGGCAGGTTCGGCCGCGACCTGAAGGTGCCCAATGTAGATATCGAGGCGATCCTTGCCCATCACCGCAAGAACCTCGAAGCCTTGGAGAAATCGGCGCGAGCCGGCGCCGACGGCGCCACCTCGCTGTTGTCGAGGCAACGCGCCATGCTGCAGGACGCGCTGCGTGAAATTGCCGACATGGCGCAGAGCTACCGGGCGCCGGGCAACCCGCAGGAACTGATGGCCAAGCAGACGGAGTTCGCCAGGAAATCCTTCGAGGCTGCGCTTAAGAATGCCGGTGAAGTGGCTGAACTGGCTCGAAAATCCGGAACCGAATCGATCGAAATCCTGCGCGCGCGCATCAAGCAGGCGATGGAGGAAATCCGCGCCGGCTACGGGCAGAAATAGGTTTCCGCGGCCTGTCGTTTCGTCTTCGGCGAGACATGCTGGTTTGCCATCGCGACCCTGCCCATAGTTGCATCCGCGCCACGTTATAAGCGTCGGCGCCCCTGGAAGGTCCGAAAATCCGAATTCGGCCTGCCATTGCGCGGCAAGGCATGGCACGGTTCAGCCGGAATTCGACGGAAGCGATTCACAAGGGGTGAATTGACAGGGGCCATCCGTTCGTGGTCCGGAGGCACGGCAAGCGATCGGGAAAGCAGGAATGAACGAAGTACGGCCTAAAACGCCGCCGACCTATGAGCAGTTGAGAACGATGTCCGGGCAGGAACTCGGCGTCTCGGAATGGACCACGGTCGATCAGGACCGCATCAACCAGTTCGCCGAATGCACCGGCGACCACCAATGGATCCATGTCGACCCTGAGCGCGCGCGGCGACAAAGCCCGTTCCGCACGACGATCGCGCATGGCTATCTGACATTGTCGATCATCGGCGCGTTGGCGCTCGGCATGGGCATAGTGCCGGAAAACACCCAGGCCGCCTTCAACTATGGCTTCGACAGGGTGCGTTTCCTGGCGCCGGTCAGGGTCGGTGCCCGCATCAGGCTGCGCACCGTCCTGCTTTCCATGGAAGACAGGGGGCCTGGCCAGTATCTGATGAAGGCAGCCAATACGGTCGAGATCGAAGGCGAGGAAAAGCCGGCGCTGACAGCGGAAACGCTGGTCATGCTCTATGAGCGCCGCAAACGGGCAGGGGCCTGAGCGTTCGCCCAAGCCCCTGCGATTTTTTCAGGAGGCGGCTTGTTGCCGGCTCTGCAAGCGCCTCAATGCGCATAATGTCGTTGCCGCCGAAACCGTGGCGTAGAAGGCCAACGGCCATGCCGTGTCGCCTCCCAAGAAGATGACCACGAACGTGCCGGCAATGCCGACGATCAGGCTTTGGGCGCAGAAATAGAGCGCCACCGCGGTCCCAGCGACATCGCTGAACGCTTCAAGCGCGCCGTTGGCGGTGACCGATCCGGCAAGGACGATGCCCACCGCCATCAACCACATCGGCAGGACGAAGGTGGCGAAGGATGGCGCGGCCGCCATTTGTCCGATCGCCAACATCGATGCGCCGAGAAGCAGCATCGCCATGCCGCGCGCCAAGCTGCCGGCGGTGCCCCAGCGCGCGATGAGCGGCCTGGCAAGTCGCGTCGTCGCGATCATCACCACTGCAGCCGTGGCAAAGGCGAGGCTGAAGCCGACCTGCGTGAAGCCGGCACGATCGATGAGCACGCGTGGCGCCGTCGAGAAGAACACGAAGAACGTGCCCATCGCCGCGGCGAAACCAATAGTATAGGTCCAGAAGGCGAAGCTGCACAGGATCGGGCCGAAGGCAGGGCGCGGTCCGAAGCCGCTCTGGGGCCGCGTTTCGTGCCAGCGCGGCCACGCGTTGAGCGTGGCGGCAACGGCCAGAATGCCAAGAGTGACGAAGATCGCCCGCCAGCCGAAGCCCTTGGCGATAAGGGCGCCGGCGATTGGCCCCAACGCGGGCACGAAGGCCAGCATGGAACTGAACAGGCCATAGATGACCGTGCCCTCGGGCCGCTCCGCGTAGACGTCGCGCACCGTGGCGAAGGTCGCGACCAGAACAGCCGACGCTCCCATGGCTTGCACGACGCGCAACACGACGAAGGCTGTGGCCAATGACGTGCCGGCGAGCGCGATGGAAGCGGCCGCGAACAGCAGCCCGCCGCCGAGCAGCACCGGCCGCCTGCCGATTCGGTCGGAGATCGGGCCGAACGCGATTTGGCCGAAGCCAAGGGTGATCATATAGAGGCTGAGTGTCAGCTGGATGGCCGAAGGCGACGTGCCGAGAGCCTCCGGCATCAGCGGAACCACCGGCAGGTAGATATCCATGGCCAGCGAGGCCAGGATATCGAAAGGCGCCATCAGCAGCAGCGCCGACGGCAAGGAATAGGCCCATATCGGGCGTTTTGGAAAAGGCATGATTGAGCATCCGCACAAATGATGAGATTTGGCGGCGATCTGCCGTTTCGTGGATGGTCTGATTTGACGGGGCAGAAGGCCGCAACAACGAAATGTTGTCGCGGCTTACTTGTCTGCTGACTTGGTGGTTCCCATACCGCTGCCCCAAATTGACGTTGCAGGCATAGCCTGTGCGCCGTTCAGTAGCAGCCCGGGATCGGCCCGGCAACCTTGGGCAGTACCGGCGAACGTCCAAATGGATCAGGCAATCCCGGGCTGGGTACGGCCAGCAAAGCGCAGCGAGAACAGCGCAAGCAGCAGTGCTGCCAGCGCCAGGGCCGTTGCCGTCTCAAAGGTGACCTGCATGCCCCGGGCTGCGGCGGAGCTCAGAACATCCTGTCCGGTTCCTTGGCGAGCGCCGTTGGATGCAACCGCGAAGATGGCGCCCATCAGCGATGCGCCGGTGACGAGGCCGAGATTGCGCGACAGGTTGAGCACGCCTGAAATGACGCCGCGCTCGCCGGCGCCGACACCGCTCATGACGGCCGCATTGCTGGAAGTCTGGAACAGGGCGTAGCCGAAACAGGTCACCATGATGGGAATGACATAGCTGGCAATACCGAGTTTCGTCATGGCGAGCGAGAGCAGGAATGTGCCCGTTGCGAGGGTGGTAAGTCCGGCGACCATCATCCGGTGTGCTCCGAAGCGATCGGAGAGGCGTCCGGCCAGCAGTGCCGACAGGGTCGAGACAAGCGGCCCGGTGGAAAGCACCACGCCGACCATCGCGGCATCGAGTCCCAATCCACGCGACAGGTAGAACGGAGCGACCACCAGGGTCGCCATCATCACCGTGGCGACGATGAGGCTCATGACCAGGCTGGCGCTGAGCCGCGGATCCCGGAAGCTGGCCAGTTGGACCAGAGGGTTTTTCACTCGCTTCTGGGCGATGGCGAATAGACCGATGCCGAGCGCTGTTGCGGCCAACAGGCCGATGTTGAGCACACCGAAATGGCCCCGGCCAAGCGTCATGGCCAATGCATAGGCGGCCAGCGTCACGGTCAACAGGACAGTGCCGATCGCGTCGAACTTGCCTTGAGCCGCCTGCGCGCTCTTGTTGCCGGCAGGCAATGCACGCCAGGCGAGGGCGAAGGTCATAAGGCCCAGCGGGACATTGACCAGGAAAATCGCGCGCCAACCGAGGCCGGCGATCAGCAGGCCGCCGAGCGACGGCCCGAGCGTCGTGCCGATCGCCGACATGGCGCCCAGCAGGCCCATGGCGCTGCCGGTCCGTTCCTTGCTCACCGTCTCCGCGACAAAGGCCAGCGTCAGCGCCATCATCAGCGCCGCGCCAAGCCCCTGCACGGCCCGCGCGGCGATCAGCAGCCAGAGCGTCGGCGCGAGGCCGCAGAGCACCGATGCCGACGTGAACAGCGCGATGCCGCCAAGCAGCAGCGGCCGGCGCCCGAACATGTCGGCCAGCCGCCCGGCGCTGACGATCAACGTGGTGATAGCGAGGAGATAGGCCAGAACCACCCATTGCACGGCCTGGAACGACGCCCCGAACGTCTGCATCAGCGAGGGCAGCCCGACGCTGGCAATGCTGGTTCCCAGCGACGACAACAGCGTGGCGAGTGACAGGCTTGCCAGCGTCCAGCCGACGGATTGCTTCTGTTGCGAGGCTGATATCAGCCCTTGCCGATCTTGTGCGGCGACTGCCATGGCGATCTCCTTTTCGTCCACTCCGGAACCGGAGCCGACGGAGATCTAGCCCTGCGCTTGATATGGCGGAAGGCGCAGCATTTGCATCATATCAGTGCACGAGACGCCACATCGTGCTAGGATTCGCCGATGACGACGCCCGATCTCAATATGCTCTTTGCGCTCGACGTGCTGCTGGCGGAAGGCAGCGTGGCCCGCGCGGCGCGCCGTCTGCGGCTCAGCCCCTCGGCGATGAGCCGGACATTGGCGCGGCTGCGCGAGGCAACGGGCGATCCTCTGCTGGTCCGGGCCGGACGCGGCCTGGTGGCGACGCCACGCGCGCAGGAATTGCGCCGCCAGGTCGGTCCTGTCGTTCAGGACGCGGAGGCGCTACTGCGCCCTGCCGAATTGCTTGATCCCTCAAGCCTGAACAGGGTCTTCACGCTGCGCACCAACGAAGGTTTCGTCGAGGAGTTCGGGCCTCGCCTGGTCGCCCGCATCGCGGCGGAAGCGCCTGGCGTGCGGCTGCGTTTCGCGCCGAAGTCCGACAAGGATGTGACGTCGCTGCGCCACGCGGCGATCGACCTGGAAATCGGGGTTGCCGGCGAAAGCGGGCCAGAAGTGCGCATCCAGGCGCTGTTTCGCGACCGCTTCATCGGCGCTGTCCGATCAGGCCATCCCTTGAGCGAAGGCACGGTGACGCCCGAGCGCTATGCGGCGGGCCGGCATATCAGTGTTTCGCGGCACGGCCGTGAGAAAGGACCGATCGACGACGCGCTGGGTGCGCTTGGCCTGCAGCGAACGGTCGTCTGCATGGTCTCGGGTTTCTCGGCGGCGCTCGCCATGGTGCGCGCCTCGGATCTGATCGCCAGCGTGCCCGAGCGGCACACAGCCGGCGCGCGCGCCGGCATGCACAGTTTTCAGCTGCCGGTCACGACGGTGGAAGTCACCATTTCGATGCTCTGGCATCCGAGCCTCGATGCCGACCCGGCGCAACGCTGGTTGCGCGATTGCGTGCGGCAGGTCTGTGCGGGGCGCTGAGATCAGCGCGCCATCGCTGCCTCGATCACCTTGAAAATCCGCTGGTCTTCGCATTGGGCGACGTTGAAGCGCAGAAAACGGCTAGCCGTCTGGGACAGGCTGAACGCATTGCCCGGCGCCAGCACGACATTGTCGGCAAGCGCCCGGCGGGCGACTTCGGCCGCGTCAACGCCATCGGGGAGCCTGCACCACAGGAACAAGCCGGCCGGTTGGTCGATCCAGGGCGTGATGCCGATCGCCTTCAGCCGGGCGCCGGTCTCGGCTATGGCGCGCGCCAGCTTGGCGCGCAGCAGATCCATATGCTTGCGGTAACTGCCATCCCTCAGCAACGTCAGCACCAGTTCGGCGGCCAGGCGTCCGCTGCCGAAAGTCGTGGCGATCTTGAGGTCGGTCAGGCCCTCGATCCAGTCGCGGGGCGCGGCGATGAAACCGCAGCGCACCGACGCCGACAGCGTCTTGGAGAAGCTGCCGATGTGGACGACGCGGTTCAGGCCATCGAAGGCCGCCAGCCTAGGGGCAGGGGCATGTTCGAAATCGGCGAAGATGTCGTCCTCGACAATGGTGAGGTCGGACTGGTCGGCGAGCTTCAGCAAACGGTGTGCGGTAACCGGCGACAGGATCGCGCCGGTCGGGTTGTGGATGGCGGAGTTGGTGATGTAGAGGCGCGGCCGGTGCTCGGCTAGCGCCTGCGCAAACAACTCGATATCAGGCCCCGAGGGCGTGTAGGGAACGCTGACGACCTTGGCGCGATGGGCGCGCAGCAAAGCGTGGAAATTGAAATAGCAGGGATCGTCGACCAGCACCGTGTCGCCAGGCTCGATCAGGAACCGGCAGAGGAGGTCGATGGCCTGCGTGCCCGATTCCGTCAGCATGACCTGTTCAGGCGACGCTTCGACGCCATGTCCGGCCATGCGCCGTGCCAACAACTGCCGCAACGACGGCAAGCCAAGCGGCGTGCCATAGTCGGCAAGCGCGACATCATCGGCGCGCGCTGCCGCGCGGAGTGCGCGCCGCAGCCCGGCCTGCGGCATCCAGGAGGCCGGCAGCCAGCCGCAGCCGGGTTTCAATGCCTCGTCGCCGGCGTCCAGCGACTGGCGCGAAACCCAGAGCGGATCGACGGCACGGTCGAGCCGGGGACCGATCTCGGCCAGGGACAACGGCGCCAGCGAGCCGGCGGCGTAGAAGCCCGAGCCTGGCCGGGAGCGGATCGTGCCTTCGGCAGCGAGCCGCTCATAGGCTTCGACCACGGTGGATTTGGACACCTGCATGGATTGGGCGAAGGCGCGGATCGACGGCAACCGTGCTCCCGGTGTCAGGCTTCGCGCGGCGATCCGTTGGCGAATGGTCGCCATGATGGTTTCGACCAGAGTGGGGGCGCCCAGGGTTTTTGCGCCATCAGTTTCCAAGGCGAGGTCGGTCATCTGTACTGCTCAGTATGCCATTACAGTTTCGTAGAATTGTACCGCATTGTCTCTAGCCGCGCCATGTGCATCTGCCCGATAGAGGGCGAAACAAATGGAGCTTGCGATGGACAAGACGGCGAGCGGCTGGGTGAACGGATTTATCGGGGTGCTGATCTTCAGCGGCTCGCTGCCGGCGACGCGCGTGGCGGTCATGGATTTTGACCCGACTTTCGTGACATCAGCCCGGGCCGCGATTGCCGGTATGCTTGGCCTGGCGATGCTGCTGCTGTTTCGTGAGAAACGTCCGGAACGCGGCGACCTGGTGTCGCTGGTGATCGTGGCGCTGGGCGTGGTCGTCGGCTTTCCCTTGCTGACGGCATTGGCGCTCAAGCACATCACCTCGGCCCATTCCATCATCTTCATCGGCCTGCTGCCGCTGGCGACCGCGATCTTCGGGGTGCTGCGTGGCGGCGACCGCCCCCGTCCGGCGTTCTGGCTGTTCTCGTGCATCGGCAGCGCGCTGGTCGCGGGTTTCGCGCTGGCGCAGGGCGTGACAGCCTCGCCGGTCGGCGATGGCCTGATGCTCGCCGCCATCGTCGTCTGCGGCCTGGGCTATGCCGAGGGCGCCGCGCTGTCGCGCCGGCTCGGTGGCTGGCAAGTGATCTGCTGGGCGCTGACGCTGTCGCTGCCGATCATGCTGGTGCTGACTTTCGCCACCCTGCCGCCATCCTTTGCCGGCATCGGCTCCAACGCCTGGATCGGGCTCGCCTATGTCTCGCTGTTCAGCATGCTGATCGGCTTCGTCTTCTGGTATCGCGGCCTGGCGCAAGGCGGCATTGCGGCAGTTGGCCAGTTGCAGCTGCTGCAGCCCTTTTTCGGCCTGGCGCTCGCGGCGACGCTTCTGCACGAGCAGGTCAGCCCGCTGATGGTGGTCGTCACGCTCGGCGTGGTGGCGTGTGTGTTCGGGGCGAAGAAGTTCGCGCGGTAGTTCGGGAAGCCCCGCGCCTAGAACTTCGTCACCACCCCGATACCAATGCCCTCGAAGCCGCCCATGGCCATCAACGCCGCGGGCGCTTCGTCGAGGCTGATCTTCTTGCCGACCAGCAGTTCGGGCCTGAGCTTGCCGTTGCGGATCATGTCCATCATCGCCTGGTAGCGATAGGCCTGCATGCCGTGGCTGCCGAGGATTTCGAGTTCGAAGGCGATGATCTTGTCCATCGGCACCTGCGGGCGGGCGTGCTCGCCCAGCATCAGGCCGACCTGCACATGGCGGCCGCGCCGGCGCAGATTGGCGATCGAGTTGAACGAGGTGGTGGGGTGTCCGAGCGCGTCCATCGACATATGCGCGCCGCCATTGGTGATCTGCTTGACCGCCTTGACCACGTTCGGCGTCGTCGACGCATTGATGGTCGCGACGGCGCCGATCTTTTTGGCGAACTCCAGCTTATCGTCGGTGAGGTCGATGGCGATCACGTTGGCGCCCATCGAACTGGCGATCATGATCGCCGACAGGCCGACGCCGCCACAGCCATGAACCGCCACCCATTCGCCGGGCTTCACCCGGCCCTGGTCGACGACGGCGCGGAACGAGGTGACAAAACGGCAGCCGAGACTGGCGGCGGTGGCGTACTCCATCTGCTCAGGCAGGCGAACCAGATTGGTGTCGGCATGTTCGATACCGACATATTCGGCGAACGAGCCCCAGCCGGTGAAGCCCGGCTGCGTCTGGTGCTCGCAGACCTGATGATTGCCCGAGGTGCATTCGAAGCAGCGGCCGCAGCCGACGGCAAACGGGACCGTCACGCGGTCTCCGGCCTTCCAGCGGCTGACCTGCTTGCCGGCGGCGACGACGACGCCCGCCAGCTCATGTCCTGGGACGTGCGGCAAGGTGATGCCGTCATCATGGCCCATCCAGCCATGCCAGTCGCTGCGGCAGAGCCCCGTAGCCTCGACCTTGATGACGACCCCATCGGCGGCCGGCTTCGGATCGGGAACGGTCTGGATCGTCGGCGCTTCGCCGAATTTCTCGAAGACGACGGCTTTCATCGGTCACTCCAACCCTGTGCATTGTCCCGGGGGAAACGATAGCCGATTCCCTGGCCGGTCAAGCGGAAATCCATTCCGCCAGGCTGGCTGGTCCGCCGAACCGGCCAGGGCGGTCAGCTGTTTTCCTGGTTACGGAAATCGGCGAGCCTTGTATCGCCGGGAGAAAGCAGCCGCCCGTCCTCGGCGTGCACCTCCAGGCGCCTGATCGGTCGGCCGCTCTGCGTATCGACCATGAAAGTGTAGGGCTCGCCCGGCCCGGAGAAATAGGTTTCGCCCCATTGCCGCAAGGCGACCAGGACATAGAACAGGCCGCGCCCCTTTTGCGTCAGCACATATTCGTGGTGCGCACTGCCGTCGGGCGCGGGGACCGTTTCCAGTATGCCATGCGCGACCAGATTGCGCAGCCGCGCCGACAGGATGTTCTTGGCGACGCCGAGGCTCTTCTGGAACTCGCCGAAGCGGCGCAGGCCGTCGAAGGCGTCGCGCACGATGAGCAGCGACCACCAGTCACCGATCGCATCCAGCGGTCGCGCGATCAGGCAATCCGCTTGGTGGTGGCTCGTTCGTTTCACCACGGCAATGGTTGGTCCAGATAGATCATTTCGGTTGCAAGATAAAACTGTTCTGCCTATCCAGCAAGTGGTTTCAAGTTGAAACCTATTGTGGAGGGCGACATGAATCTGCAGGTGGTGAACGGCGTGGCGACAGGACCGGAGCGGTCCGATACGCTGCCGCAGGCAACACCAGCCTCACCACCGGGATTATCAGGAATGACGGCGCTGGTCTTCGCCATCGCCTGTGGCCTGAGCGTCGCCAACGTCTATTTCGCCCATCCGCTGCTAGACGCCATGGCGCATGATTTCGCCATCACGCCGGCCTCGGTCGGTATCGTGGTGACGGTCACCCAGATCGGTTATGCGCTCGGCCTGTTCTTCATCGTGCCGCTTGGCGACCTTTTCGACCGGCGAAAGCTGATCGCCGTTCAGGCTATTCTCTCCGCCGTGGCGCTGATTGCGGTCGGGATTGCACCGAGCGCCGCGGCGCTGCTGGCAAGCCTTGCTGTCGTCGGGGCGCTTGCCGTTGTGGTGCAGGTGCTGGTGGCCTACGCCGCCGACCTCGCCGTGCCGTCCGAGCGGGGGCGGGCGGTCGGCACCGTCACCAGCGGCGTCATCCTTGGCATCCTGCTCGCCCGTTTCGTCGCCGGCGTCGTCGCTGACTTCGCCGGCTGGCGCTGGGTCTATCTGGCCTCGGCGGCGCTGACGCTCCTCATGGCGCTGGTTCTCTACATCATCCTGCCCCGCCACGAGGCGGAGCGGCCACGCACGTCCTATCCGCGGCTGCTCGGTTCGGTGGTGCTGCTGTTCGTGCAGGAGCCGCTGCTGCGCGTGCGCGCGGCGCTCGCTATGCTGATCTTCGCCAGCTTCAACGTGCTGTGGGCGCCGCTGGTGCTGCCGCTCAGTGCCGAGCCATTCTCACTCTCGCATACCGAGATCGGGCTGTTCGGCCTTGCCGGTGTCGCGGGCACTCTCGGTGCTCGCTGGACAGGCGGCCTCGTTGATCGCGGGCGCGGCCAGCTGGTCACCGGCCTCAGCCTGCTTTTGATGATCGCGGCCTGGCTGCCGATCGCCTTCCTGGGCGTGTCGCTGTGGCTGCTGGTCGCCGGCATCGTCATGCTGGATCTGGCGATCCAGGCCGTGCACGTCACCAATCAGAGCCTGATTTTTTCGCGCCGGCCGGATGCGCGCAGTCGGCTGGTCGGCGGCTACATGATCTTCTATTCGCTCGGCAGCGCGCTCGGCTCCATCGCCTCGACCATGACCTATGGCGCCTTTGGCTGGAGCGGCGTCTGCCTGCTGGGCGCCAGCATTGGGCTGCTGGCGTCGCTGGTCTGGGCGCTCACGCTGCGCGTCGGTCAGTAGACCTTACTCCGCATCGATCTGGTTCTGCGGAGCGGCTTTCTGGAAGGCTGGCAGCGCCATGCAGGCGGCGTTGATGCGGGTGATCGTCGGGTAAGGTGTCAGGTCGACGCCGAAACGGGCGTTGCTGGTGACCTGTGCCGCCAGGCATATATCGGCCAGCCCCGCCGCCTCGCCGTGGCAGAATGTTCCGGTCTGAGGCGATGAGGCCAGAATCTTTTCAAGGGGCTGAAAACCTTCGTTCACCCAGTGGCGGAACCAATTTGTGATGTCCTGGTCGCCGGCACCGAACAAGGTGCGCAGCGAGGTCAGCACGCGCAGATTGTTCACCGGGTGGATGTCGCAAGCGATCATCTGCGCCAGCATTCGCACGCGCGCCCGGCCAAGCGGGCCCTTCGGCAGCAGCGGCGGCACGGGCTGGATCTCGTCGAGATATTCGATGATGGCCAGCGACTGCGTCAAAAGCGTGCCGTCGTCGAGCACCAATGCCGGCACCAGCCCCTGTGGATTGACCGCGAGATAGGCCGGTTCCAGATGCTCGCCATGGCGAAGATGATGCGGGACATAGTCATAGCTGAGCCCCTTCATCTCCAGCGCGATCCGCACCCTGTAGGAGGTCGAGGAGCGGAAGTAATTGTGCAGGACGATGTCGCTCATGGCCTGTCATTCATGATTGCGGCTGGCCGATCGTCACTTCGACAGTGCCGATGCCGTCGACGCCACCGGCCATCGTTTCGCCCGGCTTGACCGCGCCGACACCGGCCGGCGTTCCGGTGAAGATCAGGTCGCCCGGTTGCAACTCGACCGCCCTGCTGCAGATCGAGACGATGTCGGCGATCGGCCAGATCAGTTCGGCAAGGTCGGCATCCTGTTTGACTGCGCCGTTGACGGCGAGCCAGATACGCCCCTTCGTCGGGTGCCCCGATTTCTGAGCGGGCACCAGCGGGCCGCAAGGGGCGGAGCGGTCGAACGCCTTCGACCAGTCCCAGGGCCGTGCCGTCTTCTTCGCCTCATCCTGGAGATCGCGGCGGGTGAGGTCGATGCCGACGGCATAACCCCAGACATGGTCCAGCGCCCGCTCGCGCGCAATGCGTAAGCCCGGCCTGCCGATCGCGACCACCAGTTCGATTTCATGGTGCAGATTGGCCGTCAGCGGCGGGTAGGGGATCACTGTGCCGGAATCGACCACCGCGTCGGCCGGCTTGGTGAAGAAGAAGGGCGGATCGCGCTCATCATTGCCGAATTCGCGCGCATGCGCCGCATAGTTGCGGCCAACGCAGAAAATGCGCCGCACGGCAAAGCGCTCGGCCGATCCGCTGATGGCGATTGAAGGCATTGGCGGCACGGGAAGGGCGAAGGCGGTCATGGCGGTCTCTGCGTTGGATATCGGGTGATGGCGGTACCTTCGACCGATTTCGGAGCCCGGGCAAGGCGTCGCCTTCATAAGCCACGGGCTTTCCTGGGACTGGATACGGAATTCAGGTTCCCAGCACTTTTGCAGCGGTCTATCAACCGGCGATAGACTATTTGCCAATAATCCGGCCATGGTCGCGGGGCTATGGTGTGGCAGGCAAACCGGAACGAGCCATATGACAGTACCCAGCGATCGCGCCCGGTTCCTGATCATCGACGATCATCCGCTGTTTCGCGAGGCGCTGCACAGCGCCGTGCAGATGGCCTATCCGGAGGTTGACACGGTCGAGGCGCGCTCGATCGCCGAGGCGATCGATCTGCTGGCCGACGCCAAGCCTTTCGACCTTGCGCTGCTCGATCTCTCAATGCCCGACGTGCACGGCTTCGACGGACTGCTGCAACTCAGGACCCGCTATCCGCGCCTGCCCGTGGTGATCGTGTCCGGCTACGAAGAGCCGCGGATCATTTCCGAGGCACTGTCCTATGGTGCTGCCGGCTTCATTCCGAAATCGGCGCGCAAGAGCGATCTCGCCGCCGCCATCCGCTCGGTGATGGACGGCGCGATCTATGTGCCGGAAACCTATGAGGGCCAGCCGGCCGACGCCGACAGCATCGACCGCGCCGACATGGTCCAGCGCCTGTCCAAGCTGACCCCGCAGCAGTTGCGCGTGCTGCAAATGCTGCGCCAGGGCCTGCTCAACAAGCAGATCGCCTACGAACTGCAGGTCGGCGAGACCACGGTGAAGGCGCACGTCTCGGAGATCCTGCGCAAGCTCAACGTCTACAGCCGCACGCAAGCGGTGATCGAGGTTTCGAAGCTCGACAATGCGGAGCTTTTCAGGGATCAGGCCGGGTTTTGAGACTTCTCTGACTTAATCGTCGTGAGGCAGCTCGTTCCATTTGCCATCGTCGAACTCGGCAAGCCAGCAAGGCTTCAACTCGCTAGAAGTAATAGATTATCTCGGCGCTCTGCGAGATGGTTCATTCCAACGACGTTGAAATCTGAGCAATCGTCCAGGTGATCGTACTTTCCGCATCTGCCGCTCGTTGCGCAGGATGTGCCCGTAAACGAGAGCTCCAACTTCGATCATTTTTCCGAGCCTCGCGACCATTGATCCAAATCGACATGGGTGAAGTCTCTACGCCAGCAAATGCGCCAGTAGCGCGCGCAACTGCGCCGGCTTCAGCGGTTTGCGCATCAGTTCGATGCCGTCAGCCCGGGCTGCCTTGGCGACGGCTTCGGAACTGTCGGCGGTGACGATCAGCGCCGGGACGGCGCGGCCGAGATAGTCGCGGACGTCCGATATGGTGGCGGTGCCGAGGTCGCCGCCGTCGAGATGCTGGTCGGCAATGATGATGTCGGGCACCCAGTCGGTGTCGCCGAGCAGGTCAAGCGCATCGCCGGTCGAGGTTGCTGCCCGCACCAGGCACTGCCAGCGCTCGAGCAGGAAGGTCATGGCCTCCAGCACCTCGGCGTCGTTCTCGACCAGCAGCACCTTGGTGCCGAACAGGCCGTAGCCGCGCGACCGCTCTAGGCCGGTGGCGCTGGCGATCGCATCGGCCGGGGCACCGATGCCGACAGGAACATCAATGTGGAAGATCGTGCCGCGCCCGACCTTCGATGAGAAGGTCACGGGGTGGCCGAGCGCGCCGGCCATGCGGCGCACGATGGCAAGCCCGAGCCCAAGGCCGCCGCCGTCGAGACCGGCATTGGCGGGCAAGGTGCCGCGATGGAATTCCTCGAACACCGCCTCGCGCTGGTCCTCGGGGATGCCGCAACCGGTATCGGCGACATCGATGCGTATCGTGTCGCCGCGATGCCTGGTGCCGACGAGCACGCCACCCGAGCGGGTATAGCCCAGCGCGTTGGAGAGGATGTTCTGCAGGATGCGTCGCAGCAGCGTCCGGTCGGAGCGGACCACGGCGTTGACGGGCCGGAACTTCAGCGACAGGCGCTTCATTTCGGCGACCGGCTGGAAATCCGAGCGCAGCGACGAGAACAGCGCCTCCAGGTTGACGTCGCCGATGTCGGGGTGCACCACGCCGGCATCGAGCTTGGAAATATCAAGCAGGGTGCGCAGCAGGTCCTCCATCGTCTCCAGCGAGCGCTCGACCTGCCGCACCAGCTTCCTGCCTTCGTCGCTTGTCTGCACCTCGGCGAGCGCCGAGACGGACAGATGAGCCGCGTTCAGCGGCTGCAGCACGTCATGGCTGGCGGCGGCGAGGAACCTCGTCTTGGAAAGGTTCGCGAACTCCGCGTTTTCCTTGGCGGCGCTGAGGTCGATGTTGGACTGCTCCAGCCGCCGCAAGGTCGTGTGCAACTCCTCGGTGCGCGTGCGAACGCGGTTTTCCAGCGAAATGGCGGTCTGGAACAGCGAGAAGGCATTGCCTTGCTGGTCCATCGAACGCTCGACGCGGCCGACCAGGGCGGCGTTGATCTTCTTCAGCTTTTCGAGGTCGCTTATGTCCTTGAGCGGCATCTTGTCATTCCGCGGCCCTATTCCGCTGCTTGCCGTTCGCCAAAGGCAATGCCGGTGAAGGTCTGGTTCAAATGCATCGACCGGTACTGTTCGCCATAGGTGCCGAAGCCGACGACATTGTTGACCCGGTAGAGTTCCGAAATGTCGCGGAAGACCTGCCGGTTGCGCGCATCGAGGCGACGCAGCACGCAGTCGAAGCCGAGGATCAGGTCGATGCCGCCAAGTCTCTCCTCCACCTCGCGCAGGGCCGCGCGTGTCGATTCCACCATGTCCTTGGGCTGGGCGATCGACAACACGACGCCGTCGTCTATGGCGCAGAAGAACGACAGCGAGCCGTCGGCGTGCATCCTCTGGATCGAGCGGCAGTAATACTCGCCGCCCACCTTCACCACCACCGGATGCGAGGCAAAGCTCAGCGGCGTCAGGGTCTGCGGAACGATGCCGACGGAAGCGGCATATTCTTCCGCCGCATTGGTGGCGTTGAACTCGCGTACGATGCGGTGATCGGCGTCGGACGCCGTGACCACCAGTTTTTCGTCGGTCGGAACGAAATTGTCGGTCTTGAAGACGTGGAACGGAATGTCCGTGGCGATCAGCACGATGATGGCGCTGTCCGAGGTGACCCTGCCGTTCGAGATCAGGCGCGTCGTCTCGAATTTCAGGTCGTCGCCGGCCGAGCCGCCGAGCAGGGGTATGTCGTCAAGACCCCAATGGATGGCAGAGCTGACCGCTTCCTCGGCATAGGACAGCCCGTCGATGAAGCAGAGCGCGAAGGTGTTGCTGGTCCGCTCGCCGCCCACCCGGGCGCGTAGCGTGCGCCGCAAGGCCTCGACCTCGCCGGTGATCCTGTCCATGCCCGACGAGGATAGATTGTCCACCATGGCGCTGACCGCGGTAAATGACGCCGAGGGAAGCAGTATCGCCAGCATGTGGCCTTCCTCGAGCCCCTGCGGCGTGATCTCGCCGGCGGTGGAGCAGCCAGCATGGTGGAGCCCCGGCGCATACGCCGAGAGCGCCCGCGACAGGGCGCCGGCTTCGATAAGGCTCTGGGAGAAGAACACGAGGGCAAAGCCGGCGTCGATTGCCGCGGCCTCGCTGGCCACCGCGCGCGCGAAAGCAACCGGGTCGGGCTCGTCCGTGGTCAGCGCCGACAAGCCGCAGGCATAGCGTGTCCGTGAACTGGTCAGCGGCGTTCTCCCGCATTTCCTCCGACGCTGTCTTATACGCGGCTGTTTTTTCAGGCTTCTGGCGCGCAGGCGTCGAAGGATATTGTTGCTTCCAATCGGTGTTTTGGCAATGGGGCGAGGGGAATGCGCCTTCGGCCTTGGCCATGACCGAAAGTACAATGATCCGGCTTTTCCGTCGCGCTGTTTTTTGTGCGTTGTGCAGTGTACGAATAACGCATGGCCGAAAGTGCCAGCGGCGCGTCGGCAGCGTGATGACCAAGGTTGATACCCAGGGAGGATTCATGTCGGACGTTTCGTTGATGGTGAACGGCAAGCGGGTCAGCGGGGCGGCCGAAGACCGAACGCTGCTGGTTCACTTCCTGCGCGAGAATCTCGGCCTGACCGGCACGCATGTCGGCTGCGACACCTCGCAATGCGGGGCCTGCGTCGTCCATGTCGACGGCAAGGCGGTAAAGTCCTGCACCATGCTCGCGGTGCAGGCGTCCGGCTCGAGCGTTGTAACAATAGAAGGTCTCGCCAATGGCGCCGACCTGCATCCCGTGCAGGCCGCCTTCAAGGAACATCACGGCCTGCAATGCGGTTTCTGCACGCCTGGCATGATCATGGCGGCAACCGATATGATCAACCGCCATCCCGAAGGCCTCGACGAGGCAACGGTGCGAGCCGAACTGGAAGGCAATATCTGCCGCTGCACCGGCTACCACAACATCGTCAAGGCGATCCTCGCCGCATCGAAGACGATGGCCAAGGGGGCCAAGGGTAAGGCGAAACAGGCTGCGTGAACGAGCAGTAGGCAGTAGGCAGTTAGCAGTAGGGAACCGGAGCCAGTTTTTCCCTACTGTGGTACTGCCTTACTCACCCTGCTCCCCTACAATCTCGGGAGGAATTTCTGATGGGTATTGAAGGTGTTGGCGCTCGGGTCGCGCGCAAGGAAGACAAAAGGTTCATCACCGGCGCCGGCCGCTATGTCGACGACATGGTGGTTCCCGGCATGAAGCATGCGGCTTTCGTGCGCAGCCCGCACGCACATGCGCAGATCAAGAAGATCGACGTCAGACGAGCGCAGGCCATGCCCGGCGTCATCGGCGTGCTGACAGGCAAGGAGCTCAAGGCCGACGGCATCGGCAACCTTATCTGCGGCTGGATGATCCATTCCAAGGACGGTTCGCCGATGAAGATGGGCGCCTGGTCGCCGCTGGCCGTCGACAAGGTCCGCTACGTCGGTGACGCCGTCGTCATCGTCGTGGCCGAGACCAAGGGGCAGGCCCGCGATGCGGCCGAGGCGGTCGAGATCACCTACAAGGAATTGAAGGCCGTCGTCGAAGCCACCAAGGCGCTCGAGAAGGGCGCGCCGCAGATCCATGCCGAGGCTGAGAACAACCTGATCTTCGACTGGGAGATCGGCGATGCCAAGGCGACCGACGCGGCGATCAAGGCAGCGGCGCATGTCACCCGCATGAAGATCGTCAACAACCGGCTGGTGCCGAATGCCATGGAGCCGCGCGCGGCTCTCGGCCACTACGACAAGGCCGAGGACCATTACACCTGCTGGACGACATCGCAGAACCCGCATGTCGCGCGGCTGGTGATGAGCGCCTTCTACAATGTCGCGCCGGAAAACAAGCTGCGCGTCATCGCGCCGGATGTCGGCGGCGGCTTTGGCTCCAAGATCTACATCTACCCAGAAGAGATCGTCTGCCTGTGGGCTTCCAAGAAAACCGGCGTGCCGGTCAAATGGGTCGCCGACCGCACCGAAAGTTTTCTTTCCGACGCACATGGCCGCGATCATGTCTCTACGGTGGAAATGGCTTTCGACAAGAACAACAGGATTACCGGGCTGAAGGTCGACACGATCGCCAATCTCGGTGCCTACATGTCGCTGTTCTCGTCCTGCGTGCCGACCTATCTCTACGCGACGCTCTTGTCGGGCCAGTACGACATACCGGCCATCCACGCCAATGTGCGCACGGTCTACACCAACACGGCTCCCGTCGATGCCTATCGCGGGGCAGGGCGACCGGAAGCCACCTACCTCCTGGAACGCACGATGGAAGCGGCGGCGCGCGAGCTTGGCGTGTCGCCCGCCGAATTGCGGCGCAAGAACTTCATCACCTCCTTCCCGCACCAGACACCGGTGATCATGAACTATGACGCCGGCGACTATGGCGCCTCGCTCGATGCGGCCATGAAAGCCTCGGACTATACCGGCTTTGCCAAGCGCAAGGCTGCGGCCGCCAAGCAGGGCCTGCTGCGCGGCATCGGCATGAGCTGCTACATTGAGGCCTGCGGCATCGCGCCGTCGGCGGCGGTCGGCTCGCTCGGCGCCGGCGTCGGCCTTTGGGAATCGGCCGAAGTGCGGGTCAATGCCGTCGGCACGATCGAGGTACTGACCGGGTCACACAGCCATGGCCAGGGGCACGAGACGACCTTCGCGCAACTGGTCAACCAGCGTTTCGGCGTTCCGATCGATTCGGTTTCGATCGTCCATGGCGATACCGACAAGGTGCAGATGGGCATGGGCACCTACGGTTCGCGCTCGGGCGCGGTCGGCATGTCGGCGATATCAAAGGCCCTCGACAAGGTCGAGGCCAAGGCCAAGAAGATCGCCGCCCACCTGCTGGAAGCCGACGAGGGCGACATCGTCATCGAGAACGGTGCGCTGAAGGTTGCCGGTACCGACAAGAACGTGCCGTGGTTCCAGGTCGCGCTTGCCGCCTATACGGCCCACAATCTGCCGGCGGGGATGGAGCCCGGATTGAAGGAAACGGCCTTCTACGATCCGTCGAACTTCACCTTCCCGGCGGGCTGCTACATCTGCGAGGTCGAGATCGAACCGGAGACCGGAACGACAGAGATCGTCCAGTTCGTGGCCGCCGACGATTTCGGCAATATCATCAATCCGATGATCGTCGAGGGCCAGGTGCATGGCGGCATCGCGCAAGGGATCGGCCAGGCGCTGCTGGAGGGCGCCCATTACGACGCCAGCGGACAGCTGCTGACCGCGAGTTACATGGACTATACGATGCCCCGCGCGGGTGACCTGCCGTCGTTCAAGGTCTCGACCTCGAATACGCCATGCCCCGGCAACCCGCTCGGTATCAAGGGTTGCGGCGAGGCCGGCGCCATCGGCTCTCCGCCGGCGGTGATCAACGCCATCACCGATGCCATCGGCATCGCCGATATCGCCATGCCCGCCTCGCCGCCCACCGTGTGGGCCGCGATCCGCGCCGCGAAGCACTGAGGAGGAACAGCCATGTATTCGGTCAACTACCATCGCGCCGCCTCGGTTGCGGACGCCGCCAAGCTGGTGAAGAACGGCGACGCCAAGCTGCTGTCCGGCGGCATGACGCTGATACCTGCCATGAAGACGCGGCTGGCGGCCCCTTCAGATCTCGTCGATCTGTCGCGCATCAAGGAGATGCAAGGCATCAAGGTATCGGGGAAGACGGTCACTATCGGTGCGGCCACCACGCATTTCGACGTCTCCAACGACGAGAAGCTCAAGAAGACCTGCCCCGCGCTGGCCCATCTGGCATCGCTGATCGGCGATCCGGCGGTACGCTACAAGGGCACGATCGGCGGTTCGATCGCCAACAACGATCCGGCAGCCGACTATCCGGCGGCGCTTCTGGCGTTGGGCGCCACCATCGTCACCAACAAGCGCGAGATATCGGCCGACAAGTTCTTCAAGGGCCTGTTCGAAACGGCCTTGAAGGATGGTGAGATCATCACGGCGGTCTCCTTCACCGCGCCGGCCAAGGCGGCTTATGAAAAATTCCGCAACCCGGCTTCTCGCTATGCGATCGTCGGCGTGTTCGTGGCCAAGGGCAAGGACGGCGTCAGCGTTGCGGTGACCGGCGCCGGCGACGATGGCGTGTTCCGCTCGAAGGAGATCGAGGCAGCCCTTGCGAAGAACTTCGATGCCGCGTCGCTCGCCGGCGTGAAAGTGCCGGCGAAGAACCTGATGAGCGACATCCACGCTTCCGCCGACTACCGCGCCAACCTGATCGCGGTCATGGCCAAGCGCGCGGTGACAGCAGCCAACGCCTGACAGCATCGGTTGCCGACATGAAAGGGGCCATCCTGGCCCCTTTTTCGTGTGCGATGGTGTGCAGCCGTGCGGCCCGTGAAGGAATTCCGCCACGCGACTGGTCTTTGCTCGAAGAAATTGCAGCAGCCTGCTGCCCAAGGAACTATGTCGCCCGTCAATCTCGCACTTGCACAAATCTATATTGCACTGCAGTATGGGTTGGGGCGGGAATGCGAGCCGGGTTCGGATATCTACCGCCGTGCCCTTTCGCATGCCAATGCGAAGGATCGGCATGTCCGAAATTACCGCGACCCAGATGGTTCCGTCACGATCCGTCGTCCACAGATCGGCCAGAACAAGATTGGCCTATCTCGATGGCTGGCGCGGCCTGTCGATCGCCCTGGTGCTGATCGGGCATTTTTTTCCGGTCCCGGGAATCAATCTGGGCGTGTTGGGCGTCGAATTCTTCTTCGTGCTCAGCGGCCGGCTGATGGCCGAGATCCTGTTCATCGAACGCTACCCGCTGAAGAAGTTCTTCAAACGCCGCTTCTCGCGCATCTACCCGGCGCTTCTGGTCTTCGTCATCATTGCCATGATCGGGTTCTCCGGCACGTTCATCGCCTTCAAATGGAAGGCGGCGCTGACGGCGCTGACATTCACCTACAATTACGCCGGAATTCTCGTCACCCGCGCTGGAGCGCTTGACCATATCTGGTCGCTTTGTGTCGAGGAGCATGCCTACATCATCCTGGCGTTGATCAGCGCGCTCGTCTCCAGCCGCAATCGCGTCATCCCTTTGCTGGTGACGCTCGCCTTGCTCGCAATGGCCAATGGCGCGGTGTCGTACTGGGTGTTCAGGCTGGATTACGAAGCTACCTACTGGCGCACCGATGTGCACATCGCCTCGATTCTGCTGTCGGCTTCGATCTGCCTGCTCAAGGCCGAAGACCGGCTGCCGGCGGTGCTGAAAGGGCCTTATGTCGCCCTTGCGGCGGCGGCGGTCGCTGTTTTGCTGTTCATGGACCCGGTGCCGACGCCGATTCACTATCTCCTTGCGGTGCCGCTGCTGGCGCTGGCCGTCAATGCGCTCGATTTCAGCACGCCAATTTTTTCCAAATTGCTCTCGTCCTGGCCCATGGCGACGTTGGGCCTGTGGTCATACTCGCTCTATCTGTGGCAGCAGCCCTTCTACAAATTCGTCTATGAGCAAGGCAGCAGTCCATGGCCGATGCTGGCCGGGGTCTTTGCCTGCGCGCTATGCAGCTATTACCTCATCGAGCGGCCGGCGCGTGAATGGTTGAACCGCAACTGGTGATTCAGGCGTCATCGCGCCGAGGCACCGTTGTTGCGAGCCTGAGATAGCGCCGCAGGCCGGCTTCGCCGCGCGGCGTTGTCCAGCGATGGTTCCAGGCGAAGGCCGGCCGCAGCAGGGGTGCCAGGAATTTGAGGATCGGCCTCTCGACAGTGACCTGCCAGGTCAGTTGGACATGAGTGCCGCTGCCCGACGGCGACAGTTCGGCCCGCCACAGCCCGTCGAAGTCGCCCAAGGTTTTCACGACGACCAGCCGACCAGGCTCGAGTTCGGCGGCCTCGATGATGAAGTTCAGCTCATAGGGCAGGGCGCCGCGCGCCCGCGCCCTTGCCCGCGAGCCGACTGACGCCTTGCCCTTGCGGTCGAGCGGAACCACTTCCTTGTAGACCTCGCCCCACCAGAGCGGCAGCAATTCGGCGTCGGAGAGCACGTCCCACACTTGCTGCGGCGTGCCTTCGGGAATGTCCCAGCTTTCGTCGAAGCGGAAGACGTTGCTTGGCATCGCGGTTCCTCCATTTGGTGGAACGCTTATATTAGGAG
>NZ_PNOT02000307.1 GCF_002879535.1 Mesorhizobium intechi
TGTCCATACTCGACATGTCCATTGCGGCCATATCGCCGCTCGCTCCGGCCGGCTTCGGGGGCGCGGGCATGGCCATGTCGATGGCAAGCCCAGCACATAGGTCCAGCCGTGCGGCAGGTCGATGCATGCCCGATGCTCGGCGCCGCTGACCGGGTTCTTGATCGGCTCGCCATGACCGTCGGCCAGGCCCTCGACGTGCAGCCGTCCGGTTCGCGCGTCGACGTCGACCTCGAATTCGGCAGGGGCAAAGATCGGGTCATGGAATTTCGCCAGCGTGGTCGAGAAGACCTCGAATATTGTCGCGCCTGGTTCGGTGTCCTGTCCGCCCAGTGCGAAGCAGCGCTTCACGCTGTGCCGCGCTCGCCCTCTCGTCGACAACCAGCCGCCTACAATAGGTTGACCGAGGACGATCGGCTCCGCCGACAATCACTGCCGGACACGTTGGCCACCGCGTTTCAGGGCCCGCAGCCATGCCGTTCAGGTGAGAATTGGCATATTCGAAGTCTATCCCTGGCGGATGGAGGGCTGTTGCGCGGTCCATGACGCCGCACTATGGCTAGCGCCTTGTCAAACAGGCGAAGACGAAGAATGGCTAAAGACGGCAACGAACAGGGTTCCGGCAAAATGGGCATCAACACGCGGTTGGCCCATTCGGGCAACAATCCGCACGACTATTTCGGCTTCGTCAATCCGCCAGTCGTGCACGCCTCGACCGTGCTGTTCCGCAACGCCGCCGCAATGGCTGGCCGTAGCCAGAAATACACCTACGGCACGCGCGGCACGCCCACGACGGACGCCCTTGCCCAGGCCATTGACGCGCTGGAGGGATCCGCCGGCACGATCGTGGTGCCGTCGGGCCTTGCGGCGGTGACGATTCCGCTGCTCGCCTTCGTATCGGCCGGCGATCATCTGCTGATCGTCGACAGCGTCTACCATCCGACCCGTAACTTCGCCGACACGATGCTGAAGCGGCTCGGCGTCGAGGTGGAATATTATGATCCTCATATCGGCGCTGGCATCGCCGCCTTGATCAAGCCCAACACCAGGGTGGTGTTCACGGAATCGCCGGCCTCCAACACGTTCGAGGTGCAGGACATCCCGGCGATCGCCAAGGCGGCGCACGCGGCCGGCGCTATCGTGATGATGGACAACACCTGGGCGACGCCGCTTTACTTCCGGCCGCTCGACCACGGCGTCGACATCTCCATCCACGCGGCGACGAAGTACCCGGCCGGCCATTCCGACGTGCTGCTGGGCACGGTCTCGGCCAATGAAAGCCACTGGAAACAGCTCTATGAGAGCTTCTGCACACTCGGCTGCTGCGCGGGTCCCGACGATGTCTACCAGGTGCTGCGCGGCTTGCGCACCATGGGCGTGCGCCTGGAGCATCACCAGCGCAGCGCGCTTGCCATCGCGTCGTGGCTGGAAGGCCAGAAGGGCGTGGCGCGCGTGCTCCACCCTGCCCTTCCCAGTTGCCCGGACCACGATCTGTGGAAGCGCGACTTTTGCGGTTCGAGCGGCATCTTTTCCATCGTGCTTGCCGGCGGCGGCCAGAAGGAGCAGCACGCCTTCCTCGACGCGCTGCAGATCTTCGGCCTCGGCTATTCCTGGGGCGGCTATGAGAGCCTTGCGGTCCCGGTCTGGCTCGGCGACCGCGTCGTTGCAAAAGGCCCTTATGAAGGCCCGTTGATCCGCCTGCAGATCGGCCTCGAGGATGTAGACGACCTGAAAGCCGACATTTTGCGCGGTTTGGCCGCAGCGACGGCCTGACCAGCGCGCACGGACTGACTGCCGGACAGATCAGCCGACGACCGCAAGCCCTTGGCGCTGATGACAAAGCGCGAGCCGCTCGCGGCATCCCATTGCCGCGCGTCGCGCAATATTATTCTGCCGGGCCGCGACTTTGTGGATTTGTTTGACTTTCAAATCCGCGGATTCGGCCGCATTGCCTGCTGTACGGCATTTCCGACCAATCCATTTCCAACAAAGCTCGCCATGGCCTTTCGTCTCTTTGTCCCCATCCTTGCCGGCGCGACGCTGCGAGAGCGGCTGCTGGCCTGTATCGGCGCCACGATCGGCATCGCGCTGACCGGCCTGATCAGCGGGCTGGCAATGGGCGGCGGCCCGCATGTGGCCCTGCTGGTGGCACCGATGGGCGCCTCCGCCGTGCTTCTGTTCGCCGTGCCCGCGAGCCCGTTGGCGCAGCCCTGGTCGATCATCGGCGGCAACTCCATATCGGCGCTGGTGGGTGTGACGGTGGCGCATTTCATCCATGATCCGGTCATGGCCTCGGGTCTTGCCGTGGCGCTCGCCATCGCGGCCATGTCGTTCACGCGCTGCCTGCATCCGCCCGGCGGCGCGGCGGCGCTGACGGCGGTGCTCGGCGGGCCGGCGGTAGTCAGCGCCGGATTCCTGTTTCCGTTCGTGCCGGTTGCCTTGAATTCGATCATCCTGGTCACGCTCGGCCTGCTTTTCCACAGGCTGGCGCGGCGCAACTACCCGCATGTCGCCGCCCCCGCAGCCAGCAGCCATGGGACGGCCGATCCCCCGGCGCAGCAGCGCGTCGGCTTCCGGCCCGAGGATATCGATGCGGCGCTGACCACGCTCGACGAGACCTTCGACATCGACCGCAACGATCTCGAACGGCTCCTGAGGCAAGTCGAGCTGCAGGCCATGGTGCGCTCACACCGGACGCTGCTTTGCCAGGACATCATGTCCCGCGACGTGGTTTCGGTGCCCGAGCAGGGCACCGCCGACGAGGCGCGCCAGCAACTGCTCGATCACAACATCCGCACCTTGCCGGTGGTCGATGCGGATGCCCGGCTCGTTGGCGCCGTCGGTCTGCGCGAGCTGACGAGGACGACCGATACGGTGAAGGGCGTGATGTCGAAGGCCAGCACCGCTTCGCCCGAGACACCGGCGATGAGCCTGCTTCCCGTACTGACCGACGGCCGCAGCCACGCCGTGGTCATCGTCGATGGCGAACGGCGCATCCTAGGCCTGATCACCCAGACCGACCTCCTGGCGGCGGCCGCGAGCGTGCAGGCTGCAGACAGAGGACTGGCGGCGGCTTAGATTCTTTGTCTTGACGCAATTTCCAAGGGAAAGTGCTACGCGCTTTCCCCGGGAAAGCCGCTCACACTTTTCCAGGAATTGCTCCAGAATACCGGAGGCAGGTTGCCGAAATCCGGGAACCTTTTTCCGGCGGGCGCATCCAACGTGCAGTCAAGCGTCTGTTCGGGGAGATCCGGTCGCGATGAGCAAGCTCGCAATGCCCGTCAAAATGCCCGGGGTGGCCGAGGCCATTTCCGGCGACTTGCTGCTTGTACAGCGAGCCCTGGTACGCGACGCGGACGCCGTCCGCGCCATCATCAAGACGTACAACCAGCGGCTCTATCGTATCGCGCGCGGCATACTGCGCAACGACGCCGAAGCCGAGGACGTCGTCCAGGAGGCCTATGTCCGTGCCTTCGCCAATCTGGCGACATTTCGCGGCGACTCTTCGCTCGCCACCTGGCTATCACGCATCGTCATCAACGAAGCGCTCGGCAGCCTGCGCAAGAGGCGCGGCACCGTGGCGATGCCCGAAAATCCGGAAACGCAAATCATCCGCTTTCCCCTCAACCCCAACGACGACCCGGAGCGGACGATGGCGCAGCGGCAGATTCTCGCACTTGTCGAACGGGCGACCGACAGCCTGCCCGACATCTACCGCATGGTCTTCGTGGCCCGTGTCATCGAGGGCCTGAGTACGGAGGAAACCGCCGATCTGCTCGGCGTGCGGGCGGAGACCGTCAAGACAAGGCTGCACCGGGCACGCAGTCTGTTGCGCAAGGCGCTGGATGACCAGATCGGCCCGGTCCTGCTCGACGCCTTCCCTTTCGCCGGCCGCCGCTGCGAGCGTTTGACCAAGGCGGTGATGGGACGGCTGGGCTTCGAATGATCCCGTCGCGATTTCGCGGGAACGTTTCTCCCGGCCGCGCATCCAATCGGCGTCAACTGGAATGTAAGCCCGGCGCTTCCTCGCCGCCGGGCGAAGGAGGATGCCATGTTCACCCGATATACCGCCGCCCTTGCCGCCCTGCTTTTCGTCAGCGCTGCTCCGTTCGCGCAGGCTGCCGACAAGCCGACCGACCCGCAGATCGCCCATATCGCCTACACAGCCGGCGTCCTCGACATCGAGGCGGCCAAGCAGGCTATCAAGATATCGAAGAACAAGGAGGTCGTCGCGTTCGCCAAGGACATGGAGCGCGACCATGAGGCGGTGAACAAGCAGGCGCTCGACCTGGTCAAGAAGCTCAAGGTAAAGCCCGAGGACAACGCCACCAGCCAGGCGCTGACCAAGGCGGCGGAAGAAGAACGCGCCAAGCTCGCCAAGCTGAAGGGCGCGGCTTTCGACAAGGCCTATATCGAGAATGAGGTCGCCTATCACAAGCAGGTCAATGGCGCGCTCGAAACGCTGCTCATTCCTTCGGCCAGCAATGCCGAACTGAAGAGCCTGCTCGAGACCGGCCTAAAGATCTTCCAGGGGCATGAGCAGCACGCCGAACATGTCGCCGGCATGCTGAAATGAAGGCGGGCGTCTCGATCGGTCTGCCATGGCTGGCCTCTCTGGCGCTTATGACGGCGCCGGCGGCGGCCGCAACCATCGAAGTCACCATCGACAAGCTCGTCTTCTCACCGGCAACCGTCGAGGCGAAGGTCGGCGACACGATCGAATGGGTGAACAAGGACGTGGTTGCCCACACCGCCACCGTCAAAGGCGGCTGGGAGGTGATGATCCAGCCAAAGAAATCGGCGAACCTGACACTGCAGGCGGCGGGATCGGTTGACTATTTCTGCCGCTTCCACCCCAACATGAAGGGTCACGTGAACGTGGCGCCGTGACGCCATCGCGGGCTGGCGGCGCAGAGCCGCCAGCTTCACGGCCCCGGTCCAACTTTTGCAGAAGCCGCCGCTGCTAATCGTGATGCGCCTTGATGCGATGACGATGCGCGGCCTGCTTTGCCCGGTTGCCGCACTGCGCCATGCTGCACCAGCGGCGCCGATGGCCGCGGGTGTGATCGACGAACAGCAGCGTGCAGGCCGAGCCCTCGCAGGCTTTCACATGTGAAAAATCCTCGCTGCAGACGAACCGCGCCAGCGCTTCGCCGATCGGCAGCAGAAGCGCCTCGGGCGATCGCCATTTGCGGGCCGTCTGAAGCTGAAAAGGGATCTCGTCGCCCGCAGGCCTCGCCTTGTCGGCTAGGACGACGATCCGGGTAAAGGCTTCGTCGCGCTCGAGCAGCCGGTTGAGCGGCTCCAGTTGCGCGAGATCCTGTGTGGCCAGCGGACGCCCCTTATGTTCGCGCACGAACCCGCGAAACCATTCCCTGAGGCGGCGTGCCTGATCGGCGACCTTGTCGAGTTCGCCCGGGAGAGCTTGCTTGCGCATCTCCCCAAGCGCTTCCGACGGCGCCAGCCGCGCCTGTTCGACCCAATCCAGCAATCCCTCGCCGTCCTTGATCCAGTCGACAGGGGTGTCGAGCGGCGTCGCGATCGAATTGAGGAAATCGAGGCCGAGCGCGTCACCGACAAAGATCGCAGCGGTCATCACAACTCCAATCGCGCATCGGTCCCGCCGAGCGCCCTGAACACAAATCAGTGATAACCCCTTCAAGTCAGATTGACAAGTTACACTTATACCCGTAACCGTTCTAAATACATTATAGAGGTTACCCATCGATTTGGCCCGAAAAGGAGCCAACGCATGCCAGCTCGATGCGGTCGCGAGCCTGCGGCGGGATTTCTCGCCCAATCTGGATAACCTTCCGAACACAGGGTTTTAGGTTACTACAATGGAGAGAAGCATGACCGCCTACCGCAACACAGACATCGACGGCCTCAACATCTTCTATCGCGAGGCCGGTACGCCAGGCGCACCGAAACTGCTGCTGCTGCATGGCTTCCCCAGCTCGAGCCACATGTTCCGCGACCTCATTCCGCTGCTGGCCGGCCGTTTTCACATCATCGCGCCCGACCTGCCGGGATTTGGGCGCTCCGACATGCCGCCACGCGAAAGATTTGCCTATACGTTCGACCACCTTGCTGAGATCATCGACCGCTTCACCGAAGTGGTCGGCTTCGACCGCTACGCGCTCTACGTGTTCGACTATGGCGCGCCGACCGGTTTCCGGCTGGCGCTGGAGCACCCTGAGCGCATCAGCGCGATCATCTCGCAGAACGGGAATGCCTATGAGGAAGGTCTCGGCGACGACTGGAACCCGATCCGCGCCTATTGGCGCGACCCCTCACCGGCCAACCGCGAGGCGTTGCGCCCCGCCTTCAAGCCCGAGGCGATCGCCTGGCAATACACGCATGGCGCGCCGGTGGATCTGGTCTCGCCCGACGGCCACTCGCTCGACAGCTACTATCTTGACCGACCGGACGCGGAGGAAGTGCAACTCGACCTGTTCGGCGACTACAAGAGCAATGTCGCCCTCTACCCCGCCTTCCAGGCCTATTTCCGCACCCACAAGCCACCGTTCCTGGCGGTGTGGGGCAAGAACGACCCGTTCTTCCTGCCGCCCGGCGCCGAAGCGTTCAAGCGCGACATGCCGGACGCGGTGGTGCGTTTCCTCGACACCGGCCATTTCGCGCTAGAAACGCATGCCAACGAGATCGCCAAAGCGGTCCTCGACTTCCTTGATTGACGCGAAAAGAGGAGACTTGCCATGTCGAGCTCCGCCGCCATTGTCACCGGTGCCAGCCAGCGCATCGGCCAGGCCACCGTCGTCCGGCTGGCGCGTGAACTCTACGCACTGGTCGCGCGCAGCCTGCCAAAGCTCGAAGAAGCGATCAGGCGCCCGCCGGCTTACCATCGCGGCGTGGCCGGCGCCACGGGCGCCGTGGTGTTGATGTCGAGCAATTCGGCACTGTTTCCCAAGGCGCCCTATGCCACCCTCGGCACGATCAACGCCGCGATCGTGGCACTGGCAAAAGCCTTCTCCGACCGCGGCATCGCCGACGAGGGGCAGGTCAACAGGGTGCCCGGTCCGGTGATGACCGGCCGCCGCCGCTCCTGTCTCGAACGCCGGGCGCCGCCGCACAGGATGAGCGTCGAGGAGGTGACGGCCAACTTCCCCGGAGAAGCCGGCATTGCCCGCTACGGCGAGCCGGAAGAGATCGCCGAGCTGGCCTTGCTGGCGTCACCCGCCGCGCACTGGATGACCGGCTCGACGCTGCGCATGGATGGCGGCGAAGTGAACTCGATCTGAGGAGGATGGCATGATTGCCTGGAACAGCGTGACCCGCGCCACGTCACGCGCGCGATGGAAGAGTATGACCGGCGGGGGCCCGAGCGATTCTTCGCCGAGCACGGCTTTGCCCCGACCACGACCTACGAGCTGGTGGTAGACGACCGCCTCTACCCACCGAAGGCGATCCTCGGCACCGCCTACGAATTCGCCACCGGCAAGAGGCTGGCTTCGGGCGACTTCGAGGGCGGCAAGAGCGGCGCGGTGAAAGTGCTGGGGCAGTTGGGGTTCATCGTCAGGGCGAAGTGACGGCCATCGACGCCGCACTCCGACATGACGCCTCATCTCGACACTTTGGCCTGCCCCGCAACCTGATCGAGCCTCAGCGAGGCGCGCCTTGTCTCGTCCGGCCTCGCGATGTGGGTCCAGGAGCCGTCGTAGCTGGGCTTGCGCCGGTCGATCCACGCCGCAAGGCCTTCCCTGAGATCGGCGGTCGGGGCCATGCGGGCGAACTGCTCGGCCTCGACCGACAATCCCTCGGCGATACCGAGGTTGATGCCGCGCGCCACCGCGGTGAGAATGCCGGCCAGCGCTGCCTGCGAATGCGTGACGATGCGGCGGGCAAGATCGTGCGCTGCCGGCATCAGCTCGGCATGCGGCACAACCTTGTTGACGAGGCCGAGTTCGGCCGCTCGTTCAGCCGAAAAGGTTGCCCCCGTCAAAAGCAGTTCCAGCGCGCGCTTGCGCCCGGCCAGCCGCGGCAGGCGCTGCGTGCCGCCGAAGGTCGGCGGCATTGCGAGGTTGATCTCCGGCTTGGCGAACAGGGCGCGGTCGCTGGCGATGGCCAGCGGCACGGCCTCCGTGATCTCGCAGCCTCCGCCGAAGGCAATCCCATTGACGGCGGCGATGATGGGTTTGCGGAAGGCCTCAAGCCTTGCCGTCAGTCGCTGGCCGCGCAGGACGAAGTCGCGCAGCGCCACATCCGTGCCCGCAGCTACACTCAATGAGAATTCGTTGATATCGCCGCCGGCGGAGAAGGCGCGCTCGCCGGCCCCGGTCAGGATGACGGCGCGGACCGCATTGTCGGTCTCTATCGTGTCGAGTATCGCGAGCAGGCGATCGACCAGGGCGTAGTTCAGCGCATTGAGCTTTTCCGGGCGGTTGAGGGTGAGGACGCTTACCCCGTCGCGGGTCTCGTTCAAGACAAGATCGGCCATTGTTCTTCCTTTCCAGATACGACGGAAGGGAATCACGCTTTCGATTGCGTGTATATTCACTAGTCGGTATACATGGCTCATGCTTGAGGCCGCCAGCCCGACCCGCAAACGCATCGTCGATGCCGCGACGAAGCTGTTCTATGCCGAGGGAATCGGCCGCGTCAGCGTCGACGCGATTGCCGAAAAGGCGGGCCTCACCAAGCGGACGCTCTACTACCACTTCAAGAGCAAGGACGATCTCGTCGCCGCCTATCTCGACGGGCGCGACCAGCCCAATCTGCGGCAAATGGCCGGCTGGTTCGATGCCGCCGAAGGCGGCGCACACGGCAAGGTCGAGGCGATCTTCGCCAATCTGGCGCGGGCTGCGCGCCATCCGAAATGGAAGGGATGCGGTTTCCTGCGCACGGCCGCCGAACTCGCTTCGATGCCCGGCCATCCGGCGATCAAGGTCGGATCACGCCACAAGTCGAATTTCGAGGCATGGCTGGCCGGCGCGTTGTCGGACCACGGCGTCGAGGAACCCCAGGCGGTGGCCCGCGAGATCGTGCTTTTGATCGATGGCTCCTTTTCGATCATGCTGGTCCACCGCAATCCCGATTACATCGAGGCGGCAGGACGGGCAGCGGCCACGCTTGTCCGGGCGAGATCGCGGAACAAGGATTGACCAACCGTGGCTTGGAGCGCGGCCGGCAAGCATGATATCGCAATGCCAGGGAGGCGGTGATGCGCATCATCTTTCGATGTGATCCAATGTTGGTCGAGCATTTGCCGCGCCCGGTCCCGGCGCGCGGCGCTCTGCCGGAATGGCTGCGCGCCATGCCCGCCACCGCCTATTCGGCGATCCACGGCCGCGACATTCGCACGCTCAAGCAATGCCCACCCGTTGTCGATGCGATGACCTACGGCTTCATGGTCCTGCTGCCGTGCGACGTCGTCGTCGACAAGGGCACCTTTTCGTGGGACTGGCAGATTCCAGAACCGGTCACGCAGAACCACCCCAGAGCGCCATTGAGCTTCCACACGCCGGGGCAACTCACCGGCAGCCCGCTTGCTACCCCCGGCCAAGCCGCCCTCAAATTCAACAGTTTCTGGACCATAGAGGTCGAGGAAGGCTGGTCGCTGTTCGCCACGCATCCGGTCAATCGCGAGGATCTTCCTTTCAGGCTGGTGACCGGGCTGGTGGATTCCGACCGGTTCAGCGATGGCGGCATCAATTTCCCGGCGGTCTGGACGGAACCCGGGTTCTCCGGCGTGCTCGGGAAAGGAACCCCGGTCGCACAGTGCTTTGCCGTTCCGCGGACAGCGCCGCAGCTGGAATACGAGGTGTTCGACGAAGGGCGGCAGGCGTCTTATGCCCGCACGGTCGCTGATGTCCTGTCAACGCCGGGTGTCTACCGCAAGCGGTTTCGCGCCCGGCGGGGGCGCTCCACTGGCGAGTGAGCGACGCAGTGCCTCCTCGTCAAGCCACAGCCGGCCACTCGGTGCCGATGTAAGCGCCATGGCAATGACGCCGAACGTGGATGGGCGCAGACGATAGGCCGTTGAATACGCCAGCATCGCCCCATCGAGATCACCAGTTTCCTGCAAGACAACGCCCAGATTGACCGCAGCCTCCGGGGTATCCGGGCTCATCTCCAGCACGCGTCGATAGGCCTGGGCGGCGGCGCGGAACTTGCGCATATCCTGACGGACCAAGCCGAGATCAAACCAGGCAGCCGGATGCCCGCCGCCGGCGACGGCGCGTTCGAGGAAACCCTCCGCTTCAACAGACGCGCCGCGTTGCCAGGCAAGGCGTCCGAGGCGCGCCGCGGCCTCCTCGGATTTTGAACCCCTTTGCAAGACAAGTGTCCACCATTCGCTCGCGGCCAAAGCATTGCCTGCCTGATCGAGGGTACGTGCCCGCTCGATCAGTATTTCCACCTGTGATGACAGCTTTGCCGCGCGATCCAGCTGTTGCAACGCTGCTTCGAACCGGCCGTCGGCCCGGGCAATCCTGCATGCGAGAATCAAGGCGGGCACATTATCCGCATGAGCGGCGAGACTCGTCTCGATGTGCGTGCGAGCCCCCGAGAAATCCGCCCTGGCGAACAAGACCGCCGCCAGAAGATGGCAAAGCGCCGGATCGTTCGGGTGTTGCTGCAGGCCTAGCTCGCACAGCTGCATTGCCTGGCCGTGATTGCCGGAATTGAAAGCGGCCACCGCACGTCGTACCAGATCGCCGCTTTCGCCTTGATTCGTCTTCGTCACAGCTTGGCCACTCCCGCTAGAACCCGAAGGCCAGCCATGCGGTGCCGGCGATGAGCGTGATCAGCGTCAGCGGCAAGCCGACCTTGAAGAAGGCACCGAACGACAAGGGTGTGCCTGCGGCCTTGGACTGCTCGGCGACGATCAGGTTGGCGACCGAGCCGAGCAGCGTGAAATTGCCGGCGAGCGTGGAACTCATCGCCACCACCAGCCAGGCCCGGTCGGGGCTTTCCAACCCAGGTATGAACGGTCGCAGCGCCAGCACCGCCGGAACATTGCTCATGATGTTGGAGAGTACCGCGGTGAAGCCGGACAGGCGCCAGACATCGTCGAGGCCGAGATTCTTGGCCGAGGCGACGAGATCAGGCGTCAGCAACGTCCTTTCGGCGCCGGCGACCACCACAAACAGACCGGCGAACATGAACAGCAGCGGGCCATCGATCTCACGGTAGATGCGGTCCGGCTTTATTGCGCGGGTGAGCAGGAGAATGGCGCCGCCGATCAGTGCCGCCTTGGCAACGGAAACGCCGGCGAAGAAGGCGATGGCCAGCCCGATGCAAACGATCACGGCCTTCAGCACCTGCCCGCGATGCATGCGGCCGCGCGAGATATGCGGCGTCAATTCAGCGGTGCGGGTGAATTCGGCGCGATAGACGACGCGCACGATGACGATGACCGCGATGAGGCCGAACAGGGCGACCGGCGCCAGCGCCGCCGAAAAAGCGGGATAGGAAATGCCCGACAGGGCGCCGATGACCATGTTCTGCGGATTGCCTGTGATGGTGGCGACGCTGCCGCAGTTCGACGCGGTGGCGGTGGCGATCAGATAGGGGATCGGGTTGCGATTGATGACGCGGGTGACGTGGACGACGATCGGCGCCATCACCAGGCAGATGGCATCGTTGACCAGAAAGGCTGACAGGACGCCGGTCAGCAGCGTCACCATCACCAGGAGCATGAAGGGCGCGTGCGCGTGTTCGATGGCGATGGCGCCCAGGCCACGAAAGGCGCCGGAAACCTTCAGATGCGCCACCACGATCATCATGCCGAGCAGAAGCGTGATCGTGTCGAAATTGATGGCGCGATAGGCGTCCTCCATGCTGATCGCGCCAATGGCGATCATCGCGGCGCCGCCAAGCAGCGCGATGCCCGCCCGGTCCAGGCGCAGGCCAGGGATGCGGCCGATGGCGACGCCGGCATAGGTAAGGACCAGGATCAGTAGTGCCGCCGCGCCCATCAATGTCATTGGTCAGATGTCCCGCTCGATCTGGTGGCGCCGAAGCGGTCCGCCGGTTGATTCTTTTGCATGTCAGCTTTGGCGATGTCGAGATTGATGACGAACGGAGTGGGCAAACCGTGATCCGCGCCCGGTATCGCTAACGCCGATAGAAATCCAGCCGCTGTTGCAATGCCAGCGGCGAAAACAGTCGCTCGACGGTCTGCCGCGCCCTGCGGCCCACGTCAGCCCGCAGCGCGGGATCGGCCTTGAGTTCGGCCAGGATTTGCGCCGCCTGTTGCGTCGTCTCGAAGAGAAAACCGTTTTCGCCATGGCTGATATGGTCGGCATAGCCGCCATGCGAATGGCAGACCACGGGCAAACCGCAGGCCATCGCCTCGAACACCACGCGGCCGAAGGTCTCCACATGCGAACCGGTGCGATAGTAGAAGACGTCGAGCGTCGGCAAAAACTGCTCGGCTGCGAACTGGCCCTGCGGCAGGAGTTCGAGTTGCGGATGCGGCGCGAGCCTGTCCTTGAGCGGCATGCCGCCCTGGATCCGCAACGCAACGCCGTCGGCCAGCAATGCCTCGTAGAGCGCCAGATCGTCGGCATGATGCTTGTCCGCCGTGTCGCGGCTCAGCCTTCCCACCGTGAACGGACGGTCCGATCTTGCCGATCGTGGCGAAAAACGCCCGATATCGATTGGCGACGGATGCACGACGCCTTCGACCTGCAACATGCGCTGCTGGAATTCTGAGATCAGCACCAATTCGGCGCCGGGCCAGCCCAGCAGACGCGGCATGCCGGTCGTCAACCCGATGATCTTGGGATGAAAGGTGTTGAAGACATAGATCAGCCGGCGTGGCCGTCGGATCAGGTAAGGCCACACCTTGTTACGCCAATGCGCACCGAGGAAGACATAGGTGCCGCCGTCAGGCACCTCGCGCCCTGCCGGCGAGACGCGGCGAATCGGAAATTGCCGCATCAGTTCACCGGAAACGCGCGACGAGGTTGCCCAAAGACGCACCTCCCGGTCGGCACTCAACAGCCGATACAGGTCCAGGGTTTCGCGCTCGCTGCCGCCAAACGGGTTCTGAAAGCCGTTGAACAAATGGATCATGATCGCCGCGCTTGCCTGACCCGGGCCGTCCCGCCACTCGTTCGCCGGCACCGAAGCAGGTTGTGGTTACACCTGCGGCCCGGGCGCTCAAGAAACCAGGAACGTTTCCAGCGATGCGCCATGCATCACCTCGGCCGGAGGAAGCACGCCGACGAGAAGGCGTCAAGGAAGCGGCCGCCTGCGTGCCTAGCAAGGTTGAGCTCAATGCACCGTGGCGGCGCTGGACTGAGACACCAGGGCGGCTTCCGCCGGATCGAAACTGACCTGATCGCGGCCATTCGACTTGGCGGCATAGAGCCGTCTGTCTGCGGCGGAGAATATCGCCTCGTAAGTCGTCGGCCCGCTGAAGCTGGTGCCGCCGATGCTGACGGAAAGCGGACAGGCGCGGCCGCCGGGCGAAAAGTCCATTTCGCGAATCCTCCGGCGGATGCCTTCGGCAACCAGCCAGGATTGCGAGGGGTCGACACCGGGAAGAAACACGCCAAACTCCTCGCCGCCGATGCGACCGACGATATCGCTGCCGCGCAGCTGTCCCTTGATCGCCTGCGCGATCAGCTTGAGCGCCTGGTCGCCACAGTCATGGCCGAGGCGGTCGTTGATAGACTTGAAGTGGTCGGCGTCGATGATCAGCAGTGCGCCGGAACGGGTCTGTTCCTGCTTGCGGGTTTCCTTGAGATAGGCCTCGACCAGCATCGAGAAGGCGCCGCGATTCAGCACCGCCGTCAGACTGTCGGTGGCGGCGATGATGCCGAGGTCGCGCTGAGCGATCGCCAGCTGGCGGATCTTCCACATGAGAAAAAACAGAAACGACCCGCCCAGCACCAGGGGCAGCATGAGGTCCGTCATTTGCGCGCGCCAGACGGCCTCGGGCGAGAGATAGGGGAAATTGAACGAATCGACGAAAAACGCCACGGCAATGAAGAATGCCGTGCCCGCGGCGGTGACAGCGATCACCCTGCCCCAACTGGTCGGCGACAGGTCGAGCTTCATCCCATTTCACTCCGTTAGCCGTCCCTACTATGACGTGCCAACGCAAACAAATTGATAAGACTTTCCCTTCAATTCGAGACCAGGGAGCCGGAGCATGCTCGCCCAGTTGGCAGCCGTGCTCCGGCGACGAGGGCAGGCTCGCTGACCAAATTTCGCACGATGCGGAGAAC
>NZ_PNOT02000189.1 GCF_002879535.1 Mesorhizobium intechi
CCCGCCGGTCTGGGTCGTCGCGGTACTGGTCTGCGTGCTCGGCGCGCTGGTCGGCCTGGTCAACGGCGTCCTTATCGCCTGGCTGAAGGTACCCGCCTTCGTCGCCACGCTCGGCATGCTGTACGTCGTGCGCGGCGCAGCCCTGCTGATGACCAATGGCCTGACCTACAACGATCTCGGCGGCAAACCGGAACTCGGCAATACCGGCTTCGAATGGCTGGGCTTCAACCGCCTGCTCGACATCCCGATCGGCGTGCTGGTCATGGCCGTCATCGCCATCATCGGCAGCATCATCCTCAACCGCACCGCCTTCGGCCGCTGGCTCTACGCTTCGGGCGGCAACGAGCGCGCCGCCGAACTCTCTGGCGTGCCGGTCAAGCAGGTGCAGGTCTCGGTCTATATGCTCTCGGGCATCTGCGCGGCCGTGGCCGGCCTCATCCTGTCCTCCGAGCTGACCTCGGCGGGCCCGACCGCCGGCACCTCATACGAGCTCACGGCAATTGCCGCGGTCGTCATCGGCGGCGCGGCCCTCACCGGTGGTCGGGGCAACATCCGTGGCACGCTGGTCGGCGCCTTCGTCATCGGCTTCCTGTCCGATGGTCTGGTGATCATCGGCGTCTCCGCATATTGGCAGACAGTCTTCACCGGCGCGGTCATCGTGTTGGCGGTGCTGCTCAATGCCATCCAGTACCGCCGCCGCGTCAAGCTTCCGAGCCCGGCCGGCAGCTCTCCCACTTCTCCACAAAAGGACAAGGCCACAACGGCCGATCCCGCCCTCGAGAAGACCGCCGGTTGACCGGCGCGATTGCTAACCAAAGGAGGAACTCTATGTATCGCAGTGCCAGAATTCTGATGCTCTCGGCCTTTGCCCTGGCCGCACCGATCGTCGCGGCAAGCGCGGCGTCGGCCGGCGGCCTCATCTCGATCATCGTCATCGATCCCGCCAACCCCTACTGGCTCACCGAAGGCAATGTCGCCAAGGCCGAAGCCGAGAAGCTCGGCTACACCGCGACCGTCGGCGCCTCCAAGGCCGACACCAACACCGAGAGCAAGCTGATCGACACGGCGATCACCAACAAGTCCGTGGCCATCATCCTGGACCCGGCCGACGCCAGCGGTTCGATCGGCGCGGTGAAGAAGGCGATCGCCGCCAACATCCCTGTCTTCCTCGTCAATGCCGAGATCAACCAGGAGGGCCTCGCCAAGGCGCAGCTCGTCTCGAACAACGCCCAGGGCGCCGCACTCGGCGGCCAGCAATGGGTGACGGCCATTGGCGAGAAGGGCAACTATGTCGAACTGCTCGGCGCGCCGTCCGACAACAATGCCGCGACACGGTCAAACGGCTACGAGACCGTGATCAGCCAGTATCCCGACCTCAAGAAAGTCGGCTCGGAAGTCGCCAACTGGGACCGCACCCAGGGCCACGACAAGATGCAGAGCCTGCTCCAGGCCCATCCCGACATCATCGGCGTGACCAGCGGCAATGACGAAATGGCGCTCGGCGCGATCGCGGCGCTGAAGGAGGCCGGAAAACTGTCAGGCATCAAGGTCGGTGGCTTCGACGGGTCGCCGGACGCTGTAGCCGCCATCAAGGCGGGTGACCTGCAATACACCGTGCTGCAGCCGGTGGCCGTCTACTCGGCGAAAGCCGTGCAGCAGGCTGACTCCTTCATCAAGACCGGCAAGACCGGCGCCGCCACCGAGAAGCAGCTCTTCGACTGCCTCCTCATCACCAAGGACAATGTCGACAAGTACACGGCTCCGTTCACGCTCTCGGAGTAAGAAAACGACGGGGGCGGCCTTCTGGTCGCCCCTCGTCCGGTGATGCGGGCCGGCACGGCTGCGCCATTGCAATCGAGGGCAGGATCTCGGCCCTGCGCCTCGTCGAGCCAGGCCTGAGGGTCACCCATGAGCAGCAATCTGGGTCCGGCGAGCAGTCCCCGCCCGATCGCCACGCGCTGCTTCTCTACGCCAGCCGTCGCTTCAAGATGGCGCAGAACTCAAAAGTGTTGTGCGGCGTGGCATAGACTTGCTCTACTTCCAGCCCAATGAGACCGAGATTGGAAAGTACCTCTATTCCCGAGCGAAAACTTTGAGGTGTAAATTGCCAAGCGTGAACATCGATGTAGGCCCCGCCGGAGGTGTCGTACTGGCTCATGGCCACGGAAACACTGGACAGATTGTGCCGAAATCTTGGCACCCCGTGATCGCCGGCCCAATGGCGAACCGGATCATTATGCGTGGCTAGAGCTATGTGTTCGATGACGCTCTTTGCGCTGTGAACTTTGTTGCCTCGAGCGCCGATGAAATCGGCAATTGAACTCTCTGCGATGAAATGGTCGAAGCAGTAGCGCTTGTCCGGGATAATCAGGAGGTATCTGCCCGTCGCGGTGAGAATCCTTGCGACTTGGTTCAAGTGGTAAATCAGGTCTGGTTGATGCTCGACGCAGTGACTGCTCAGGCAAAAATCAAACTTTTTGTCCACGATGCTCAAGTCGCCGGTGCTGGAAACATAGTCGATATCCACCGGGACGGTATAGACATAACCGATCGCATTAGCCCTGTTGATCAGTCCTTGTTTGTCCATGACGTCGAAATATTTAACGTTTGGACCGCGCAAAGTCGGATTCGTGAAAGGCCCCACCTCAAGCGTTGATTTGCCGTCGACAAGAGAAGCGAGGGCATTTCGGTTGAACTCTGGCGGAGCGGCGTCCATCTCAAATTCCTCATTGGTCTTGTTGGCGAAATTGCGAAACTACCAATCATGGTCGAGCGCGACAATCAATCGAGAGCTGGGGATTGCGGTGATGGTATAGGCGGCACGATCGCGGTATGTGGTCCGGGCGGTGAGCTGACCCGATTGCGTTGGCGGTGAGAAACCTCCCTCCGCCTCTCAGCCCGCATCAATCTCCGCCTGCAGCGCGTCCATATGCATCGCCGCCGCCGCCGTGGCCGCACGCTCGATGGCGCGGAAACGGCTGACCACCGCCAGGCCAATGGCCGTCAGCTGTGCGCCGCCGCCCTTGCGGCCTCCGGTCTGCGCGGCGACCAGCGGCTTGCCGAACACCCGGTTCATGTCCTCCACCAGATCCCAGGCGTGCTTGTAGGACATCTCCATGCAGCGCGCGGCGGCCGAGATCGAGCCGAAGGTGGCGATCTGCTCCAGAAGCTCGATCTTGCCCGGACCGATCCGCCCGTCGGGGTCGAGATTTATCCGCAGGCTCAGCGATGGCATCTTTGCTCCTCCGCGGTCGCCATGACTCCTGCCGAAGCCTTCGGCGACACCGTTATTCCAAATCAATATAGCGGCGATCGTCGCTTCTGTCAGCCATCGACATCGAGCGTCAGGCCGGCGCTGGTGTTGGCCCGGTCGAAACTCACTGTCTTGACCACGGCGAAAACCTTGCCGCCGAGCCGCAGTTCCAGCGCCTGCCGCGACTGTTCGGTGATGCGGGCGAGCACGGTTGCGCCATTGCAATCGATGTCGACCTCGACCGCCGGCCCTTCGCCCGGGCGAATCGCGACGATTGTGCCGGGCAGGATGTTGAGCGCGCTGAGGCCCGTCGGCTTTTCCGTGGCGATCATCACATCGCGAGCACGGATGCGAACACGCACGGGAGCCCCGGTTTTCATCGCCACGCGCGGGACGCGGATTTCTCCGGCGGCCGAGGCGAGCACGGTCATGCCGAAAGTCTCGTCGTGGCGAAGCACCTTGGTGTCCAGCACCGCACCGCCCTCGCCGCGCTCTTCCGCCGGCAGCAGGTCGAGCCTTTGCATCACCGCCTCGGTCGGACCGCTGGCAACAACCTTGCCTTGCGCCAGCATCACCACGTCACTGGCCAGCCGCGCCACCTCGGCGACCGAATGGCTGACATAGACGATCGGGATCTTCGTCTCATCGCGCAGCCGTTCGATATAGGGCAGGATCTCGGCCTTGCGCGCCTCGTCGAGCGAGGCCAGCGGCTCGTCCATGAGCAACAGTCCGGGGCTGGCGAGCAGCGCCCGGCCGATCGCCACGCGCTGCTTCTCGCCGCCCGAGAGCTTCAACGGGCGCCTGTTCAGCAGCGGGCCGATGCCGAGCAGGTCGACGACGGCATCCATGTCGGCGTAGCGCTCCTTGGCCGGCGTGAACCAGCGGCCATAGCGCAGATTGCTGGCCACGCTCATATGTGGAAACAGGCGCGCGTCCTGGAACACCATGCCGATGCGGCGCCGGTGCTTCGGCACGAAAATGCCGGCACGGGTGTCGACCAGTGCACGGCCATCCACCTCGATGCGGCCCTTGTCGGGTCGGATCAGCCCGGCGATCATGTTGATGAGTGTGGTCTTGCCCGACCCGGACGACCCGAACAGCGCGGTGAGCCGCCCGGCGCTCTCGAAGCGTGCCTCGATGGCGAAATCGCCGACCCGGTGGCCGATGTCGAGAACCACGCTCATTCGATGTCCATGTGCCGCCCGACCCGCCGCGCCAAAACTTCGGAAGCGACCAAAGCCGCCATCGAGATGACGATCGAGATCAATGTCAGCCGCAATGCGCCCTCATCGCCGCCCGGCACCTGCGTGAAAGTGTAGATCGCCGAGGGCAGCGTCTGCGTTTCGTTGGGGATGTTGGACACGAAGGTGATGGTCGCGCCGAACTCGCCCATCGCCTTGGCGAAGGCCAGGATGGCGCCGGCGATCAGCCCGGGCAGGATCAGCGGCAGCGTGATGGTGGCGAACACCCACAAGGGATTGGCGCCAAGCGTTCCTGCCGCCGCCTCCATCTTGCGGTCCACCGCTTCGATCGACAGCCGGATTGCCCGCACCATCAGGGGAAAGCCCATGACGCCGCAAGCCAGTGCCGCACCCGTCCAGCGAAACGAGAAGACAATGCCGAAATGCTCGGCCAGGAAGGCGCCGGCCGGACCGCGCCTGCCAAAGGTCAAAAGCAGGAGATAGCCCGTCACGACAGGTGGCAGGATCAGCGGCAAGTGAACGACGCCGTTAAGCAGCGTCTTGCCCCAGAATTGTCCGCGGGCAAGCAGCAGGGCAATCAAGATGCCCGGTGGCAGGCTGAAAAGCATCGCCACGGTCGCCACCTTGACGGACAGCCGGACCGCATTCCATTCATCGGGAGTGAGGTCCAGCAGCCAGGTCATATTGCGCGATCGGGCCCTGTTCAGTTGCTCGGCGTAAGCACGGTAAAACCCTGTTCCTTGAAGAGCGCGCCGGCCTTGGCGGACTGCAGGCATTTCAGGAAGGCGGTCGTATCCTTGTCCTTCGAATCGGCCGTCTGGGCAACCGGGTAGATGATCGGCGGATGCGAATCCTCCGGGAAGGTGCCGACCACCTTGACGCCCGTGTCGGCATGCGCGTCGGTGGCATAGACGATGCCGAGAGCGGCCTCGCCTGTCGAAACCAGCTTGAGCGCCGCGCGCACATTCTCGGCCTGCGCCACCTTGCCCTCGACCGAGGACCAGACGCCGAGCGATTCCAGTGCCGCCTTGCCGTACTTGCCGGCCGGCACCGCCTTGAAGTCGCCCATGGCGAGCTTGCCGTCGCCGACAAGCTTGGCGAGGTCGAAACCCTTCTCGATATTGGTCTCGACCTTCGAATCCTTCGGTGCCACCAGCACGATCTGGTTGCCGAGCAGCTTCACCTCGGTGTCGGCCTTGGTCAGCTTCTTGTCGGAAAGATATTTCATCCAGTCGAGATCGGCCGAAATGAAGACGTCGGCAGGCGCCCCCGCCTCGATCTGCTTGGCCAGGGCCGAGCTTGCCGCGTAGGAGACGGTCGCGGCCGAGCCGACATCGGCCTCGCAGGCTTTGTTCACCCCATCGAGCCCGTCCTTGAGGCTGGCCGCCGCGAAAACGACGACCTTGTCTTGCGCATGTGCGGCCGGCACCACAGCCATCAACGTCGCCGCGAGACCGCCAATGGCGATCGCCCTCAACCCGAAACCTTTGCGCGTCATCCAAAACTCTCCCTGGTTTGAAACCCGTGCGGCGCGAGGCCCGTCGATCGATATATCCATATGAATATAACAAGGGAAGGCTGACGACTTGCGAAAACGCCCATGCCCCGTCGATTGTTCTGGGTACGACGAGTGGGAAACCCCAATGCATGTTACCCAGAAGTGACCTCGGTTTTCGGAGAACGGCATCCATAAAAGCAATGGAGAGCACGATGAAGATCAGCGCCCCAGTGTGCTCAAGGGAACGATCATCGGGATCGTCACGAGAGCCACCACTTCGCATGTCAGGATCGACATTGGCGGCGGCGCCATCGTCACCGCGTCGATCACCAACGAGGCCGTCGCCGACCTCAAGCTCGAAAGGGCAAGCACCCCTGCGCCGTGGTCAAGGCCTTGGACGTGATGGTCGGACGGGGGCTCAGGCCGGCATCACCTGAATATCGGCATGCCTTAGACGGCGATCGGCGCCTTGATCGAGGCATCGGCCACGTAGTTTTCCAGCCGGAAATCCTCGAAGCGGAAGGCGAACAGGTCCTTCACCTCAGGATTGATCCACATCGTCGGCAGTGCCCTCGGCGTGCGCCGCAACTGCTCGCGCGCCTGTTCGAAATGGTTCGAATAGAGATGCGCATCGCCCAGCGTATGGACGAAATCGCCTGGCTTCAGCCCGGTCACCTGCGCCACCATCAGCGTCAGCAGCGCGTAGGACGCAATGTTGAACGGCACGCCGAGGAAGATGTCGGCCGAACGCTGGTAGAGCTGGCAGGACAGCCGACCCTCGGACACGTAGAACTGGAACAGGCAGTGGCAGGGCGGCAGCGCCATCGCCTCCACTTCGGCTGGATTCCACGCCGAAACGATCAGCCGACGCGATTGGGGATTGCGGCGTATCTCCTTGAGCAGGCCCGCGATCTGGTCGATCGAGCCGCCATGGCCGTCCGGCCAGGAGCGCCACTGCCTGCCGTAGACGGGGCCAAGATCGCCATTCTCGTCGGCCCATTCGTCCCAGATCGTGACGCCGTGGTCGGTCAGGTACTTGATGTTGGTATCGCCGGCCAGGAACCACAGGAGCTCGTGGATGATCGACTTCAGGTGCAGCTTCTTGGTCGTGGTGACCGGAAAGCCGCGCGACAGGTCGAAACGCATCTGGTAGCCGAAGACGGAGCGCGTGCCGGTGCCCGTGCGGTCGCCGCGGTCGGCGCCGTTGTCCAGCACATGCTGCAAGAGGTCGAGATATTGGCGCATCGGTTCCAGCTCGATTCGAGTCTACGCTTAATATAGCGATCAGACCGGCGCTCGAACACAGCGAAACGGCGCTAGTCGGACCTGCGCACCACTCTTGTTGTAGATGCCTGCGCCGCCCTCATTGCCCTACCGGGCGTTCGTCGTTCGAAAAGCCAAGCAGCTGGCTTTTCGTCCGCTGTGCGTGCCCTCACCCACGTGAACGGGGAGAAAGTGGCTGGCCGCAACGCCGGCGCCAGCCTTCGCGGATTGACGCGCGATCGTCAGAGGGCGCCGAGTTTGCCCAGATCCTTGGCCACTAGGTAGTAAAAGGTCACACGGCTCTTGGTGTTGTCGGCGTGCATCGCCTTGCAGGTCTTCTCGATCGAGGCGTCGGCCTTGGCCCCGTCGCTGACACCGAGCTTCTTGGACACCCAGCTCTCCTTGACGCGCTCGAGCTCCTTGGGGTCGGTGCAGGATACCAACGAGGAATCACGGTTCCTCAGCGCAATGCCCAGATGCTTGACGATCTTTTCGACCGCGTCGGCGCTGGCGCCCGCGTCGTATTTCTTCACATCCGCAAGATAGTCGGCCATCAGAAAATTCCCCTCGTCGGCGCCACGGATCCGATCGATGAGGGCTGTGGCGCGCTTCGCAACTTGTGCGCTAGGTCGGTAACTCCTCACCGCTCGCAAAGCTTCCGTTGAGACCGCGTCCAAGTCAACCCTTGCCGTCGCGATTTGACACAGGACAAAGCCTCATTGCGGCCTTTCATTTCCGGCGAACGCCCCCTATATTCGATTTGTCGGCTTGACCGACTATGGCGATAAATGGGCGATGAAATAAGCCGTTCGGACCCGGGGGCGGTACCCGGCGCCTCCACCAAAAGCCGCTGTTGACGACACAACGGTTTTTGCTGGGGGCGAAATAGGATCGACGAAGGTGTAAAGATCGTACTTTTGCCCGGCATTGTACCACCGTCATCGGGCTAAACTTATAGTTGCCAACGACAACTATGCGGAAGCACGTCTCGCTGCTTAATGCAGTGCGATAGCTTCAAATCAAGCCCTAGGGGTTCGCACTTCTAGGCGGGGTTCGGAGGTACCTGGCAACAGAAACCTCCACTTCTCCCCTCCTCAACCGACGTCACGCGCAACGGCCGCTTTTTGCTGTCCGGGCTTCATACGGCCATGGGCGGCGAAGGCGCATCGCGTGCCTCTTTCTCCATGGACAAGAATGCAAAACGATTCCGATCGATTCTTCGTGCTGACCGGTGGCCCGGGCTCCGGCAAGACCACTTTGATCGCAGCCCTGCGCCAGGCTGGCTTCGCGACGTCAGTCGAAGCCGGGCGCGCCATCATCCGCGACCAGTCCTCGATAGGCGGAACCGCCCTGCCCTGGAGCGACCGCGCGCTGTTTGCCGAACTCATGCTGTCGTGGGAAATGCGCTCATATCGGAACGCACTCGAACAGAAGGGACCGGTCTTCTTCGATCGCGGCGTGCCGGACACGCTCGGCTATCTCAGGTTGACCGGCCTGCCCGTGCCAGACCACATCGCCACCGCTGCCAAGCGCTTCCGCTACAATCCTCGTGTGTTCATCGCTCCGCCCTGGCCGGACATTTTCGCGCAGGACGGAGAACGCAAGCAGACTTCAGACGAGGCCGAGCGCACCTACCATGCCCTGGCCGGCGTCTATACGGAGCTGGGCTACGAGCTTGTTCCGCTGCCCCTGGCGCCAGTCGAGACACGGTTGCGTTTTGTATTGGCCGAGGCTGGGCTGAACTGAAAAGGCCGGGAAAACCCGGCCTTTTCATGGGCTTGCGGATGACACGCCTTACTCGGCTGGCGCCTCGACGGCTTCGCGCGAGCGGCCGAGCGTGACCTTGGCCAGCGTGAACGAGATCACCGCGCAGAGCGTAATGCCGGCGACCATCGGCAGCGGCGTGCCGTCGAAGAACACGCCGGCGACACCCATGGCGAGCGCGCCGATGGCGAAGTGCAGCGTGCCCATCAGTGCCGAGGCCGTGCCGGCGATCTCGCCATGCTCTTCCATGGCCAGCACCGAGGTGGTCGGAATGACCAGACCAAGGAAGCCGTAGCCGACGAACAGCAGGGCTGCCATCACGTCGAGCCGGTCGACGCCCGTCGCCATGATCGCCAGCAGCACCACCATCGTCGAGGCGTAGCCGGTCACCGCGACGCGCACCACGCGCCGCAGCCCGAAACGCTCGGCCAGCAGGCCCGTCAGCTGCGACATGCCGATGAAGGCCACCGCATTGATCGAGAAGAACACGCTGTAGACCGAAGGCGACAGCCCGTAATGGTCGATCAGGATGAAGGACGAGCTCGACAGATAGACGAAGAAGCTCGCAATGCCGAAGCCCGCGATCGCCACAAGGCCTAGGAAGTTGCGGTCACCCATCAGGAAGCGGTAACCGGCAAGTGCGGTGCCAAAGGAAGAACCCACGCGCTCTGCCGCCGGCCGCGTTTCCTTGAGCGAAGTCGCGAGCAGGATGGTGGCAAGGGCTGCCGCACCGGTCACCGTCCAGAACACGGCACGCCAGCCGAAATTCTCGATGATCTGGCTGCCGGTCAGCGGCGCCAGGATCGGCGACACCGAAAACACCAGCATCAGCAGGGACATCAGCTTGGCCGCCTCATTGCCGGTGTGCAGGTCGCGCACGATGGCGCGCGGCACGGCCATGCCGGCGCTGGCGCCAAGACCCTGCAGGAAGCGGAAGGCGATCAGCCACTCGATGGTCGGCGCCATTGCCGAACCGATGCCGCCGACCATGAACAACGCAAGCCCGCCATAGAGCGGCAGCTTGCGGCCGACCATGTCGGAGATCGGCCCGACGACGATCTGGCCGAAGCCCATCGACAGGAAGAAGATCAGCAGGCTCATCTGCACGGCGGCGGTGCCGGCGTGCAGATCCGCGCCGATCGACGGCAAAGCCGGAAGGTACATGTCGATCGCGAAGGGGCCGATAGCGGACAACAGGCCGAGCACGACCGCGATGCGGAGGAATTTGGGACTCATGATATTGGCTTCTTTCGAAATCTGGTTGCCGCCGCCAGGCGGCGTCTGGCCTAGGACGTTCCATCCCGTGAGCTTCCGACGCCCAGCAGGGAATTTTATCGTCTCCCGGCGCGAAATCTCTTTGTCTTATGTCCACAAATTTAGACAGTCTTGTCCAAATCGTCAATCGCCTCTATATACATTTCCATGAGAGCGAGCGTTTCTCCTGACACTTTCCCGCCACGCGGCCACGAGGCCAAGCGCCTGTCGATCGTCGATGCAGCCGCTGGCGTGTTCTGCCGCGAAGGCTTTGCCGGCGCCAATATCGACCTGATCGCCGCCGAGGCCGGCGTGTCGCGTCAGACCGTCTACAACCACCATGGAGACAAGGAAAAGCTCTTCATGGCCGTGGTGCGCGACCTCACCGATCGCTGCAATGTCGGCATCTTCGCCACCATTGCCACCTTCCCTGACCAGCCCGGCGATCTCGAAGCGGATTTGATCGGCTTTGCCGTGCGCATGAACCAGAACTGCATCTGCAACCGCGACGGAAAATTCCTGCGCAAGCTGATCCAGACCGAAGGCGAGCGCTACCCCGAACTGTTTGCCGAATGGCGCGAACAGGGTCCGGGCACGACATTGCCGGCAATCGCCGCCCGCTTCGCCCGCCTCGCCTATGGCGGTTACCTGACGATCGACGACCCCGACGTCGCGGCGCGCCAGTTCTTCGGCCTGGTGAATGCCGACCTGCAGACCACCTTCATGCTCGGCGGCACGCCGCGGGAGGGCGAAGTGGTGCAATCGGCGACGAATGGCGTGCGCACCTTCCTGCGCGCCTTCGGCAAGCGCCATGCCCCGGGCAGCGTCAAGAAGCACGCTGCGCTGGCTAACGCATAACATTTGCGGTTGTCAGTAAGCCGTCTTGCCGATCAAATCGTTGGCAATACCCCTCGCTTCGACGCGACGGTGGGCTATATCAGGTTTACGCCGCGCTCAAGCTTGATTACAGCTATGCGGACGACTCAACGGAACCCGACCACCACATGGCCGACGACCACATCCGCTACGACATTCTGGCCCAGGAGGCGTTGCGCGGCGTCATGCGCAAGGTCCTGGCCGAGGTCGCACGCACCGGCCTCCCCGGCAACCATCATTTCTTCATCACCTTCCTGACCGGAGCGCCCGGCGTGCGCGTGTCGTCGCGCCTGCGCGAGCGCTATCCGGAGCAGATGACGATCGTCATCCAGTTCCAGTATTGGGACCTGAAGGTGACCGACACCGGCTTCGAGGTTGGCCTGTCCTTCTCCGACGTGCCGGAGAAACTTGAAATCCCGTTCTCGGCTGTGCGTGGCTTCTATGATCCCTCGGTCAATTTCGAGCTCGAGTTCGACGTCAAGACCGATGCGCAGCCTGAGGAAGAACCGGCCCAGCCGGCGCCGGAGCCGCTGACCATCGTTTCCGAGAAGAAGCCGAAGGCCGAGAAGAAGGCTGCAGCCGAGCCGGAGAAGAAGCCCGCCGCGACCGAGGCCGGTGCCAAGGGCGCCGAAGTGGTTTCGCTCGACGCCTTCCGCAAGAAATAGCTTCGCGGTCCGCGCCATGGCCGACATCGTCAATCTCCGCCAGGTTCGCAAACAGAAGGCGCGGGACGAGAAAACGCGCGTCGCCGAACAGAACCGGGCCCTGCATGGCCGTTCCAAGGCGGACAGGCAACGCGACCGGCTGAATGCCGACAAGGCCGAAAAATTTGTCGCCGGCCATCGCCTTGAGCCGTCCAGCAAGGATGATCAGTGAGTCTCCGGCCGTGAGCGTCGTCGAAAAGCGCTCCGTGACCATTCGCGGCCATCGCACCAGCTATTCCCTCGAAAAGCCATTCTATGACGACCTCGTCGCCATCGCGGCGGCGAGAAAGCTGACGCTGGCCGCACTCGTCGCCGAAGTCGATGAGACGCGGCCCCGCGACACCAACCTGTCCTCGGCGCTGCGGCTAACTGTCCTGGAATGGGCGAAGCGCGGAACTGGCTTGGGCTAGACGCCTTCCACGGCGTCCGCCTTTTTCCCGCGCCTGGTGCCGAAACCAAGCAAGGTCGAACGGTCGCGCTCCTCGGCCTGTTTCCTCGAGCGCACGCGCATCAGATCCTTCCAGCCGACATAGCCGACCAGTTGCAGGCTGTCGCGGGTCACGACCGGCAGATGCGACACATTGGCCATCAACAGCTTGTCGGAGAGACCTTCGAGATACTCGTCGGGATAGGCAAGCGTCACCTTGCTTCCGGCAAGCAGGTCGCCGAGCGTCGTCGTCCTGTGCTTGCCGGAACGGCGCCAGCGCAGGATCGCCGGCGGATCGATGAGACCGAGCACCCGCCTGTTCTCGTCGATGACCGGGAAGCTCGGATGCCGGGTTTCCGGCGCGGTCAGGAACGCCGCCGCACCATGCAACGTCATCGTCGCCGGCACGCTCTCGACCTGCGCGGTCATCACCTCGCGCACCCTGGTCAGCGCGAACGGGTCCACGCGGTACTCGCGCACGAGGTGGTGCCCGCGCCTGGCGATCTTCTCGGTCAGGATCGACCGCTTCATCAGGAGCACGGTGACGGCGTGCGCCGCGGCGCAAGCCGAGATCAGCGGCACCAGCACGTGCGTGTTGCCGGTCAGTTCCACGGCAAAGAACGTCGCCGTCAGCGGCGCCCGCATCGTGCCGCCCATGGTCGCCGACATCGCAAGCAGGGCCCAGAACCCCGGATCCGCCTCGGGCAGGATGCCGGCGAGCACCGCCCCCATTGCGCCGCCCATGATCAACAGCGGCGCCAGCACGCCCCCTGATGTTCCCGAACCGAGCGCCACCGACCAGATGATGGCTTTGACCACCAGCAGCATCAGCGCGGCCGCCGCGAGCGTGTGGCCATCAAGCATGTCGGCGATGTTATCGTAGCCGACGCCGAGCGCCCGCGGCTCGATCAGCCCGCCAATGCCGACCACCAGGCCGCCGATCATCGGCCACCACATCCAGTGGATGGGCAGTTTCTGGAAGGCGTCCTCGCAGGCATAGACCATCTGGGTGAGCAGCCCCGACAACAGGCCGGCGCAGATGCCGACCAGAACCCAACCGCCGAGCCCGGTGAACGAGACGGCCATGCCACCTTGAAACGGAAAGATCGGCCCAGGCAAATGCAGCACGGTGCGCTCGACCTCGGCAATGATCGCCGCGACCGCCACGGGAATGAAGGAGCGCGGCGTCCATTCGAACAGCAGCAGTTCCACCGCCAGCATGATGGCCGCGATCGGCGTGCCGAACACGGTGGTCATGCCCGCTGCCGCGCCTGCCACCAGTAGCGTCTTGCGTTCGTTGTCGGTGACCGGCAGCATCTGCGCGATCAGCGAGCCGATCGCGCCGCCGGTCATGATGATCGGGCCCTCGGCGCCGAACGGCCCGCCTGAGCCGATCGAGATCGCCGACGACAACGGCTTCAGGATCGCAACCTTGGCATCGAGTTTTGAACGCCCGAGGAGGATCGCCTCGATCGCTTCGGGAATGCCATGTCCACGGATCTTCTCGCTGCCGTAGCGCGCCATCAGCCCGATGATCAGGGCGCCGATAACCGGCACCACCACGGCTGCAAGCCCAAGCGGCGTATCCTGCAATTTCAGCTCGGCGAGCGTGAACTGGCCGAAATAGGCGATGTTAGTGGCAAGCCGGATCAGTTTCAAAAGCACGATGCCGGCGAACAGCCCCGCCGTGGCGACCACCACCGCGATAGTCGCAATAGTCAGCACGCGCGCGTCGGTGGTGAAATCCCTGAGATGGCGGTTTTCGGAGGGCTTCATGGCGGGCTTTCTGGCGGCGGCCGGATCTCGAATACGCGGCTCGGCGAAGACGCCGGCCGGCTTGTCGGCTCGCTATGTATCGTAACACGATATAAATTCAAGCTGGTTTTGCATCAAAACCGTTTGAGCCTTTGGCCGGAATGGAACAAATGTCTGGAATGACGCAGCCCCGGAAATCTCGCCCCGCCATCGGACTGACCGACTACCAGCGGCTGTCCGAGTTTCGCTATCTTATCCGCCGCTTCCTCGAATTCAGTCAGTTGCAGGCGGAAGATGCCGGCCTGACGCCGCGCCAGCATCAGGCCTTGCTGGCGATCAAGGGCTATCCGGGCGGCGGACCGGTGACGGTCGGCGATCTGGCGGAGCGCCTGCGCATCCGCCATCACAGCGCCGTCGAGTTGATCAATCGCCTGAGCGACGCCGGACTGGTCGTGCGTGACCAGGACAAGGACGACCATCGCCGCGTGCTGCTGCGGCTGACCGGACGCGCCGACGATTGCCTGGCCGAACTGTCGGCGGCGCATCTCGACGAGCTTTCGCGCATAGAACCCATGCTGAGGCGCTTGCTCGATCAGGGCCACGAGTGATGCTTCGGCATCCTGCGCTAGATGGCACATTTCTTTTCGGGCGCCCGCATCTTTTGGCTCCCCGGCATCGTCTAGGCGATGAGAGGCTCAAAAGCGCAAGGCAATCGAGAGGAAGACCAGCGATGAAACGCCATCTGATACGCTACAAGATGAAGCCCGAACGAGCCGATGAGAACGAGCGGCTGATCCAGGCCGTTTTCCAGGAATTGCGCGACAGATCGCCGGACGGCGTCCGTTACATGACCTTGCGGTCCGGCGACGGGACATTCATCCATCTGGTCGAAACGCAAACCGACGCGCATTCCGATAGCATCACCGGCCTGGCCACATTCAAGGCTTTTCAAAGTGGCTTCGGGGATCGCTGCAGCGAAGCTCCGCAACGCGACGAGATGGCCGTGATCGGCAGCTACCGGATGCTGGGTGCCTGATCGAGGCAGACGAGATCGCAGAACGGAGGCTCATGAACATTCCCATTCCTGGCGGGCAGCATGGGCTCTTCGAGCGCCTGTTTGGGGAATTGCGTCCCAAGCTTCACCGCTACTGTGCCCGCATGACGGGCTCGGTCTTCGATGGCGAGGACGTGTTGCAGGAGGCTCTGGCCAAGGCGATCGAGGCCTTGCCCGGTGCCGGCCCGATCGCCAATCCGGAAGGCTGGCTGTTTCGCATCGCCCACAATACGGCGCTCGATTTCCTGCGCCGCCGCAGCCGCGAACAGGCCTATTCCGACGAGGATTTGGACATGATCGTCGACCCGGCGAACCCCACGATCGATCGCCAGGCCGCTTCTGCCGGGCTGCATACCTTCATGCGCCTTCCCGTCACGCAGCGAAGCAGCGTCATCATGATGGACGTTCTGGGCTACTCCCTGCAGGAGATCAGCGCCACGCTCGATGCCAGCATCCCCGCGGTGAAGGCCGCGCTGCATCGCGGCCGCGACCGGCTGCGCCAGATTGCGCAAGAGCCCGACGACCGCCCCCTCCCGAGACTGAGCGCTGCGGAACGTCAGTTGCTCAACGCCTATATCGATCGCTTCAATGCCCGTGATTTCGACGCGGTGCGCGACATGCTGGCTGAAGAGGTGCGGCTGGAACTGGTGGCCAGGACACGGCTCAACGGCAGCAAGGAAGTCAGCACCTATTTCGGCAACTATTCCAGGGTGCAGGATTGGCATCTCGTACCCGGGTTTGTCGAAGACAGGCCGGCAATCCTCGTCCGTGATCCCATCGACCCGACAGCGCGACCCGTCTATTTCATCCTGCCGGCCTGGCAGGACGGCAGGCTTGCCGGCATCCGCGATTTCCGCCACGCCCGCTATGTCACTGACAGTGCCGAGATGCTCGTTCTCTGAAACGATTTCGAGACGGGAAGGCTTCGCGCCACCGCCCTACGCTACTGCAACGACTTCAACAAATTATCGATCGTGAACGGATTGGACTTCGGCTTGGCTGGCGGCGGCTTGTCGTTGGCCTCCGGCAACGGCGCAGGGCCGACCTTGGGCGCCTGTTCGGCGGCCTTGCGTTCGGCTTCCAGCCTGGCCTTTTCCTGCGTGGCGATGCGCATCGCCTCTTCCGCCTTCTGGCGTTCCTGCTCGGCCTGCGCCTTGGCCGCTTCGTCGGCGGCTTGCTGCTCGGCCGCGGCCTTGGCGTCGGCATCGGCTTTGGCCTTTGCGTCGGCATCGGCTTTAGCCTTGGCGTCGGCATCAGCCTTGGCTTTCGCTTCCGCGTCGGCCTTCGCCTTGGCATCCGCTTCAGCCTGCGCCTGGGCTTCAGCCTCCGCTTTCGCCTTGGCGTCGGCCTCGGCTTTCAGCCGGGCCGCCTCTTCCTGCTGGCGCAGTTCCTCGGCGGCCTTGTCGCGCGCGTCCTGCAGTGCCGCGTAGTAGCGCACTTCGCGCCGCAGGCGCTGCTTCTCCAGCAACGCCGCCTGCATCGCCTCGACGCGCTGCTGCTCCTTCTCCAGCGCGCGCTGGGTCAGGAACTGCGCCAAAGGCTCGCTGTCGAACTGTCGTTTGACGGCGCCGAACGGCCCCTCGGCGGTGAAATTGACGACCGGCTCGGAGCCGACCAGCGCCTCGTCGCCGGGCCGATAGGTAATGGCGCCCTTGGCGGAAACCGTGCTGGTGTTGAGATCGGCCGTGATATCGGCGGACAAGGTCGCCGCCGGGTTTTCGAGGCTGATCGGCGGTGCCCTAAGCGTGCCGCCGGCGATCGTGAAGGCGATGTCGGCATTCCCGGCGGGGAAATTGCCATCGGCGGCGATCCCGGGCGCGAAATCAGCGGTCTTGGCCGCATCGATGTCGCGCCCGATCGCGTCCGCCTTGGCCAGCAACGCGTTGAACGCGTCGGGATTGACGCCCGCCACCTGCAGACCCCTCAGCGTCGCCGTGCCCGAACCCGAGAGGGCGGCGATCATCGCATCGACCGACTTGCCGCTGGTCGACAGCGTCGTCGAGAAATCGCCGACGCCGCCAATGCCGGCATCCGGCAGTACGTTTGCCAGATCCGCGCCCGCCAGCTTCATCTCGCCGGTGAAAAGCCCGGTGCCCTCATTGTTCTTCAACTCGAACAGGCCGGTCAGCGCCCCGCCAAGAAATTTCGCCCTCAGGTCCGAAACGCGGATGCCTTCCTGGTCGAGCTTCAGCGAAAAAGCGGCGTCATAGGCAGTGGCGAACGGTCCGGCGGCAAGCGCCGCCGTCGTCAGGTCGAGAGCGGCGGTAAACGGCAGGCTGGACTTCTGGCTGAAGGGTGCTGCCGGCCAGGAGCCGCTCTTGTCGCTCGCGCTCTTGTCAGCCGTATTTTTGTCGGCGCCATTTTTGTCAACAAGGAAAGCGGAATCGCCGAACAGCGCCACGGCCATCGGATCGAGATCGAGCTCGTCGAGTGCCAGCGCGCCCGCCAGATGCGGCACGCCGTCCTTGGCGTCGATGTTGACGTCGCCGGACACCGCCGCCTCGTTGATCGCGCCGTTGACATTGTCCAGCACGAGCAGCCCATTGCCGTAGTCGCCCTGCGCCGAAAGCGACGTCGACATGCCAGCCCCCATGCCCGGCAGGCCGACGCCCGACGTCATCAGCCACGGTTCGATGTCGGCCGCATCGAGATTGATCTTGCCCTTGGCGGCAGGCCCTTGCGGCGTGTCGGCAACGGTTCCCTCGAAGCTGGCCTTGAAGTCATTGCCGGCGAGACTGAAAGTCGTCGCCAGCCCGCCGCCCAATGTGCCCTTTGCCTGGATGTCGGTTGTTGCCTCGCCCAGCATGCCGAGCGGCAGCGCCGGCAGGCCGTAAAGCGCGAGCAGCGCGGTCGCGTCGGGGTTCTTGGCATTGAAGGTCAGTGTCACCGGCGCCTCGAGAAGCTTGTCCGGCGCGCCCTTCCCCGACAGCGAAGCCGAAAAGGCCGAGCCGCCGGCCTTGCCCTGTCCGCTCACCGCCAGGCCCGTCGTGCCATCGCCATTGTCGGCGGCACTCGCCACGACATCGACGCGTGCATCCTGGAACAGGTCGGGATAGGCGGCAGCGCGGCTCGCCAGCCCCTTCAGCACGGAATTGTCTGGATAATGCTGGGCGGCGACGTCGACCAGCGGCTTGAGGTCCACAGCGACAACCGACGCGTCGAGCTTGCCGGTCGGGCTCGCCGGGAACCCCTTGATCCGGCCCGTGGCGCTGATCGAGGCGCCCGCCAACCCGCCGACCGACAGCCGGTCAACCTCAAGTAAACCATCGCGCAGCCTGAGCGCGGTGTCGACCGTGTCGGCGGTCAGCCCGCCGGCGCTGACCGGCCCGGCCTTGATCTGGAAATCCAGATCGCGGTCGGCAAAGCGGTTCGCGCCCTTGTCACTGACGAAGATCGAGGCGAAGGCCGCCAGCCCGTCGACGTCAAACTCACCGCCTTCGAGCTTCATCAGCACCGATGGCCTGGCTTCGTCAGGCTGGCTGGAATCGATGCGGCCGGAGAATTTCGCCTTGCCCAGGATGAGTTCGAGATCGCTGAAGGCCTGGCGCTTTTCCGTCAGGTCTACCTTGGCCTTGAAGCCTGCGGCGGGCAGACGGCGGATCGCCTCGTCGACATCCTTCGACAGCCAGGCCGCAAAACCCGATGGCTGCGCCACGGCAAGTAGCAGCGAGCCGCTGAAGCCGAAATGACCTTCGACGCTGAGCATGCCATCGGCTTCCAGCGTGGTGCGTCCGGGCAAGGTCGCGGCCAGCGATTTGACCGACCAGCCGCCCTCGGCCGGCTCGGCGGACAGATGCACGTCACGCACGGTGGTGTCGCCGGCCACCACAGCCGGCAGCTTCACCTCGACGGTGCCGGGGATGGTCGGCTTCGGCAGAGCGATCAGCGCCTGCTCGAGCCCGGCGATGCGCTGATCGAGCGTCAGGCCGGCGCCGGCCCCTGCGCCCACGGCCTCATCGAACTGCACCTGCGCGCCATTGGCCTCGATGGCGAAATTCGGCTTCTGGCCGAGATCGACAGAAGCCTTGCCGTCGGCGGTGTAGGGATTGTCCAGCGGCCCGGTTTCGAAACGGAATTCGTCGACGCCAAGCTTCTGGTGGTCGAGCGAGAACTTGCCGTTCAGGCGAAAGCCCGGATCGGGCTTGCCGGCGCTGACCTTCACCGTCTCGCCATCGGTGCCGCGCAATTGGGCTGAATTCTTGTCGGCGCCGGAGATTTTGAACTGGCCGGAATAAACGGCCGCACCTTTGACGATGCCGGCATTGCCGTCGGTTTCGATCACCAGCGGATAGGCGTCGGGATCGGCCTTCAGCCGCAGCCGCATCTGGCCGTTGCCTTCGGCCTTGCCGGTCGATGCCGCGACCGCGGTGCGCAATCCGTCGAGCCGCAACGTGCCGTCCATGCGCCACGGGCCGGCCAGCGACTTTGCCGAAATGGTCGAATTGATCTCGGAGAAGATATGGCTGCGTCCACCAGCGGCATGGCGCAGTTCGATCTGCCCTTCCGTCACCGTCAGCTTCTCGATCGAGATCTGGTTGAGGTCGAAGGGCGAGGACGGCCGCATCGCCCAGTCGACGGTGCCGTCATTGGCGATATCGATCGTCGCCTTCGGGTGTACCAGCCGCATGTCGAAGATCAGCACCTCGCCGCGCAGGAAAGGCGCCAGTTCGGCATCCATCGAAAACGTCTCGACTGTCATGGCCGGCTGGCCGTTGGGCCCGCCGGCGACGGCAACGTTGGAGAAGGTCACCGACGGGAACGGCAACAGCCTTGCCGTGGCGTCGCCCTGTACGGTTACCTTGCGGCCAAGGATGGCGCTTGCCTCACGCTCGAACTGGGCGCGGTAGCCGGTCCAGTCGACAAAATACGGGACCACCAGCGCCGCGCACAGCACCAGCACGAACAGGCCACCGAAGATCACGAACAGGCGTGCGAGCATCAGCTCCGAACAGGTTGAATGAAATTCTGCCGCACTCTACCTGCATCCGCGTGTCGATAAAGAGGCAATTCATCCAGTATTGCGTCATCCCGGGCGATCTGAAACAAATCCGGCCAAAGCGGAGATTTTTCAGATGTCAGGCAAGAACTGGGACCGCGTGCCGATCGACGCGCAGAGCGTCGATGCGCCGCTTTCGCAATCGGCGATTTTCCTTGTCGTCACCGTCGCCGGCCAACAGCCGACCCTTGCCAAGGTTTGTTCCGTGCTCGGCGAACTTGACGATCTCGTCAAGACCGTCGGTTTCCGCGACCTTGGCGGCCACCTGTCGTGCATTGCCGGCATCGGCCGCGATCTCTGGGATCGGCTCAGCCCCAGCCGGGGGCCGCGGGAACTGAAACCGTTCGCGCCGATCAGGGGCGCGGTCCATTCGGCGCCATCGACGCCGGGCGACCTTCTGTTCCATATCCGTGCCGAACGCCCCGACATGTGCTTCGAGTTCGAGCGTATCCTGCTCGACCGGCTTGGCCCCGATGTCACCGTCGTCGACGAAGTGACGGGCTTTCGCTATTTCGATGCCCGCGACCTGCTCGGCTTCATCGACGGCACAGCCAACCCGACCGGCCTCGACCTGCCTGCCTCCGCGCTGATCGGCGACGAGGATGGCGACTTTGCCGGCGGCTCCTATGTCGTCGTCCAGAAATACCTGCACGACATGCAGGCCTGGGCACGCATTCCGACGCCGGAGCAGGAGGCGATCATCGGCCGCACCAAGATCGACAACATCGAGATCGACGATGACGACGCGCCCCGCAAATCGCACAAATCGCTAGCCACCATCGAGGATGGCGACGGCAACGAATACGACATATTGCGCGACAACATGCCGTTCGGCCGGCCCGGGCAGAATGAGTTCGGCACCTACTTCATCGGCTATTCCAGGTATCTCTGGGTCACCGAAAAGATGCTGCAACGCATGTATGTCGGCGATCCGCCGGGCGCCTATGACCGCCTGCTCGATGTCTCGACACCGCAGACCGGCACGACATTCTTCGCGCCAACCCGCCCAATGCTGCAGGCCCTTGTCGAGGGCGTACGGCAGCAGCTTCCCGCGGCACTGTAAAGCAGCTGCCGATAGCCCTTGCCGCGGGGATCAGCGTGCGTCGCGCTTGGCTTGCGCCACCTTGCCTGCCTTGCGCTGCCGGCCGAGTTCCGCCGGCGGCACCAGCTTCGGCGCCCGCTCGTTGGTGACGGCCCGCATGCCCTTGTGGGCCGTGCGCGAATTGTGCGCGGGGCCGTCCACCGGCGCGTTTTGCTTCATCGCCAGAGCCTTGCGTGCGTTTCCGACGAGTGAAACGCGGGCCGCCAATTGGCGCCGCCTCTCGGCTTCGCCATTCAGACGCCGCATCGCCGTGGCCAGCACCGCGAGCTTCACCTGCGAGCCGCCATCGGCCTTTGATGGCGCAGCGCCCTTCGGCGCCCCCTTGCCGCGTATTTCGCGGCGGCGGCGGTGTGCTTCGGCCTGCGCCTTGTCGCGCCGCTCGCGCAGCAGCTTGACCAGGCCGGAAAGGTCGCCGTCGGAAAGCTCCTGCACCGCCGGATGGTGCGACTTCTCCACCAATTCCTTCTCATCGGCGCTCAGCGCGCGCGCTTCTTCCTTGCGTGAAATGGCCATGACAGTCCTCCTCTGCTGGCAACGCCTGTCTTGTCAGGCCGCCGCGCAAGGAGCCTCGACCCGAATGGCGGCGCGGTCAAGACGAGCGTTTTTGTCCCGACGCGTTCGAGTTGTCTTCACCAGGCCAGGCCTGCGTATCGCGCGTGACGAGCTTGCGGGACCTTCGCCTGGAGAGTTCAGGCGCCCTCTCCGGCGGCCTCCATCAGCGCAGTCAAAACCGCTCCCTTGCGAAGGCTTGTCGAGAAACTCTTGGCGATGAACTCCAGCGTCGAATCGTGGAAAGTCAAGATGAAATGCCGATGGTCTGAAAACAGTTCGGCTGTATGGGACGAATGAACGCGATTTGCTTTTTCCAGGGAGGCTATCCACGACGAGTTGCAGACCTCAAATGCCCCGTAGGCCCGCAAGCCCAGCGGATAGAGACGATGACCACTGATGGCCTCGTCATTCGGCGGGCCGAACTGAAGTGCCAGACAAGGCTCAGCCGCCAGGACGGCGATGGACTGGCTGCCTATTGCCGGTGGAACCGAGCGCGGATTCGTGCCATCGAAGGACGGATCCGAAGCATTGGCGATGTAGGCAACGACCAGTCTGCCTTCATCCGCAAACAGATGAGGCAACGCCGCGCCAGCGGAGGACGGCGGCACCTGGATCGCCACTAGAGTCTCGGCAGCCGACATCTAATGTCCCGCGCCCGGCAATATCTTGCCCGGATTCATGATGTTGTGCGGGTCCAGCGCCTGCTTGATGGTGCGCATGATGTCGACGCCGTGACCAAGCTCGCTGCGCATGAAACCGATCTTGCCCTGGCCGATGCCGTGCTCGCCGGTGCAGGTGCCGTCCATCGCGATCGCCCGCAGGTTGAGCCGCGCGACGAATTTCTCCGACAGCGCGATCTCCTTGGGATCATTCACATCCATCAGCACCAGCACGTGGAAATTGCCGTCGCCGGCATGGCCGACGATCGGCGCGATCAAGCCCATGTCGGCGATATCGACCTCGGTCTCGGTGACGCATTCGGCAAAGCGCGAGATCGGCACGCAGACATCGGTCGACAGGCCCTTGGCACCGGGCCGCAGCGTCAGCGAGGCCCAGTAGGCATCGTGCCTGGCCTTCCATAGTTTGGCGCGTTCCTCGGCGACGCTGGTCCACAGGAACGGCCCGCCGCCATTTTCCTCGGCGATCATGCCAAAGGTCTCGGCTTGTTCGGCGACGCCGGCATCGCTGCCATGGAATTCGACGAACAGGCACGGGCTTTCAGGATAGTCGAGCTTGGAATAATTCTTCATCGCCCGCATCTGCAGCGCATTGACCAGTTCGATGCGCGCCACGGGAATGCCCATCTGGATCGTCGCGATGACTGCGTTGCAGGCCGCCTCGACGCTGGGGAACGGGCAGACGCCGCCGGAGATCGCCTGCGGAATGCCTTGCAGCTTCAGCGTCATCGACGTGATGATGCCGAGCGTGCCTTCGGAGCCGACCAGCAGCCGGGTCAGATCGTAGCCTGCCGAGCTCTTTTTCGCCCGCTTGCCGGTCGTCACTGTCTCGCCATCGGCCATGACGGCGGTCAGCGACAGCACGTTCTCGCGCATCGTGCCGTAGCGCACGGCGTTGGTGCCGGACGCCCGCGTCGCCGCCATCCCGCCGAGCGAGGCATTGGCACCCGGATCGATCGGGAAGAACAGGCCGGTGTCGCGCAGATGCCGGTTCAGATCCTCGCGCGTCACGCCGGGTTCGACCGTGCAGTCGAGATCCTGGGGGTTGACCGCGAGAATGCGGTTCATGCGCGACGTGTCGACCGAGATGCCGCCGCCCGGTGCGTTGGTGTGGCCTTCCAGCGAGGAGCCGACGCCGAAGGCGATGACCGGCACGCGATGCGCGGCGCAGGCGCGCACGATCTCCTGCACCTCGATCGTCGTTTCCGGGAAAGCGACGCCATCTGGTGCCTGCGTCGGGATGTAGGTGGTGGTGTGCGCATGCTGCGACCGGATCGCCTGCCCGGTCTGAAAACGTTCGCCCAGCTGTTGCTTGAGGATGCCGAGCACCGCCGTGATGCCTTCCTCGTTGCGTTCGACCGGATTGAGGTCGCTCAGAGCCATGAATTCCTCCGCGAATGGACCAGCGTCCACGCTTGTTATGTAGCTATGGATGCGTAGTCTCCGCAGCCACGCTGTGTCCAGCATCAGAACAAGGAAGTTTCAATGTCCATCCCCGCCCCCTTCGTCTCCAAGCCCATGGACATCGAGAAGGACTGGATCGATTACAACGGCCATCTCAACATGGCCTATTACAACGTGCTGTTCGACCGCTGCTCGGACGAGGCTTTCGAGGCCATGGGCATGGGGCTGGACTATGTGAAGGGGCGGCGGCTCACCATCTACACCGCCGAAGTCCATGTCTGCTATGTCCAGGAACTGCATCTGGACCACAAGGTCCAGGTGTCCTTCCAACTCATCGACCATGACGAGAAACGGCTCCGGGCCTACCAGGAAATCCGCCATGTCGACGGCTGGCTCGCCGCCACCTCCGAGACGCTGTCGCTGCATGTCGACATGTCTGGGCCGAAGGTCGCGCCCTTCCCCGCCGATGTGATGGCCAAGGTCGAAGCCATGCGCGCCGCCCATTCGATGCTGCCGATGCCGGAGCGTGCCGGCCGCTCGATCGGCATCAAACGCAAATAGGGCGAAGCCGATACCCGCACCGAACAGGGTGGCGGGACCTCAAGGCCACACCGGCAATCCAAAATCGCGGAACCCTCAAATCGGCTGGCAGCCGTGCTTGAAGCCGGCTCGCACCGGCGTTAACCTTACCGAGGTTTTAACGGGAACAAGCCAATTGAGCCGTTGAACGACTCAGCGGAGCGGTCGAAAACCATCCACATCGAGTTGCGATACGGACGGCGGGGCGAAGCCGGTTCGAGGGACGTGCATGAAAACCGACATCAAGATCGAGGTGGACAGGCTGGCCGCTGATCCGCGCATCACGGACTATGATTTCTGGCGTTCGCTCAAGAACGTCGACAACGAGATCTTCCACATCGCCAACAACAACGAGCCGATCCCGTTCGACATGATCCGCTGGCGCAGCATTTTGAAGCGTGCCCGGCTGAAGCGTGGCCACGCCTGACGCCGACCCGGCCCGCGGTCGGTGCCACCACTCTTTGCAAGCCGGCGCTGCGGCCTATCAGGTGCAGGACTGCCCCGGGGGGCTCATGCTTGGCGCCTCGCCGCTGCCAGCGGCGAGCGCGCCGCCACCGGCGACGACTGGATGATGGCCGTATTCGTCATCGCATAGGGAATGATCCGGTCGATCACCCGTTCGAGTTCGGCCACCGAGCCGACATGCGCGAGCGCGATGAAGCAATCCTCGCCGGTCACGCGGTCGCATTGCGCGATCTCCGGTGTTTCGCGGATGATCTCGGCCACCACGGATAATTGGCCCGGCACCGGCCGGATGCGCAGCCATGCCGACAGCTTCAGGCCCAGCGCCGCGGGGTTGATCTTGACGCAATAGGCCTCGATCACGCCGTTTTCCTGCAGCCGCTTGATGCGCTCGGCGACGCTCGGCGCCGACAGGCTGACCGAACGCGCAAGCTCCGCCGTAGTGGCGCGCGCATCCCTTTCCAGCAGGCGCAGGATCTTCATGTCGGCCGCGTCGAGATCGACATTTTCAGTTCGAAGGCGTTTCACGGATAAATCCTTGCTTTCGATAGAGATCTGATCAGATAGATCGAACTTCATCCATGTTGGCTGCCGATACGGCCTGCGATACTGATCCGATGGATGATCAAGCGCAAGCTCCCGTGGCAGGCCCTGTGCTTGCCCCCGCCTCCGCCGGCTCTGGCCTTGGCGGCCTGGCAACAAAATTGCCGCCGCATATCTGGTTCGGCGTCAGCGCCGTCTTCCACTATCTCGGCCCGGCGTTCGCCGTGCTGCTTTTCCCGTATGTCGGCGTGCTCGGCATGGCGTGGCTGCGCATCGCCACCGCGGCGCTGATCTTCGCACCGCTGACCAGCCCGTGGCGAAGCTTCGCCCGCGCCGATCCCCCGACGCGTCTGCTGTTGCTGGCCTTTGGCGCCTGCCTGGCGGTGATGAACTGCTCCTTCTACCTTGCCCTCGACCGCTTGCCGATCTCACTGGTTGCGGCAATCGAATTCGTCGGCACAATCGGCGTCGCACTGATTGGCCTCAGGAGCGTTCGCAACGTCGTCGCCCTTGCCGTGGCAGTCACCGGCACCTTGCTCCTCATCGACGTCAAATGGTCCAGCGATCCCGTCGGGCTGTTCTGGGCCTTCCTCAACGGCGCGCTCTTTGTCGGGTACATCGTGCTCGGCCACCGCGTCGCACGTTCAGGTGCCGGCGACGGCATTGCGGGCCTGGGTGCCGCCATGGCGGTTGCCTTCATCGTCGTGCTGCCGATCGGCTTCCGCGACGCACTGCCGGCCGTTTTCTCACCGACGCTGCTCATAGCGGCCATCGGCGTCGGCATCTGCTCCTCTGTCATTCCCTACATCTGCGACCAGCTTGCCATGTCGCGATTGCCGCGCTCGAGTTTCGCGCTGATGCTGTCGCTGCTGCCAGTCACGGCCACGCTGATCGGCGTCATCGTGCTGCGCCAGATTCCAAGCCTCGGCGACTGCCTGGGGATCGCACTGGTGGTCGCCGGCGTCGCCTTCCATAAGCCTGCATCGACGATCTAGACGCAGGATACCCTTTATCATCAAATAGTTGCAGAACTCGCCAGTCGGTTCCCAATCTCGCCGAAAGTGCGACAACACGTCCAGGATTGAACCAATTCCGCACTTGAGCCGTTGTCCCCCACGATAACGGCTTGGAGTGACAAAATGGACTGGAAACGGACCAGGGAGCCCGACGACGCTTGGCACATGACCGACGATCTTCACGTCGAGCATGGCAAGGGCGACCCGTTCGCGGCTGCCATCCGCGCCACCCGCATGTCGATGATCATCACCGATCCCCGGCGCCCCGACAACCCGATCGTCTTTGCCAATGAGGCGTTCTTGCGGCTGACCGGCTATGAACGCCACGAGGTGCTGGGCAAGAACTGCCGCTTCTTGCAGGGACCGAAGACGGACAAGTCCGCTGTCGAACATATCCGCACGGCAATCGCGGACAACGCCGATGTCAGCGTCGATATCCTGAACTATCGCAAGGACGGTTCGACCTTCTGGAACGCGCTCTACATCAGCCCTGTCTCCAATCACAAAGGCGAGGTGCAGTTCTTTTTCGCCTCGCAACTCGATGTCTCGGACCGCAAGCTCTCGGAGCATCGCATGACCGCCGACAAGGACCGCTTCGAGAGAGCGGTGAAGGAACGCACCGCCGAACTGGAAGCGGCACTGGAGGCGCAGACCACACTGCTGCACGAGGTCGATCATCGGGTGAAAAACAACCTTCAGATGATCTCATCGCTGATCATCATGCAGCGCCGGACCATAAAGGATGAGGCGACCAGGCATTCGCTGACCACCATGCTGGAGCGCATCGAGGCTCTCAGCACCGTGCATCGCCGGCTCTATCAGTCGAAGGATGTCAGCCGGTTCGACGTCTCGGATTTCGCCAAGGATCTGGTCACGGATTTGCTGACGGCGTCGGGCCGTTCGGGGATCGAGCCGAAACTCGAACTCGATCCCATCGTGATTTCAGCCGAGAAGGCGACGCCCGTCGCGCTCATGGTCAACGAGCTCGTCACCAATGCCTTGAAGCACGCTTTCAAGGAGGGACCGGACGGGACCACCGCCGGGCGCATCGGCATCAAGATGAGCCAGCCCGACGGCCACTTCAAAATCGAGGTGTCCGACGATGGCGTCGGCATGGCCGAAGCCAATGGCGATGCCTCGTTCGGCATGCGGCTGATCAAATCGCTCGCCCGCCAGTTGCACGCCGATATCGAATGGCATGACGCCGGCCCCGGCACCAAGGTCGTGATCTCGATGCCAAACGAACAGCAGCAAAAAAGGACTCTCTCATGACTGAACCGCTCAAGGTCCTGATCGTCGAGGATGAGGCGCTGTTGGCGATGGAATTGGAAAGCCTGGTTGAGGAGGCCGGCCATAGTGTCGTCGGCTGGGCGACGTCCTCGGCGGAAGCAAGAAGCATGGTCGAGTCCACGGATGCCGACATCGCCTTTGTCGACATCCACCTCACCGACGGCCCGACCGGCGTCGACGTAGCCCATTACATCGGCGAGAAGAAACGTTCGATGGTGGTGTTCATGACCGCCAATCCGAAGCGCATCCCCGACCATTTCGCCGGTGCGATCGGCGTCATCGCAAAGCCCTATACGATGAACGGTCTGACGTCGGCGTTGCGATACCTGCAGGAAGGCATGCGCCGCCCGCCGCCTGTCTCCACGCGGCCGGCCGGCTTCACCTTGTCGCCGGCCTTCGAGGCAGTCTGGGCACCCGCGGCCTGACGTCCCTACGCCAGTTTCTGCTTCAGGAAAGCGATCGTCCTGCCCCAGGCAAGATCGGCCGCTTTCTTGTCGTAACGCGCCGCCGACGTATCGTTGTTGAACGCATGGTTGGCGCCTTCATAGACATAGACCGTGTATTCGACATGCGCGGCATCGAGCGCCTTCTTGAAGGCATCGATGCCGGCATTGGTGCGATCATCCAGCCCGGCATAGTGCAGCAGCAACGCCGCCTTGATCTTCGCCGCGTCAGCGGCATTCGGCTGCATGCCGTAATAGGCGACGCTGGCTGCGAGATCAGGCGCGTTGACGGCCAGCATGTTGGCCGTGCCGCCGCCCCAGCAGAAGCCGATGGCGCCGACCTTGCCGTTGCCATCCTTGTCGGCCTTGAGGTAGGCGACCGTCGCCACCGCGTTGGCGACGGTCTGTGCCGGATCGAGTTTCGTGAACATGTCGCGCGCCTTGTCCTCGTCATCGGGTGTGCCGCCAAGCGGCGACAGGAAATCCGGCGCCAGCGCCACGAACCCCTCCAGCGCCACGCGACGGGCGACGTCGCGTATGTGCGGGTTCAGCCCCCTGTTTTCGTGGATGACGATGACGGTGCCGAGCTTGCCCGCCCGGCTTGCCGGCTTGACCAGATAGCCCTTCATCTTGCCGCCACTGCCGGGATAGCTGATGTCCTCGCCTTTTACGCGGGTATCGTTTTCGGCGACGATCGCCGCTTGGGCGGAATTCGCCGCCAGCATTGGCGCGATCGCGGCCGCAGCGGCACCTGATCCGGCAAGCCGGGTCAGCTGCTCCATGAAGCGGCGGCGGTCGAGCGTCAGATGGGTGTATTCGTCATAAGCGTCGATCATCGCCTGGGTGATGATGGGTTTGTCAGCGATGGTGGGTTTGGTCACGGGGCGCTCCTCGACTTTGGTGTCCTTGCGTTCGCAAGATAGGGGCGAGCCTTACATCGTCCAGTCACGGCTCGGTGACGCTCCCCGTCCTCGGCAAGCCGCGACAACCATCATCACAATTTTGTCATCGGCGACAAATCTTGATGGCGCTGCCACAATAGTGGGAGAAACTGCCTATCCGGCTGGCCCATGACATCGCCGCGGTCCTGAAGGGCCTGAAGTGAAGGAAAACCGATGACCATGACCTCGCCGATCCTGGCAGCCGCCTTCATGATTGCCACAGCCGCCATTCTGGCGATGCGCGCAACCATGGTGGCGGCGAACCGGAAGTCGTTCGTCAAGGCCCGCAGCCGCCAGCAAAACACGAAAACCAGGGGTTGAGGTGAAGTCATGGACGTACAGGATATCGTGAACACCGTCTCGCAGAAGGCCGGCCTTGACCAGGCAACGACCGAAAAGGTCGTCGGCACCATTTTCTCGGTGCTCGAGCACGAGGCGGACGGCACCAGCGCCGCATCCTTCTTCGCCAAGATTCCCGGCGCCGATGCGCTGGCGCAGAAATATGACGTCATGGCAGCCGCTCCGGCCGGCGGCGGTGGTGGCTTCCTGTCCTCGCTGCAAGGCGCGCTTGGCGGCGTCCTCGGCGAAAAGGCGGGCGCGCTGGTCAACGGCCTCGCCGCCCTCAAGGCATCCGGGCTCGACGTGGCGCAGATCCGGAAGGCCGGCGAGACGCTGGTCCAGCAGGCCGAAGCCGCCGCCGGCCCCGATCTGACCAACCAGGTGCTGGGCTCGGTACCCAGCCTGAAGAGCCATCTCGGGCTCGGCTAGACTTCCAGGAAGAGTATGTACGGCTTTGCCGGGGGAAAGCGCGTAACGCTTCCCCCGGCTATTGCGTCAAAACCATGTGTTAGAGTAGTTCGCCGTTTCCGTGAAACGGTGAACTGATCCAGCACCGAGGCCGCTTTCGGCTGGCGCTGCCCAGCTATTTCGGCAGCGCGTAGGCCATCACATAATCCCCCGGTTTGGTGCCGACCGAGCCGTGGCCGCCGGCGACGATCACCACGAACTGGCGCCCGTCGGCGACCGTATAGGTCATCGGCGTCGATTGCCCGCCCGCCGGCAATCGGGCCCGCCAGAGCTGCTTGCCTGACGTCAGGTCATAGGCGCGCAGATAGTCATCCACCGCCGCGCCCAGGAAGGCGACACCGCCGGCGGTGATCATCGGCCCGCCAATGCCGGGCACGCCGACCTTCAACGGCAACGGCAATGGCGTCATGTCGTAGACGGTGCCGTTGCGGTGCTTGTAGTTGATCGTGCCCGTCCTGAGGTCGACGCCGGCCACGTAACCCCACGGCGGCGCCTGGCAAGGGATGCCCAGCGGCGACAGGAACGGTCCCATCACCACCGCATAGGGGGCGCCCTCATTGCGGTTCAGCCCCTGCTCGCTGCCGCGTCCTTGATCCGGCGGCGGCACCTGGTCGCGCGGGATGAGCTGCGACTTGAACGCCAGATAGGTTGGCATGCCGAACATCACCTGCCGAACCGGATCGACAGCCACGCCGCCCCAGTTGAAGATGCCGAAATTGCCGGGATAGACCAGCGAGCCCTGTACGGAAGGCGGCGTATAGCGGCCTTCGTAGCGCAAGCCCTGGAATTCGATCCGGCAGGCCAACTGGTCGAACATGGTGATGCCCCACATATCGGCGCCGGTGAGCGGCTTCGGCATGAAGGTAAGATCGGAGACCGGCTGCGTCGGCGACGTGTGGTCGCCCTCGATGGCACCGCCGGGCGCCGGCACTTCCTTGACACCGATCACCGGTTCGCCGGTGCGCCGGTCAAGCACATAGACGTCGCCCTGCTTGGTCGGCCCGACCAGCGCCGGCACGACGGAACCATCGGCCTTGGTAATGTCGATCAGGCTCGGCTGCGCCGGCACGTCCATGTCCCAGAGATCGTGGTGCACGGTCTGCCGCACCCATTTCAACTGCCCGGTGTTGAGGTCGAGCGCGGTGATCGAGGAGGAGAATTTCTCGACATTGGCGCTGCGTCCGGCGCCGAGCTGATCCGGTGTCTGGTTGCCGAGCGGCACGTAGAGCAGGCCGAGCTTCTCATCGGCGCTCGGCGTCGACCACATGTTGGGCGAGTTGGCGGTGTAGGTCTGGCCGGCCGGCAGCGGCGTCGTCTGGTCTGGATTGCCGGAATCCCAGTTCCAGATCAGTTTGCCGGTGCTCGCATCATAGGCGCGGATGACGCCGGACGGCTCCTGCGTCGAATAATTGTCGTTGACCGCGCCGCCAACGATGATCTTGCCGCCTGATATCAGCGGCGCCGAGGTCGAGTAGTAATAGCCCGATTTCGGGTACGGCATGCCGGTCAGCAGGTTGAGCGTGCCGCCCTCGGCAAAAGCGGGACAGACCTGCCCATTGGCGGCGTCGAGCGCGATCAGCCGCGCATCCGAGGTCGGCAGGTAGACGCGGGCGGCACAAGGCTGGCCGGCGGCGCCGGTGGCATCGGCATAGTAGGACACGCCGCGGCAGGTCTGGTGCTGGCGGTCCTTGTCGAGCTTGATCTTGGGATCGTAGCGCCATTTTTCCTTGCCGGTCGCGGCGTCCACCGCGATGGCGAAATTGTGCGGCGTGCAGATGTAGAGCGTGTCGCCGATCTTGAGTGGCGTCACCTGATAGGTGGTCTCGCCGATATCATCAGGCCCTTTCACGTCGCCGGTACGGTAGGTCCAGGCCGGCTGCAGGTTGGCGACATTGTCCGGTGTGATCTGGTCGAGCGGCGAATAGCGCTGGCCGAACTGCGTGCGCCCATAGAAGTGCCATTCGCCCGCCGGCACATCATTGCCCAGATTGGCGTTGGGAATCACCTTGTCGGTGTCGAGCGTGCCGGCAATGTCCTTCGGGTCCGTCGTCATCGAATAGCCGGCCACCGCCAGCGATGCCAGCACGGCCAGGATCAGCGGCGCGCGCCCGTCAGGCCCGGCAAGGCCCCGCCTTGCCCACGGTGTCAGCAGCCATAGCGCCACCAGCACGATGATGCCGCCGCGCGGGCCGAGCTCCCACCAGTCGAAGCCGATTTCCCAGACCGCCCAGGCCAGTGTGCCGATCACGATCGCCGCATAGAGCCAGAGCGCCGTGGAACGGCGCCGGTAGAGCAGCCACGCGGCGATCAGGAAGGCAAGGCCGACGACGATGTAGTACCAACTGCCCCCCAGCGAAGCCAGCCAGATGCCACCGCCACCAAGCGCCAGACCGAGGAGAAAGAGAACGAGAGAGGTGATGGGGACAGCCAAGATGATACTCCTTCGACTGTTGCGCGCTCGCGCGGCCACGGGCAACCCGGTGCACCGCTCCTGCCCTGCGCACAGCTTTCTCCCGCCTGCCCCGCCTGTCAAGCGGCCCACACGCCAAGGTGGCAACCCATCTTGCCTGCGTCGGGGTTTTCCCGCAGTCTCATGGATCATCTACCGTGGAGCAAGCACATGCCGTCACTCGTTTCGCCGCTGACGCGCATGGCGCTGATGCTCTACTGCCTCGCCCCGCTCTTTGCTGGTACCGTGGCCGCGCCGGCGCAGACGATCAGCGAGATCAACAAGGCGAACGGCTTTCACGAGATGCTGATGAGCATTGGCCCGGGTTTCACCGCGGCCGTGAAATCGGCGCCGGGAATGCCGCCGCAAAAGGTCCAGGACGCGCTTGCCGCCGCCATGGAAGGCGCCTTTGACCCGGAGAAGATGGAAGCGGCCATCGAAGCCCGGATGGCGGACAGGCTCAGTGCCAAGGACCTGTCCGAACTGGCCTCGTTTTATGCTTCCCCCCTGGGCAAACAGGTCACCGCGCTCGAGATCCAGGCTTCGTCGCCGCAAGCAAGGGAGGCCAAGAAGATCGAGGGCGCCAAAATCCTCGGCGAGCTTCCATCCAAGGATCCGGCCAGGCTCGCTCTGTACAGGAAGATGATGGACGATATCAGCGCCGTCGACACCGGAGAAGCCGTCGGCTTGAACATGGGCTATGCGATGCTTTCCGAAATGCTGGGCGCGGCCGGAAAGCCCCTGCCCGACGACCAGGTCATGGCCCTGCTGCGCAAGCAAACCGAAGGGCTTCGCCGTGACATCGACAACGATGCCATGGAATCTGCAGCCTATATCTATCGGGATATGTCCATGGCCGATCTGAAGCTCTATGAGGCCTTCCTGGCCTCACCCGCCGGCAGCCGCTATTACGACCAGATGCAGGTCGCGCTGGGCGCGGTAATGACGGACGAGGCACGCTCCTTCGGCCATCGTTTTTTCGTCGCTCTCGGCTACCGCAAGGCCTGAACCGCGATATCGGGCACTTTACCCGGAACAAAACGTAGACAGTTCTGGTCTTTCCCTGCCGAATCACTACATTCGGGGGAAGATGTCCGGCTTTTCCGAAGACATGCCCTTTTTCGATGAACCCAATGCGCGGCCGACGGCCCCGTCGGGCATTGCCGCGCGCGCCATGGCTGCCCGCAGCGGCCAGAACAATGCACCCGATTATCTGAAGGGGCTGAATCCGGAACAAAGGCTGGCGGTGGAGACCACCGAAGGCCCGGTTCTGGTGCTGGCCGGCGCCGGCACCGGCAAGACGCGTGTGCTCACCACCCGCATCGCCCACATCCTTGCCACCGGCAAGGCCTTCCCCTCGCAGATCCTCGCCGTGACCTTCACCAACAAGGCGGCGCGCGAGATGAAGCAGCGCATCGGCATCCTGATCGGCGAAGGCAATGTCGAGGGCATGCCGTGGCTCGGTACCTTCCATTCGATCGGCGTGAAGCTGCTGCGCCGCCACGCCGAACTCGCCGGCTTGCGTTCCGACTTCACCATCCTCGACACCGACGATGTCGTGCGGCTGATCAAGCAGTTGATCCAGGCCGAGGGCCTCGACGACAAGCGCTGGCCGGCCAAGCAGTTCGCCCAGATGATCGACGGCTGGAAGAACAAGGGGCAAGGTCCGGCCGATATCGCCGAGGGCGACGCGCGCAGCTTCGCCAACGGCAAGGGCCGCGAACTCTACAAGGCCTATCAGGACCGGCTGCAGACGCTGAACGCGTGCGACTTCGGCGACCTGCTGTGCCATCCCATCCGCATCTTCCGCGCCAATCCGGACGTGCTGAAGGACTATCACCGGCGCTTCAAATACATCCTCGTCGACGAATATCAGGACACCAATACCGCCCAGTACATGTGGCTGCGCCTGCTGGCGCAGCGTGCGGACGGCCGCGCCACCGTTAATATCTGCTGCGTCGGCGACGACGACCAGTCCATCTATGGCTGGCGCGGCGCCGAGGTCGACAACATCCTGCGCTTCGACAAGGATTTTCCCGGCGCCACCATCATCAGGCTGGAGCGCAACTACCGCTCGACCGCGCACATCCTTGGCGCCGCCTCCCACCTCATCGCCCACAATGAGGGCCGTTTCGGCAAGACGCTGTTCACCGACCGCAACGACCCCGAGGACGGCAAGGTCAATGTCCACGCCGCCTGGGATTCCGAGGAGGAAGCCCGCGCCGTCGGCGAGACCATCGAGGCCTATCAGCGCCAGAAGCACGATCTCAACGACATGGCGATCCTGGTGCGCGCGTCCTTTCAGATGCGCGCCTTCGAGGATCGCTTCATCACGCTCGGCCTCAACTACCGCGTCATCGGCGGCCCGCGCTTCTACGAGCGCATGGAAATCCGCGATGCGCTGGCCTTTTTTCGCGTCGTTGCCAACAGCGGCGACGACCTCGCCTTCGAGCGCATCGTCAATGTGCCCAAGCGCGGGCTGGGCGAAGCCACCATCCGCCAGATTCACGACACGGCGCGCGCGCTGCGCATCCCGATGCTGGAGGCCGCCGGCAACCTCGCCGAGAGTGACGAGCTGAAGCCAAAGCCGCGCGCCGCGTTGCGCGAAGTGGCCGCCAATTTCGAGCGCTGGCAGAAGGCGCTGGAGACCAAGCCGCATACCGAGCTCGCCGAGACCATTCTCGAGGAGAGCGGCTACACCGACATGTGGAAGAACGACCGTTCGGCCGAAGCACCGGGCCGGCTGGAGAACCTCAAGGAACTGATCCGCTCGATGGAGGAGTACGAGTCGCTGCGCTCCTTCCTCGAACATGTGGCGCTGGTCATGGATGCCGAGCAGAATGCCGGGCAGGACGCCGTGTCCATCATGACGCTGCATTCTGCCAAGGGCCTCGAATTCGAGACCGTCTTCCTGCCCGGCTGGGAGGAAGGCCTGTTCCCGCACCAGCGCGCGCTCGATGAAGGCGGCCGCTCCGGGCTGGAAGAGGAGCGCCGGCTGGCCTATGTCGGCCTCACCCGGGCCAAGAAGAACCTGCATATCTGGTTCGTGTCCAACCGCCTCATCCATGGGCTGTGGCAATCGACCATCCCGTCGCGCTTCCTCGAGGAGCTGCCGGAATCCCATGTCGAGATCGCCGAAAGCGGCAATTCCCATGGCGGCTACGGCAACCCCTATGGCGGCGGCTCCTTCGCCTCCGGCCGTGGCGGTGGGCGACAGAACCCCTACGGCGCCTCGCGTTTCGACAGTGTCGGTGCCAACGCCGAAAAATCCGGCGCCTTCTCCAACACCTATTCGACGCCCGGCTGGCAGCGCGCTCAGGCCAACCGCACGGAGGCGACCGACCGTAACTGGGGCACGCGATCCGGCCACCAGGTCGAGCGCATCGGCTATGGCGAGACCGACTCGGGCTACGGCGCCGGCCGCACGAGCGTGAAGGGCCGGACCATCGACGGCGAACTGGTCGCCAAGTCCGTCGCCGACAAGCCGTCGCCCTTCAGCGTCGGCGACCGCGTCTTCCACCAGAAATTCGGCAACGGCAATATCTCGGCCATCGAAGGCAACAAGCTGACCATCGACTTCGACAAGGCCGGCCAGAAACGCGTGCTGGACGGGTTCGTCGCGGCGGTGTGAGCTGCCCTTCCGAGCAGCTCCCGGCGCCGTTGCAACAACGGCAGTGCCTCCCTCACCTATATCTTGCCTGGTTCCACTTGTGCCCGAGCAGCGACAGGATGATGATCAGCCCGTTGAAGAACTGCACGTAAAAGCCGCTCAGGCCCGCCGCCACCACGCCGGTCTGGATGAACGACACGGTGACCGCGCCGATGGCACCGCCGACGACCGTGCCGATGCCGCCCCAGGTTGGCGTACCGCCGACGAACACCGAGGCCAGGACCGGCAGGAGATAGCCGTCGCCGGCTGTCGGCCACCAGGTGAAGTTGATCATAACCGAAAACGTGCCGGCGATCGCCGCCCCTATGCCGACGAAGACGAACACCTTGACCCGCACGCGCTTGACGTCGATGCCCATCTGCTGGGCGCTGTCGGGGTTGTCGCCGACCACCCTCACCTGTGCGCCGAAACGATGCCTGTTGTAGAGCATCGCCGACAGCACGACGAATGCGATGGCCCAGAAGATCTGCACGGGAATGCCGTAGACCTGGCTGGAGAAGATCTTGTAGGCCCAGCTGTTGCTGAGGCTGGTCAGCGACATCGACTTGCCTTCGTTGATGATCTGGATCAGGCCGCGCAGCAGGAAATTCATGCCGAGCGTGGCGATCAGCGACGACAGCCCGCCATAGACGACCAGCGAGCCGACGAGGAAACCGAGCAGCATGCCCGTCACGAGTGCGGCGGCAATGCCGAGGAACGGGTCGTAGCCGGCCTGCACCACAAGGGCGAAAACCCAGGAAGCAAACCCCATCGTGGCCGGAAACGACAGGTCGATCTCGCCGCAGGTGACGACGAAGACCAGCGGCACCACCACGAACAGCGCCACGGGGAGCGTCGTCAGCACGGAGCTGTAGAGATACCAGGTGGTGAACACGGTCGGGTTGGCGACCATGAACACCGCCATCATGACGATGAACACCGCGAGCGTGCCGAGCGAGGCGCGATTGTCGAGGACGAAGCCGCGCAGCCAGTGGTCGGATGGATGTTTCCACTCCTGGCGGGCGGACCCGGCATGAGCGCGCAGAGGGCTTTCGAGATCGGGTTCCATGGTCTTGCTCATCGCGCTTGCTGCTCCGCTTCGCCGGCCTCGCGCAGTCCAGGCAATCCGCCGGGATGCGCGACGTCCTCCATGAAATTGATCAACTCGTCCGCCGACTTGACCGCGCTGCGGTCGGCGGTCAGCGCCACCTTGCCGCGATCGAGCACCACGAAGCGGTCGGCGATGTCGAAGACATGATGGATGTTGTGGCCGATGAACAGGATCGAACGTCCGCTCGCCCGCACCTGGCGCACGAAATGGAACACCTTGGCGGTCTCGGTCAGTGACAGCGCCGTGGTCGGCTCGTCGAGGATGATCAGCTCGGCCTGCTTGTAGATGGCGCGCGCGATCGCCACGCCCTGGCGTTCGCCGCCCGACAGCTGGCCCACGATCGAGTGCGGGGTGAACACTTTCGAGGTGAAGCCGATCTCGCGCATCAGCCGGCTTGCCTCCTCGATCTCCTTGTTGACCTTCAGCCAGCCCATGAAGCCGGTCAGCTCGCGGCCCATGAAGATGTTACGCACGATGGTCTGCTGCACGGCCAGCGCCCGGTCCTGGAACACCGTCTCGATGCCGGCGTCGCGCGAGCGCGCCGCGCTCCAGCCGCTCACCGGCTTGTCGCGCACGAGGATGTCGCCGCTGGTCGGCCTGACCACACCGGACAGGATCTTGATCAGCGTCGACTTGCCGGCGCCATTGTCGCCGATGAGGCCGACCACCTCGCCGCGGTCGACACTGAGATTGACGCCGCCCAGCGCATAGACCTGGCCGTAGGACTTCGTGATATCGCGCAGTTCGATGATGCGTTCGGCCATCGGATCCTCGCTTTGATTGTCGCATGCCGGCCCTTTGCCGGGGGTCCTGCCGGCCGGGTCCAACCCGGCCGGCAGCCTTGGGAGGTCAGCGCAGCGCCTGCTTGGCGAGCTCTGAGACGATCTCGTAGTTCTGCGGCGTGACGAAGCCGGCACCGGTGTCGACATTCATCGGCGCCAGACCCAGCACCACCTGCTGGCAGAGGCTGAGGATCGGCAGATAACCCTGCATGAATGGCTGCTGGTCGGCCGTCAGCTGCACCCAGCCACCCTTGAAGCCCTCGACGATCTGCGGGCTGGTGTCGAAGCCGAAATTGAAGATATCGCCGGCCTTCCGGCCCGCGGCCTGCATGTATGTCGGCACATTGCCGAGCATCTGCCCGCCCGGATAGCCGACTGCCTTGACACCGGGATTGTTGAGCAACGCCGCGGTGATCACCGGTATGGCGAGGTTCGGATCGGCGGCCCACTCGGTCGCGGAATTGATTTGAACGACATCGACGCCGGCCTCTTTCAGTGCGGCGACCGTCCCACGCTCGCGTGCGCCCCGGCTCTCATTGTCGAAGGGGCCGATCATGATCGCCTTGTCACCGGACTTCAGCCCGGCCAGCTTGAACGCCTCGGCGCCGAGCGCGCGGCCCTGCTGCTCCTGCTGCGCGCCGACATAGCCGCCGCCGAACGCCGCCGTCACCTTCGGCACCGGCACGTTCTGGTACATCATCTTGATGCCGTCCTTATGCGCCTGCTCGGCCAGCGGCATGATCGCGTCTTCGCCTGGATGGCCCATCATGGCGATGCCGTTGGGCTTGACCGCAACCGCCTCGCGCAATTGCTGCACCATCTTTTCGACGTCCCAGCCGGAGAAGATGTAGTCGACCTTGGGGCCGAGATCGGCCGCCGCCTGCTTTGCGCCATTGTAGACGATTGTACCGAAAGCGTCGCCTTCGGCGCCGCCGACGAAGAAGCGGATATGGACATCCTTGCACCACTGGGCGTCGAGCGCCCGTGCCGGCAAGGTCGAGATGGCGGCGCAAAGCGCCGTGGCGGCGGCCACGACGGTCGTGCGCAGAAGTGTCGTTCTGATCGCGATGCTCATGCACTTGTCCTCCCATTGTTTCCCTCGTCAGCCGAGGGGCTGTTGACGATTGTTTCGCCACTTACGAACCGGCTCCTCCCGCCGGCCGGGTCCTCACGTCGGATTCTGCAGGTAGCTGGCGCCTCCCCGGCATTGCTTGAGATACTCCAGCGCCCGGACCTGGCCGGTGATCTCGAGATCGCCGCGATAGACCGGATCGTGCCAGCCTTCGATGTCGATGGCGCCCTTGTAGCCGGCCAGCCGCAATTCGCTGATCACCCGCGTCCAGTCGCTGTCGCCGAAACCGGGCGTGCGCATCTGTACGAAGGGCAGCCGGCCGAACACGCCGTGCTCGCGGATGACGTCCCAGCGCACGGTGGCGTCCTTGCCATGGACATGGAAGATGCGCGGCGCCCATTTGCGGATCTGCGGGATCGGATCGATCAGATAGACGAGCTGGTGGCAGGGCTCCCATTCGAGACCCAGATTGTCGTCCGGCACTTCGTTGAACATTAGCTCCCAGGCGTCCGGATTGTGGGCGATGTTCCAGTCGCCGGCCGCCCAGTTGCCGTCCATGGCACAGTTCTCGAACGCAATGCGCACGCCCTTGTCGGCGGCGCGCTTGGCCAGCGGGCCCCACACTTCGCGAAAGCGCGGCAGGCTGTCGGTCAGCTTCTTGCCGCGCAGGCGCCCGGTGAAGCCGCTGACCGTCGAAGCGCCGAACAGATGCGCATTGTCGATCACCGTTTCCCAGGCCGCGAGAACGCCGCGATCGACCTCGCCGCTCTCCAGCGGATTGCCGAATACGCCGATCGAGGACACGCCGACATCGGCGTCGCCGATCGCCTCGCGGATCTCGGCTGCAAGGCGTGGAAGGTCCTTGCCGCCAAGCGTCTGCCAGAAGAAGGGCTGGATGCTCTCGAAACCGAGCGGCAGGATCTGCTTGATGTACGCCGCCGGGTCGTCGAGGTTGGCCCGCACCATGGTGCCGATCCTGATGTCGAGAAGCGGGTTTGGCATCATGGTGTTTCCTGTGTAATCGCCACGCGGCGTCCGGTTTCGGCGCTTTCGATGGCGCCAAAAACCATGGCCAGGCTTTTGATGTTGTCGGCGCCGCGCGTCTCCGGCTCGGTGCCGGTCTCGATGGCGTGCATGAAATCCCTGATGATGCCGAGATGACCGCCGACTCGGTCGGCTGGATCGAGCGGCGGCACGTCGATCGGCTGGGTCTTGGCGAACAGCCCGTCGCGGCCCGTCGCCACCACCTCCGCCGTCAAGAGGTCATGGCCGTCCCAGATGAGGCTGCCCCGCTCGGCGACGATGCGCCAGCTGCCTTCCCAGCTGGTTCGGAAGCCGTCGGCGCACCAAGAGCCGGCATAGGTGAAGACCTTGCCGCCACCGAGATCGAAGACCGCACTTGCCGACGATCCCTGCCGGTACCAGGAATTGGCCGGCTCCCATTCCTGGCAGTAGACGCCGGCCGGCTCGCCGCCGGCCATATAGCGGGCGGCGTCGAAAGTGTGGATGGCCATGTCGAGCAGCAAGACATGTGCCATCTCCTCGCGAAAGCCGCCGAAATGCGGCGCGACGAAGAAATCGGCATGGATGCTGGTCGCAGCGCCAATGGCGCCGGAGTCCAGGAAGCGGCGGATGCGCCTGACATTGGCAACGTAGCGGCGGTTCTGCACGACGGCATGGATGCGCCCGGCCAGGCGGGCCGCCTCGACGATGGCGCGCGCGTTTTCAGGACTGTCGGCCAGCGGCTTTTCGGTCAACAGATGGCAATTGTGGGCAAGGGCCGAAAGCGCGACTTCGCGCCGGGCAGCGGGAACCACGACATCGAACACCGCGTCGGGCCTGGTCTGGTCGAGCACCGCGTCGAGGCTGGTGCCGATGACGATGCCGGTGAGGTCATATTCGTGCGCCCTGGCCTTCGCCCGCTCGGCGTCGAGGTCGACAAGGCCGACAATGGCAAGCCCATCTATCTGCCTCGCGGCATCGAGCCATTGCCTGCTCATCGCGCCGCAGCCGACGAGGACGACATTCATCATCCGGCGTTCCTCCTCCGCTCGGTCCCTCCAGACCGGCCGTCACGGCATCCACGGCATCACCGTAAACGTTTTTCCGTAAACGTTTACGAGAACACACCCGATAGCGTAGAATGTCAATTGGCCGCTCGCGAAAATCGTCCCGAAGCCTTGGCCTGAGCGGCCGCCAATGATAGCGAAGGCCGGGGGGAGAAACTCTTTGGCGTCCAGCATTCACGACCTAGCGCGTCACCTGAACATTTCGATCGGCACCGTGTCGCGGGCGCTGAACGGCCGCGCCGACGTCAATGCCGACACGCGCCAGCGCGTGCTCGACGCCGCCAAGAAGCTGAACTATTCACCCAACCAGTCCGGCCGCAGTCTCAGGCAAGGCGCGACCCACTCGATCGCCTTCATGCTGCAGCCGCATCCTGGCGACCAGCAATATGGCGAACCGTTCTTCATTCCCTTCCTGATCGGGCTGCAGGGCCGCCTTGCCGAAAGCGGGCTCGACCTGACCGTGGTGATGGGCGCGCCAGGCGACTATCAGCAGGAGCGCCTGCGCCGCGTCGTCGAGACCCGCCGCGCCGATGCCGTGCTGTTGGCCTGGACGCGGCGCGAGGACGAGCGCATCGATTATCTCACACAGGTCGGGTTCCCCTTCGCCACGCTTGGCCGCAGCCGCAGCGGCGGCAAGGCCTATCCCTCGCTCGACCTCGATTTCGAGAAGGCAGGCAGTGATGCGGTCGACCGCCTGGTGGCGCGCGGCCACCGCCGGATCGCCGCCATCCGCCCTTCCCTCAATCTCAATTTCGGCCATCTGTTTCTGAACGGCTACCGCAAAGCCCTGAAACGGCACGGCATCGAGGTCGACCCCTCGCTTATCGCCGACGGCTTCATCAACGAGGCCGGCGGCTACCAGGTGACGCCGCGCGTGATACTGGCAAAGGACCGGCCGACGGCCATCATCTTCAACAATGACGCCATGGCGCTCGGCGGTTGCAAGGCGCTGGCCGAGATGGGCATCCGGCCGGGCCACGACATCGCGGTGACCGTGATCGTCGACACGCCGCTCTGCCGCTATTTTTCCCCGGCACTCACCGCCTTCCGTCCGGCGCTGGAGCCGATGGGCCGGCGCCTGGCCGAAATGCTGCTGGCCTCGCTTCCCGCCTTCGCCGGCCCTGAAGGCCCGCGTATCATCCACGAAGTCTGGCCGCTGGAACTGGTCGCCCGCGACAGCGATTGATATCGCCCATAAAGGCTATCGATCCACCTTCTTCTCGCCACGCTCGCCGGCCTCGACGATGTCCCCGGTGGTGAACAGGATTTCCTTCAATTCCGCCCGCCAGTCCTCCTTCTGGCGCAGCAGGAATTCCAGGTCCATGCCGAAATGCTTGAACTCCTCGCCTTGCGCGTTGCGCATGATGGCCCGCGCTTGCGGGTCCTTCTCCACCGAGATGCGTTGTTCGTACCAGCCGATCGCTTCCGCCTCCTCGACCAGCGAGGCGATCATGCGGGCGAAGGTCCGAACCTTCTGCGACAGTTCTTCAGGCGGTTCGTGATACTGGTCGAAACCCATGTCGTCCTCCGTGGTTCATTCCCATGAATGCCTGGGAATGGCACCGGTTCCGCGTCACCGCTGCAATTCCGCCAGCGCGCGCTCCAGCGGTGCCGGCGAAATCTGGATCGGTCCGGAGAACGGCACGTCCATATCGAGGATCAGGTAGATCGCCCCGGCGATCAGCGCGGCCGAGACGACGTAGGTTGCGAGCGTGATGGCATTTTTCGGCGCCCTGAACCCGAAACTGGCGAAGATCAGCGCCAGCCACGCAACCAGCATGGCAATCAGCGGCCAAGGGATGGCGCCTTCCGACTGTTCGATCAGCACCCAGCGCATTTCCAGCACTTTCTGGAGGCGCTGACGGCCATCCTGCAGAAAGGAGACACGCGTGGCGTCAGGCGGCGTCAGCGCGTTCAGCCGCGTGCCGATTTCCGTCAACAGATGTTCGGACAACTGGTTGGCGACGAAAGTCGTTTCATTGTTTTGGGACGAGGTGGCCACCACCCGCTGCACATAGGCGACCAGCGGCTGGCGTACGGCGTCGGCTTCCGCGCCGTACTGGCGCAGTGTCCTGTCGAGCAGGATCAACTCCGTCGCATAGGCGTGTACATTATGGTCGATCGATTCGAAGGTGTTCTTGGCCGAATTGATCATCAGGCCGAGCACCAGCGACGTCATGACGCCGAACAGATTGGCGGCGAGCCGCACGACATTGTTCGTATCGTCGTCGCGATGTCTGGCCGGCAGCCTTGGCCAGACAACCATGCTGACCAGCGGCGCCGCCGCCAGGCACAGGAAAATCACCGATGCGATTGCGATTTCGCGCATGAAGCGCATTTCTGCACGCCGTGCACCGATTGCCAATGACCTCGGCCCCGATCACGCCGCGAAAGTCGCGGCAGGCGCCAGGTGTCTCGCGCGAAAGCTCGCCGCTCACGAAACCGGTGCGGCGCCTCCCGCCTCGGTGCGGCGCGCGATGAATTCGTCGAGCACTCCGGCGGTCGCAGCAGCCGAAGCGGGCGGCTCGAAATCGGCAAGGATGCGTTTCCAGATACCAGTGGCGCGCTCGCTGGCGGTCTTCGATCCGCTTTGCGTCCAGTTGCCGAAATTCGACCAGTCGGCGACCAGTGGCTCGTAGAATGCGGTGCGGTAGCGCGCCATCGTGTGGCCGGCGGAGAAGAAGTGCCCGCCTGGCTGCACTTCGGCGATGGCCTCGAAACCGATCGCGTCGTCGTCGCCGGGAGTTGCCGCGCAAAGCTCGGCGATCGACTGCACCGCCTCGATGTCGGTGATCAGCTTCTCGAAGGAGACACTCAGGCCGCCCTCCAGCCAGCCTGCGGCGTGGATGCAGACAGTGGCGCCGGCAAGCACCGAGCCCCAAAGGGCGAACTGCGACTCATGGGCCGCCTGCGCATCGGAAATATTGGCGGCACTGCCGGCGCCCGAGCGCCAGGGAAGGCCGATGAAGCGCGCCAATTGGCCGGCCCCCAGTGTCGCCTTGACGTGCTCGGGTGTGCCGAACGCCGGAGCGCCCGACTTCATGTCGACATTGGAGGAGAAGGAACCGTAGAGCACGGGCGCGCCCGGCCGCACGATCTGCGCCAGTGCCAGACCGGCCAGTGCCTCGGCATGCTGCAGCGTCAGCGCGCCGGCGACCGTGATCGGCGCCATGGCGCCGGCCAGGCAGAACGGCGTGATGACCAGGACCTGCCCGGCGCGGGCGAAGTCGATGATGCCTTGCGCCATCGGAATGTCGAGCTGGCGCGGTGAATTGGTGTTGATGATGGTGTAGCAATGGGCGCCAGCGCGGAATTCATCCTCCGACAGCCCGCGCGCGAGCCGGATCATCTCAAACCCATCCTCGACCTGCGGCGTGCCGCGCGCGAAGACAAAGGGGAACTTGTCGGAAAGCGTCAACTGCGCGCGGTTGACGGCATAGTGGCGAAAGCGGTTGTCGACATCCTGCGGCTCGATGCACGGGCAAAGCATGTGCAGTACGTCGAAATGCTGGATGAGCTTGGTCAATTCCTCGAAGGCGCCGAGCGTTCCCGGCCGGCGGCCGCGTTCGAGATCGGTGACGTTGGGCGCGCCAGCGCCGGCGAGGAACGTTATCGAGCCGAGTTCGAGCAAAAGATCGCGGCTGCGGTCGCCCGCCAGCGCCGGGATTGATTTTGGCGCCGAGGCCAGTGCCGCCGCCACGATGTCGCGGCCGATGTGCACCATGTCGGTGTCCGGGTCCACAAGCGCACCGGCGCGGGCGAAAATCTCCCGCGCCTGCGGCAGCAGCACCTTGATGCCGAGCTCCTCCAGCACGCGCAGCGCCGTGTCGTGGATGGAAGCCACCTGGTCATCCGAGAAGATCGGCTGCGGCAGGAACGGGTTCTTCAGCGATCGGTAGTTGGGCCGGCGGCTGCTTTGGCTGCCGGCTTCGCCGGTGCGTCCACGCCGGCGCTCGCGCCTGCTGTCTCGTGCCGCCTCATCGATCATCGAAGAATCCTCCTCATTGCCGCATCGCCTTGCCCGAGGGGTCGTAGGGCGCCGCCGCGATGACGCGAGCCCGCCGTTCGACGCCGGCAATGTGCACCGAAAGCGCCGTACCCTCCTCGGCAAAACCGGCGTCGACCAACGCCAGCGCGACACTCCTGCCGATCGTGTAGCCAAAGCCGCCCGAAGTGACCAAGCCGACGCGCCGGCCATCACGCCAGACCGGCTCGAAGCCGCTGGCGTCGCCATCGACGGCATCGACCTCCAGCGTCACGATCCGTTGCGCCGCACCAACGTTGTGCTCCTTCAGCGCCGCCTCGCGGCCGACGAAATCGCCCTTGTCGAAGGCAATGAACCGGTCGAGGCCGGTCTGGCCTGGCGTGTAGCCCTGCGTGAATTCGCGCGACCAGATGCCGAAGCTTTTCTCCAGCCTGAGCGCATTGAGCGCGTGGTAGCCGATCTCGGCGAGGCCAAGATCCTCGCCGGCGGCAAGCAGTGCCTCACGCAACGTCGCATGCATGGTTACCGGGCAGTTGATCTCGAAGCCCAGCTCGCCCGCGATGGAGAGGCGGGCAATCCTTGCCTGCACCATGCCGATGTCGAACGTGCCGCAGGCCATGAACGGCAGTGCCGCGCCGGAGACATCCTGATGCGTCGTGCGTTCGAGGATTCTGCGCGCATTCGGCCCGGTCAGCAGGAAGCCGCCCGTCGCATCGGAAATATCGGTGACCGTGATGCCCTCTCCTGCCCGGCTCTCGAACCAGCGCATGTGGAATTCCCTGAGATAGTAGGAGCCCATCAGCCAATAGTCGTCGCCGCCCCAATTCATCACGGTGAGGTCGCCCTTCAGCCGCCCGTCCGGCCCGAGCATCGGCGCCAGCCGTGCCTGCCCCGCCTTCGGCAGCCGGCAGGCCAGCAGCCGGTCGAGCCATGCCTGCGCACCCGCGCCGGACACGGAATAGCGCGCATAGGCCGAGATATCGACGAGACCGGCGGCCCGCCGGACCTGCAGCGCCTCGTCCCCAACGATCGCAAAGGCGTTGGAGCGCTTGAGCGCGGTGTTCTCGCGAAACCCCATCGGTGCGAAATAGGCCGGGATTTCCAGCCCCCATGACGCCGTCCACTCGCAGCCGGCGGCACTCATCCCGTCATAGGCGCCGGGGCGTTTCAGGGGCCGGCCCGCCGGCAGCCGCTCGTTGGGAAAGGTCATGACGAAACGGCGCGCGTAGAATTGACGAGTCGTTTGTCTCAGATATTCGCGGTTGGCGGCGAAGGCGCCGTAGCGCGCAATGTCCATGCCGAAAATGTCGGCCTGCGGCTCGCCATGGATCATCCATTCAGCCAGCGATTTGCCGACTCCACCGCCCTGGCTGAAGCCGGCCATGACGCCGCAGGCGACCCAGTAGTTCTTCAAGCCGCGCACCGGCCCGACGATCGGGTTGCCGTCGGGGGTAAAGGTGAATGCACCGTTGACCCATTTGCGGATGCCGGCGCTCGCCAGGCAGGGAAAGCGCTCATGCGCCCTGGCGAGCTCCGGGCTGATGCGGTCTATGTCTTCCGGGATCAGCTCGATGCCGTAATTCCATGGCGCACCGTCCATGTTCCAATGCCTGGGGTTCTGCTCGTAGACGCCGAGCAACACGCCCTTTCGCTCCTGGCGCAGGTAGGAAAAGCCGTCGAGATCGACCGCAAGGCCGAGCTCCCGGTCGAGCGCCGCGATCTCTGGAATGTCCTCGGTGACAAAATAATGGTGCTCCATCGGCGTCACTGGCAGGTCGATGCCGGCCATGCGGCCGAGTTGCTTCGCCCACAGACCGCCGGCGTTGACGACATGCTCGGCAACGATGGTGCCCTGTTCGGTAACGACGTCCCAGTGGCCGTCCGCGCGAGACTTCAGCTCGACGACACGGTTGCGCAGGATCACGTCTGCGCCGCGCCTTTTCGCGGCGCCGGCATAAGCGTGCGTCGTGCCGTAGGGGTCGAGATGACCCTCATTGGCATCGTAAAGACCGCCGAGCACACCGCTGACGTCGACGATCGGGCAGATTTCCTTGATCTCGTCGGGGGTCACCAGCCGGGCAGTTACGATGCCGACCGACTGGAACACCGCCCAGGCCGATTTCAGCCATTCCCAACGTTGGGGATCGCTGGCCATGTTGACGCCGCCGGTCATGTGCAGGCCGATATTATGGCCGGATTCGGCCTCGATCTCGCGGTAGAGCTTGATTGTGTAGTCCTGCAGCGCCGCGACGTTGGGATCGGCATTGAGCGCATGAAACCCGGCCGCCGCGTGCCAGGTCGAACCGGCGGTCAGTTCCGCGCGCTCGATCAGCGCCACGTCAGACCAGCCGAACCGCGCCAGATGGTAAAGCACCGAGGCGCCGACCACCCCGCCCCCGATCACGACTGCACGGTAGTGCGACTTCAAGGCTTCCCTCCCGGTCTGTCAGAAGCGCAACATATATGCACTAGACATAAGTGTCCAGTACTGCGCCTGCACACGCGAACGGATGCGTGGGGATGATCCATTCTTCCCCGGCGCGTGCTTTTTCTCGGCTTCTGGACACGCCGGCGGGCAGGCATGCCGCGCTGTCACGCAGGCATCATGTTCGCGACGTAGACCGCTTGTCGGGGGGCACGCGGCATCATCGATGTACCGCCTCTTTTCAGCTTTTTGCTCTTCGGCCGCTCCGGCACATCTGTCACAACGAGGATCATCCATGAGAAATCTGCACCGAACCGGCTCGCTCGGCGTCGCGCTGGCCTTGTTCACCGCGCTCACGCCGGCGCTTGCCGACAGCACCGCCACAGTCGGCGGCCTCGTCAACAAGGGCTTGGTCGGCGTCGGTCGCATCCCGGCCGCTCAGCGCGACAAATTCGGCGAGACGTTCGGGTCTGGTTCCGGCATGGCGATCGACACATCAAGCTGGACACATGATGCCGGCACCTACAAGGGTTCGCTCTGGCTGCTGCCGGATCGCGGCTACAATGTCGCCGGCACCACGAACTACCGGCCGCGCCTCAACACGATCAGCATCGAGTTCACGCCGGCAGCTTCAGGCGCCGCTGGCCAGGAACAGACCGAAGTCAAGGCGACGCTCACCGACACCATGCTGCTCTCCGACGACAAGGGCGCCGATGCCACCGGCCTCGATCCGCTGTCGGATGTGCGTGCCGCCGCAGGCGACATGCCGATGCTGCCCGCCGCCACCAATGGCAAGCTCGCCCTCGACAACGAGGCGATCGTGCGGCTGCCCGACGGCTCGATGTTCATCTCCGACGAATATGGCCCCAACATCTACCGCTTCTCGGCGCAAGGCCGCCTGCTGTCGGCGACCCAGCCGCCGGCGGCCCTGGTGCCGATGCGCAAGGGCGCGCCGAACTTCTCCTCGGACAATCCTGGCCCGGGTGCCGCCGAGCCCGATCCGAAGGATCCCGAGACCGGCCGCCAGAACAACCAGGGCCTCGAAGGCATGGCGATGACGCCGGACGGCAAGTTCCTGATCGCCGTGCTGCAGTCGGCGACCCGGCAGGATGGCGGCGATTCAGGTTCGACCCGGCAAAACACCAGGGCGCTGGTCTATGACGCTTCCGACCTCGCCCATCTCAAGCTGGCGCACGAATATGTCTTGCCGCTGCCGGTGTTCAAGGACGCCAAGGGCAAGACCAAGGTCGCCGCGCAAAGCGAGATCGTGGCGCTGTCGGACACGTCCTTCCTGATCCTGACGCGTGACAGCGGCAACGGACAGGGCCTGAAGGGCGACACCTCGCTCTATCGCCGGATCAACGTCGTCGACGTTTCGGCGGCGACCGACATTGCGGGCGGGCCTTTCGACGCCGCCGACAAGCCGGTCGCACCCAAGGGCGTGCTCGATCCGTCGGTGACGCCGGCCAGGCTGACGCCGTTCATCGACATCAACGACAACGCGCAGCTCAATCGCTTCGGCCTGCACAATGGCGCGCCGAACGACCACAACAACCTGTCCGAGAAATGGGAAGCAATGTCGCTGGCCAGCGTGCTCGATCCGAAGCTGCCCGACGACTATTTCCTGTTCGTCGCCAATGACAACGACTTCCTCGCTCAGGACGGTTTCCAGATCGGCGTTCCCTACAAGGCCGATGACGGCGCCAATGTCGACACCATGTTCCTGGTCTATCAGGTCACGCTTCCCGGCCTCGCCAGGAAGTAATCAGCACGATCCGGGCGGACGCGCGTGGCGCGTCCGCCTGACTGTTCCGGTCGAACCGTCGATCCTGAAGGTGCTTATTTCAAGAACTCCGCGTCCTTCGGCACGCCCGCATCGATCGGCTCGGCCGTCCTGCTCGACACGGCCATGATCTTGCCGGCGGCCGACAAGTTCGGTCGCACGAAGACCTGCGCGGGGCCGTTGACGCGGCTGTAGAGGTCGATGATGTCCTGGTTCATGAAGCGCACACAACCCGACGAGGCGTTCTTGCCGATGGAATCCCATTCCGGCGTGCCATGCAGCCGGTACATCGTGTCCTTGCCGTCGCGGAACAGATAGAGCGCGCGGGCGCCGAGCGGGCTCTGCGGGCCGGGCGGCATGCCGTCCTTGAATTTCGCCAGTTCGGGCCGGCGCTGGATCATTTCGGGCGGCGGCGTCCACACCGGCCACTTCTTCCGCGCCTGGACCACGGCGCTGCCGGTCCAGCCGAAACCGGCCTTGCCGAGGCTGACGCCATAGCGGATGGCCTTGCCGCCGTCGCGCACAAGATAGAGGAAGTGCTCGGAGACATCGACGACGATGGTTCCGGGCTTTTCTCCTGTCGGGTCGGCCACGATCTGGCGCACGAACTTCGGATCGAGCTTGGCCACCGGGATCGCCGGCAGTTGATAGCCCTCGTCGGTGCGCGCCGCGTACATGGTTGCGGTATCGCCGAACGCCGTGTCGGGTGGCGCCGCGACCACCGGCGGCGGCGCCACCACCTCGGTCGTCGTACACGCTGACAGAGCCATCGAGACCGCGCCAAAGGCGGACGCACCAAGAAACGCGCGCCGGTCCAGGCGCTCGGAAAACAGCGGACTATCGGACATTACCCCCCCGGCTATTCGCAAGATCTGATAGGAATGCGGGCCCCACGCCCCCAGCAATCAATATCCCATTCCGGGCGCTTTGAGAACATGGCCAGATCAAGGTGCGCCAGGAGACCTCCGGCCAACCTTTTCCGGCCCCGCATCGACCTGCCTCGTTGAATCGGCAATGATGGTGGAACGGATCCAAACACCCTTGCCGAGTCGCCAGCCATGGACGAGAAAATGCCTGCGCGCCGGCGCACCGGCGACCTGACCAGCGGCCCGATCCCGCGCACGCTGCTGCTGTTTGCCCTGCCGGTGCTGGGTTCCAACGTGCTGCAGTCGCTCAACGGGTCGATCAATGCCGTCTGGGTCGGCCGCTTTCTTGGTGAATCGGCGCTGACCGCCACCTCCAACGCCAACCTCGTCCTGTTCCTGATCCTGGGCACCGTGTTCGGCATCGGCATGGCGGCGACCATCCTGGTGGCGCAGTCGGTCGGCGCCCGCGACCTGCCCGAGGCGCGCCGCATCGTCGGCACCAGCGCCACCTTCTTCTTCTTCGTTTCGGTGGTCTTCGCCGTCTGCGGCTGGATCTGGGTCGACGCCATCCTCAACACGCTTGGTACGCCGGCCGACGCCTTGCCGCTGGCGCGTTCCTATCTGCGCATCATCTTCGTCGCCGTGCCGATGATGAACCTTCTGTCCTTCGTCATGACCGTGCTGCGCGGCGCGGGCGATTCCCGCACGCCCTTCATCTTCATGGCGCTGGCGGTCGTCCTCGACATCGTGCTCAACCCCCTGCTGATCCGCGGCATCGGCCCCTTCCCCGAGTTCGGCATCGCCGGTTCCGCCACCGCGACGCTGATCGGCCAGACAGTCAGCGTCATCGCCATCCTCGTCGTGCTCTACGCGCGCAAGCACCCGCTGCGGCTGGCCGGCGCCAATCTCGCTCTGCTGCGGCCCGACCCCGCCTTGCTGCGCATCATCGTCGTCAAGGGCGTGCCGATGGGCCTGCAGATGATCGTCATTTCGGCAGCGGCCCTGACGGTGATGGGCATCGTCAATTCCTACGGTTCGCAGGTCGCCGCCGCCTATGGCATCGCCGCGCAGTTGTGGACCTATATCCAGATGCCGGCGCTGGCCATCGGTGCCGCGGTCTCCTCGATGGCCGCACAGAATGTCGGCGCCGGCCGTTGGGACCGGATCGGCCGCGTCGCCGCCTCCGGTGTCGGCTTCAACCTCGTCCTGACGGGCGCCCTGGTCGCGATGCTGTGGCTCTTCGACCGCCCGATCCTCGGCCTGTTCCTGAGCGGCGACGGCGCGGCGATCGACATCGCCGCCCACATCAACACGGCCGCATCCTGGTCGTTCATCCTGTTCGGCATCACCATCGTGCTGTTCGCGACCGTGCGCGCCACGGGCGCGGTGATGCCGCCGCTGGTCATCCTGGTGATTTCGGTGCTCATCGTGCGCACCGGCTTTGCCTATTTCATGCGCGGCGTGATCGGCGAGGAAGCGTTGTGGTGGAGTTTCCCGGCGGGCTCGATCACCTCGCTTGTACTGGCCGCGGCCTACTACCGTTTCGGCGGCTGGCGCAAATTGCACATGATCGAGAACAGGCCGGCCGCCGGCGAGCCGCCGGACACCGGGCTCGGCGTGCCGCGCGGCCGCGCCAACATGGCGCCAGAGACACCGAACGGCTGAATGCACACCTTTCGCCAGTCGCCTGGACAGGTGCGGGCCATCCACCGTTTGCCCAGCCACATGGCGGGTAGCCGCACGTCCAGCCATCGCGTAGATTTTACCGGACAATAGGGGGGCTCAATGGGCAAAGGCAGGGTCGAGGCATTCACCGACGGCGTGGTGGCCATCATCATCACCATCATGGTGCTTGAGCTGAAAGTGCCGGACGGCGAGAACTTCGCGGCCCTGGTGCCGCAATTGCCGGTCTTCCTGTGCTACGTGCTCTCCTTCATCAATGTCGGCATCTACTGGAACAATCTGCACAACATGTTCCACACCGTGCAGCGCGTCGACGGCGGGGTGCTGTGGGCAAACCTGCATCTGTTGTTCTGGTTGTCCCTGATGCCGGTGACGACCGCTTTCATGGGCGAGAACCATTTCGCCACGGTTCCGGTTGCGGTCTACGGTTTCGATCTCGCTCTGTGCGGCATTGCCTATACGCTTCTGGCCGTCGCGCTGCATCGCCTGCATGGGCAAGACACGGCCTTCGCCAAGGCAATCGGCAGCGACCGCAAGGGAAGGCTTTCGCTTGCGGTCTATATCGCGGCCATTGCGCTGACCTTCCTCAACCGCTGGATCGGTGTGTGCCTCTATGTCGCCGTCGCGCTGGTATGGCTGGTGCCGGACACGCGTTTCTCGCGCGTTCTCGAAAAATAGCTCCAGAAAGCAACTCTATTTACGCATCGCTTTCAGCTTTTCAGCAACCGACGCCGCAAGATCGGCATAGCGCTCCTCCAGCCTTTCGGCCGCCTTGATGATCGAGAAATCATGGCCGAATTTCTCCAGCGCCATGCGCAGCTTCTCGACGAATTCGGCCTGCTTTTCCAGCGCCGAAAACAATGTCTTCACCTGGGCTTCGCTGATATCGGGGTTGGCCAGCATCTGCGGCACCTCGCGCCCCATCTGGTCACCGGTGGCGGTCTGCTCTTTCAGAATTGCGATCCAGTCCGTCAATCAAAAACTCCATGCTGCCCCTGCAAAGTCTCTCTTGCCTGGGCAAAAATCTCTTGTGCCCAGGCAGCATGCGCAGCCGCGGCCCTGCTGGTCAACCCGAACACATGCTGAGGAAGGCTTGCGCAAGCGCGTTCCGGCGCTAAGTTCGGCGCCATCGAGAAAAGGATGCTGTTGCTCATGATCACCGACGCTGAAATCCAGGCCGCCCTGCCCGCGCTTGGCCCCGGCAACACCGCCGTCATCACCGGCGCCGCCAGCGGCATAGGTCTGGCAGCCGCCAGGCGGCTTGCGCTGATGGGCATGAAGATCGTGCTCGCCGACATTGGCGGCGCGCGCCTCGACGATGCCTCCCGCGCCGTTTCGGCCATTGCCGGCGACGAGGCCGTGCTTGCCGTCGCGGCCGATGTTTCGAAGGCCGATGAGGTCGATCGTCTCGCCGACCGCGCATTCGGCGCCTTCGGCGAGGTCTCGCTGCTGATGAACAATGCCGGGGTCGGCGACAATCCGGGAAAACCCTGGGAAAACCGCGATGGCTGGAAACGGCTGCTCGATATCAATTTCTGGGGCGTCGTGCATGGCGTCGAAGCCTTCGCGCCGCGCATGCTGGCGTCGGCCAAGCCGGGCTTGATCATCAACACCGGTTCCAAGCAAGGCATCACCACGCCGCCCGGCAACCTCGCCTACAATGTCTCCAAGGCAGGTGTGAAGACATTCACCGAAGGCCTGGCGCATGCGCTGCGCAACGAGCCGGGCGACCGCCTGTCGGCGCATCTGCTGATCCCCGGTTTCACCTATACCGGGCTCACCGAAGGGGCGACGGAAAAGCCGGCCGGCGCCTGGACCGGCGAACAGGTCATTGACTTCATGCTGGAATCCCTGGTCAGGGGCGACTTCTACATCCTGTGCCCGGACAATGACGTGGCGCGGCCGCTGGACGAGAAACGCATGGCCTGGGCGATCGGCGACATCATCGAAAACCGCCCGGCTCTGTCGCGCTGGCACCCCGATCACAAGGATGCCTTCGCGGCCTTCATCAAAGGCTGATCAGCAAGCCCTCAAGCCGCGTGCTTTTTCGGGCTTCGCTTTTGCGCCACGGCCTTCTTGGCGGCCATGGCGGCGATCTTTTCGTCATGCCGCCGCGCCGCCAGTTCGCACTTTTCGCGGATTTCCTCGACCTCGGATTCCGTCAGGTGCTCGATGCCGATGAAATGGTTCTGGCCCTCGCCGACCCGGATCAGTTCATCGAGCTTGGCCTGGATCGCCGCGCCATCGCGGTTCTGGGTGTTCTGGATCAGGAACACCATCAGGAAGGTGATGATGGTCGTGCCGGTGTTGATCACCAATTGCCAGGTGTCCGAGAAGCCGAAGAAAGGCCCGCTGACCGCCCAGACGACGATAACCACACAGCAGCCGGCAAAAGTCAGCGGCAGACCCGTTACGTGGGCGACCCAATTGGCGATCTTGGTGAAGAGCTTTTCCATATGTCGAGAATCCTGAATGGCTGCGGCGATGAGAAACAACCGGCGACCGCCTCGGGTTCCCGTCGATAACAAATACGGCAGCTGCAATTCGATACACGCGGGGCGCGCATGCGGCGGAAAACACACCTTATCGGTCTGGTGTCATAGTAATCGCGCAGGCAAAAGCGCCTGTTCCTTCCGCCTCCACGGCGGTTTACCTCCGACCCCTTCCGCCGCGCCACCCCCGCATGGCGGAAGGGGTTCCAGTCCGCAGAGCGCGGAGCACAGTCCCCGGCATTCGGCCAGGCGGTCCTCCGCTTTCGGCAGCCCGCGCGCCAGCACCGCTGTCGGCCTGCTGATGGCCTGCCCGGCAGTGGCGGCCAGGGCCAAACCGTTGTCGGCGGAAGCCTAGGCGGCGTCGTTTTCCCAACGATCGAGGAAGGCCTCGACCGGCAGGGACTGGATGTCGGGAACCGCCCTGGCGAGTTTCTCGATCGGCCAGTTCCACCAGGCGAGCGCTTCGATCCGCGCCGCTATGTCGGGAGCAAAGCGCGGCCGCAGCGGCTTGGCCGGCACGCCGGCGGCGATCGTGTAGGACGGCACGTCCTGCGTCACCACCGCATTGGCGCCGATGACCGCGCCATTGCCGATCGCGATGCCGGGCATGATCACCGCGCCGTGGCCGATCCAGACGTCGTGGCCGATGGTCACGGCCTTCGCCTGCCGCCGCTCGCGGAACGCCGCATCGACGCCTAGCCAGCGGAAATATTCGTTCGGCCGATAGCTGACCTTGTGCTGGGTCAACCGCTCGATCGGATGTTCCAGAGCATTGATGCGGCTGTTGGCGGCGATCGAGCAGAATTTGCCGATGGTGGTGTAGATGGCTTCCGAATGGCGTTCGAAATAGGAGAAATCACCGACGCTGACCTCGCGCAGCACCACTCTCTCGCCGATCGAAGCGTAACGGCCAAGCTTGCACGCCTTCAGCTCCGCGGTCGGGTGGATGCGCGGCTCGGGGTCTTTCAGGACAAGGTTTTCGGTGCGGTCCATGCGCGCGGCTTTACGCCGGGACAATTGCTCCCGCAAGGCAAGAGCAATTGTCCCGGGGGCCAATCAGCATAAAAACGCCCATCCACCTATTTCGGCTTGCCCTTGCTCCACACCACGTTCTGGCCGTAGAGCGGCACCGTGGTGACCGACATCTTGGCCGAGCCGTTCTGCACCTGGCGCGAATGCGAGAGATAGATCAGCGTTTCGTTGGCCTTGTCGTAGATGCGGTTCACCACCTGCTTCTTCCAGATCAGGCTGATGCCTTGCTTGAACACCTCCTCGCCACCCTCGCTCATGTCGATGTCACCAATGGTGATCGGGCCGGTCTGGCGGCAGGAGATCGACGAGTCCGAGGGATCCTCGAACCAGTTGCCCTTGTGCAGGCGGTCGATGATGCTGCGGTCGAAATAGGAGACATGGCAGGTCACGCCATCCACCTTGGGATCCTTGATCGCTTCGACGATGATGTCATTGCCGACCCAGTCGACGCCGACCTTGCCGACTTCCTCGGCGATGGCGCTGCCGGCACCAAGCATGACGCAGGCGGCCAAGGCGCCGCCGAACAGTTTTCGCCCAATCCGTTCGCGCCCAACCAGTTCGAGCAAAGGAGCCTCCTGCGGTTCGAGTTGCCGGTATCAGGTGGGATGCGGCGTGCGGCTTTGCAAGCAGACGCGTCACCACGACCGCGGTTGCGGCATCGCGGCACTTTGCCTGCGCAAGGTCAAACCGCTAAGAGTGTCGCACCGGCGGCATTGAGCCGGCGCGATGATTTCTGCGGACGGACTTTTGTGATGATGCGTTCTATCCTGGTCGGCATTCTCGTCCTGATGGCGGCCGGCATCGGCTGGCTGACCTTCGACTGGTATCGCGGCCATTATGGCGGCGAACCGTTCGGCGCGCCCTTCACCCTCGTCGACCAGAAAGGCGCGCCGATCACCGAAGCCGCCTTCCGGGGACAGCCAAGCGTCGTCTTCTTCGGCTTCACCCACTGCCCCGAAGTCTGCCCGACCACCTTGTTCGAACTCTCCGGCTGGCTGAAGACGCTCGGCGACGACGGCAAGACCTTGCATGCCTATTTCGTCTCGGTCGACCCGGAGCGTGACACGCCGGCGGTGATGAACGCCTATGTCAGCAATTTCTCCGACCGCATCACCGGCGTCACCGGCGACCCGGACAAGGTCCACGCCATGGCCAAGTCGTTCGGCATCTACTGGAAAAAGGTCGATACCGGCGACGGCGACTACACGATGGACCACACCGCCTCGGTGCTGCTGCTCAACTCCAAGGGCGACTTTGCCGGCACGATCGCCTATGGCGAAAGCGCCAGCACCGCCGTGGAGAAGCTGAAGCGCCTCGCGGCCAAGGGTTGATAAGTATCCATATGACCCAGACGCGGCTGCATTTCACCACCGGCAAGATCGAGGCTGAGCGCATCTTCGCTGCGCTAGAACTGGCCTTCGAGGATGAAGGCCTGCCGATCGCCGTGCTCGAGGTCGACGAAGACCGGAACATCCACGAGGTTTCGCTCTACGCCGATGGCGACGTCGATGCGGTCGAGGCGCGGGTGAAGGACATTCTCGCCGGGCTTGCGCAGTCGAAGCCGGTCGAGCGCGAAGTGCTGCCCGACATCGACTGGGTGGCGCGTTCGCTGGAGGGCCTGAAGCCGGTGCGCGCCGGCCGTTTCTGCGTCCACGGCGCGCATGACCGCAGGAAGCGCCACAGCGGCGAACTCGCCATCGAGATCGAGGCCGGCCTTGCCTTCGGCACCGGCCATCACGGCACCACCTCCGGCTGCCTGGAAATGCTGGAGAAAGTGGTGCGGCGCGAGCACCCGCGCAATGCGCTCGACCTCGGCACCGGCAGCGCCGTGCTGGCCATCGCCGTCGCCAAGCTGGCGCATATTCCGGTGCTCGCCACCGACATCGACCCGGTGGCGGTGAAGGTTGCCGCCGCCAATGCGCGGCTCAATCACGTCAAGGCGCTAATCGAAACGGTCACCGCACCGGGCTTCCACCATCCGATCTTCGGCAAGCGTGCCCCTTTCGATCTGATCGTCGCCAACATATTGGCGCGGCCGCTGATGCGGCTGGCGCCGCAAATGGCCGGACACATCGCACTTGGCGGCTCGATCGTCCTGTCAGGCATTCTCGAGCGCCAGCGCGACGCCGTCATCTCCGCCTATGTCGGCCAGAATTTCCGGCACGTGCGCACCTTGCACCGCGAAGGCTGGGTGACGATCCACCTCAAGCGCTGAGACCGGGCGAGCCAGCGGAGCCTTGGAGCCGGGTAGAAGGCTGTCAGGCAGGTGAACGCCGCCACCCCCGGTGCTGGATAAAGAAGCCCAGCTTTCGCGCCACTGGACCAGCCCCATTTGGTTGTCAGCCAGCCGGCGCTGTAGCAGGTTGCGCCGGCCGGAAATCGATTCCGATTTCCGGACCCATAGGCTACGGTCACGCCGACATCAGGAGGCCCCATCATGTTCCAGACCTTCGATTCCGCGGGCGACCCTTCGGTTGGCAAGCCGCGCGTGGCGCTGCTGCGCCAATGGCTGGCCGCCAATGGCCTCGACGGTTTTATCGTTCCGCGCGCGGACGAGCATCAAGGTGAATATGTCGCCGATCGTTCGGCACGGCTGAAATGGCTGACCGGCTTCAGCGGCTCGGCCGGCGTCGCCATCGTGCTGCGCGACCGCGCCTTCATCTTCGTCGACGGGCGCTACGCGCTGCAGGTGCGCAGCGAGGTCGATCTCGACATCTTTGCCGTCGAAAGCCTGGTCGACAACCCGCCCGCCGTCTGGCTCAAGGAGAATATCGGCAAGGGCGCGCGGCTGGGCTTCGATCCATGGCTGCACACGATTGGCGAGGTCAAGGCGCTGCAGGCCTCTGCCGACAAGACCGGCGCCGTGCTGGTGCCGCTCGAGAAAAACCCGATCGACATCATCTGGAAGGACCAGCCTGCGGCACCGCTGACCCCGGTCGAGTTGCACCCGATCGCCTTTGCCGGCGAACTCGCCAAGGACAAGCTGGCGCGGTTGGCGACGGCGATCGGCAAGGATGGTGCCACCCATGCGGTGCTGACCGACCCCTCCTCCATCGCCTGGGCCTTCAACATCCGTGGCGGCGACGTACCGCACACGCCGCTGGCGCTCGGCTTCGCCATCCTCGCAGCGGATGGATCGCACCAGCTGTACATGGACAAGCGCAAATTCTCGCGCCAGGTCGCGGCCTATCTCACCCAGCTCGCCGATCCGCACGAGCCCGGCGAATTCGAGGCGGCGATCGCGGCACTTGCCAAGGGCGGCGCCAAGATCGCGCTCGACCCGGTGCTGGCGGCCGACCGGCTGCGCATGCTGGTCGAATACAATGGCGGCACGGTTGTTGCGGCGCCAGATCCTGCACGCATCCCGCGAGCCACCAAGAACCAGGCCGAGATCAGCGGCTCACGCGCCGCGCACCGTCGTGACGGTGCGGCGGTGGCCAAGCTTCTGTGCTGGCTGGAGCGGCAAGAGCCCGGCTCGCTCGACGAGATCGCGGTCGTCACCAGGCTGGAGGAGAGCCGCCGGCAAACCGGCGAGGAAACGCAAATGCCGCTGCGCGACGTATCCTTCGACACTATTTCCGGCGCCGGCCCCAACGGCGCCATCATGCACTACCGCGTGTCGCGCGCCACCAGCCGCAAGCTGCAGGCCGGCGAGTTGTTCCTGCTCGATTCCGGTGCGCAGTATCAGGACGGCACCACCGACATCACCCGCACCGTGCCGATCGGCCAGCCGAGCGAGGAAATGCGCGAACGCTTCACACTGGTGCTGAAGGGCATGATCGGCATCTCCACGCTGCGTTTCCCCGCCGGCACGCGCGGCTCGGAGATCGATGCCGTCGCCCGCATGGCCCTATGGAAGCATGGCTGCGATTTTGCCCACGGCACCGGCCACGGCGTCGGCTCATACCTCGCCGTGCATGAAGGCCCGCAGCGCATCGCCCGCACCGGCACCGAAAAGCTGCTGGCAGGCATGATGCTGTCCAACGAACCCGGCTATTACAAGGAAGGCGCCTACGGCATCCGCATCGAGAACCTCATCCTGGTGACGCCGGCCGAACAGATCGAAGGCGGCGACATCGCCATGCATGGCTTCGAGACGCTGACGCTGGCGCCGATCGACATCAGGCTGGTGCGGTCAGAGCTGCTGACGCGCGAGGAACTGCATTGGCTAGACGCCTACCATGCCCGCGTGCTGGCCGAGATCGGACCGATGCTCGACGGCGAAACGCTGGCCTGGCTGGAAAAGGCGACGGCGCCGCTGCCGCACGACGCGAAGATTTGACGCCGGCCTCTTGCTCCCCGTCACCTACGCGGAGAAATGCCCGGCTGGGCAATGAGGGGCAGCGCCAACGTTCGGAAAGATCGCGCGGCCAAGCTACCCGACGAACTGCCGCGCCAGGATGAGCACTGCCGCGCCAGCCAAAAACATCGACATCAGCCCGCCGCGCAGCGAGACCAGGGCGGTGACGACCAGTGCCGCCCATTCCGCCGGTCCGGCATTCAGCAGCTCCGGCGCCACCAGCGTCGTCAGCACCGCCGCGGGAACGGCGTTGAGGCCGGCCTCGACGCGCGGATGGACGTTCTCGAAGCGGGAGATGACCAGATGCCCGCCGATGCGCGTGAGATAGGTGGCGACCGCGCCGGCGATGATGATCCACAAAGTCGTGCTCATGGCCTTGTCTCCACGCCGCTATGGTGCGGTGGCAGGATGACGGCGAGCAGCACGCCGGCAATGGCGCCGATCGAGACGTGCCAAGGCGAGCCGACCGTCTTGTAGGCGACGATCGAGGCGCAGGCACTGGCGACCACCACCGGCAGCCACAGCGGCCGCTTGCGGAAGCCCATCACCAGGCCGAGGAAATAGATCGGCAGCAGGAAATCGATGCCCAGCGCGTGCGTGTCGGGGATGAGCTTGCCGAACACAGCACCCAGCGCGCTTTCTATCACCCAGAACACATAGACCGGCAGGCCAAGGCCCAGATACCAGGCAAAGCCGACCGTCTGGCCGGACGCCGCCCTCGCCTCGGCCACGGCGAACTGCGGATCGGTGAGGATGAAATAGCCGAGCGCCTGTTGGATGACAGGCCAGTGCGCAATGCGTCGGCCGATGCCGGCGGAGTAGAGCACATGACGGAAGTTGACCGCGAAGATCGAGAGCACGATCAGCCACGGCGCGACATGCTGGCCGAACAGCTGGATGCCGACCATCTGGCTGGCGCCGCCATAGATCAACGCGCTCATCAGAAAGGCTTCGAGGACCGAGAACCCGTTGTCGACGGCAAGCGCCCCGAAAAGCACGGCGAACGGCGCCGACGCCACGACGACAGGCATGGAGAGCCGCACCCCTTGCCAGAAGTCGCTTCTTGTGCCGCTTTCGGAAATCACGTCCGTCGCCATCGATCGCTCCAGTCGAAACCGCCGATGTAGGCAGTGCCTCCCGCCTTGTCACACGAATTCGCTTGAGCCAAACGATCAGCGGAAATGATCGTCGCCGGGCTCGATATGGAACTTAGTCCTTCGCGATTTTGCCCTCGATCGCCCTGCCCCAGTCGAGCAGCGGCTTGGCGCGCATGGTGAAATCGACGAGTTCGTCGACCAGTTCCGGCCCGTGGATGCCCGCCGGATCGATGACTTGGCGGACGGCAAAATGCCGGTTGCGGATCGCAGCGACAAGATCCTTGTCGGTGACGTGCTCGAAGCCTCGCGGCGTGCGTTTCATGGCGTCTTCGGCATCAAGCTCGAGGCCGTTCTTCTTCAACGCCTTCACCATGGCGCGAAACCTGTCGGGCCACGTCTCGATGGCGCGCCGCATCGCCAGCAGCAGCGCTGCCTCCGGCTGCCACCACGCGACGCCGGCAAAGCAGCCCTCAAGCCCGACATGAATGTAGAAGACGCCTTGCACGGCCTTGCTGCCATCGGGAGACAGGATCGCCGAGACATGCCTGTTGTACGGCCGCTTGTCCTTGGCGAAGCGAACGTCACGGTTGATGCGGAACAGCGACTTCTTGCGATCGCCGCGCAAGCCGAGCCCCGCCTCTGCAAAACGCTGTGTCAGCGTGTCGACGAGATCGCCAAGGGGATCGCGCAGTTCCTGTTCGAACAGGTCGCGGTTCTCCAAGAACCACTCCCGGCTCTGGTGGAAATCCAGCGCCTTCAGGAATGGAATGGCCTTGGGGCCGAAGCCTTTGAACGCCGTCACGCCTTGCCGACCCGTTGCAGCCAGGTGTCCTCGTCGATGACTTCGACGCCAAGTTCGCTGGCAAGCTTCAGCTTGGAGCCGGCGCCGGGTCCGGCCACCAGCAGGTCCGTCTTGGCCGAAACCGAACCGGCAACCTTGGCGCCGAGCCGCTCGGCCATTGCCTTGGCTTCCGAGCGCGTCATCTTCTCCAGCGTGCCGGTGAAGACGATGGTCTTGCCGGCGACCTCGCTGTCGGCCGAGACGGTGACGATATAGGGCTTGGGCTTGACCTGTTCCAGCAGCTTGTCGAGCACGTCGTCATTGCGCTCATTGCCGAAGAAATCACGCAGCGCATCGATCACCGTGTCACCGATGCCGTTGACCGATGGGAAGACGGTGTGCGGATCCTCCGCCGCCGCCGTTTCCTTGCCGACGCGGATCCACTCCTCGACGGTGGAAAAGGTCTTGGCGAGCACGGCCGCCGTCGTCTCGCCGATATGGCGGATGCCGAGCGCGAAGATGAAGCGATCGAGTTCCGGCTCGCGGCGCGAATCGATGGCCGAAAACAGCTTGTCGAGGCCTTCATAATTGCGGTCCTCGACGCTGCGGACATTCTTGCGCGTCTTGCCGGACGCCGCCTCGCGCTGCCTGGCCTGCTCCTCGCGCCGCTCGGCCAGCGCCTTGGTGACGGCGGGGCGGCGGTCCCTGAGCGTAAAAATATCGGCGGCGGTCTTGATCAGCCCGGCATTGAAGAAGGTGTCGATGTTCTCGGCGCCCAGCCCCTCTATATCCATGGCGCCGCGCGACACGAAATGGCGAAGCCCCTCCACAGCCTGGGCTGGGCAGATCAGCTCGCCGGTGCAGCGCCGGCGGGAATCCTCCTTGCCGGTCTTCTCGTTGATCTCGCGCGTCGCCGGCGAGCCGCAGACTGGACAGGTGTGCGGGAATTCGTAAGGCACGGCATCGGCCGGACGCTTGTCGATGACGACGCTGACAATCTGCGGAATGACGTCGCCTGCCCGCTGGATCACCACCGTGTCGCCGATGCGCACGTCGATGCCGTCGCGGATCGGCAGGCCGTTGCTGTCTAACCCCTTGATGTAGTCCTCATTGTGCAGCGTCACGTTTTCGACCACGACGCCGCCGACGGTGACGGGCGCAAGCCTTGCGACCGGCGCCAGCGTGCCGGTGCGGCCGACCTGGATGTCGATCTTCTGAACGATCGTCATGGCCTGCTCGGCCGGGAATTTATGGGCGACCGCCCAGCGCGGCTCGCCAGTGACGAAACCCCAGCGGCGCTGCAGCTCCAGCTGGTCGACCTTGTAGACGACGCCGTCTATGTCATAACCGAGCGACGAGCGCTGCTCCTCGATCAGATGATAATGCGCGACCAGTTCCTCGACCGACTTCGCCCGCACCATCAAGGGGCTGATTCTGAACCCCCAGTCGGCGAATCTTTGTACCGATTCGTATTGTGTCGGCGCCGGATCCGCGGTCGTGAAGCCCCAGGCATAGGCGAAAAACTTGAGATTGCGGCTGGCGGTGACGGAGGCATCCTTCTGGCGCAGCGAGCCGGCGGCGGTGTTGCGCGGATTGACGTAATCCTGGCCGCCGGCCGCCGCCGAGCGCGCCTTCAGCGCTTCGAACTCGGCATAGGTCATGTAGACCTCGCCGCGTATCTCTATGACATCGGGCCAGCCCGACCCTTGCAGCCTTGCGGGAATGTCGGCGATGGTCCTGAGATTGGCGGTGATGTCCTCACCCACGGTGCCGTCGCCGCGTGTAGCACCCTGCACGAACGCGCCCTTCTCATAGCGTAGCGAGGCCGACAACCCGTCGATCTTCGGTTCGGCCGTGAAGGCAATATCGAGGTCCTTGTCGCGGTCGAAGAAGCGGCGGCCGCGCTCGATGAAGTCGGCAACGTCCTCGTCTGTATAGGCCTTGGCGAGGCTGAGCATCGGCACGGCATGGCGCACCTTTGCGAAACCCTCGGCCGGCGGCGCGCCGACCCTGCGTGACGGCGAATCCTCACGCACCAGGTCTGGAAAACGCTGCTCGATGGCAAGGTTGCGCCGCCGCAGCTCATCATATTCGGCGTCCGTGATCGTGGGCGCGTCCTCGGCGTGGTAACGCTGGTCGTGCTCGGCGATCTCCTCCGCCAGGCGCTTCAGCTCGGCTTCAGCCTCGCTTTCGCTAAGCGAATCGACAGGTTTTTCAGCCATGCTTTTCTCCCCCGAACGGTGGCGCGCCACCATAGAGCATGATCCCGAAAGGTGGGAACCGGTTTTCGGAAAAGATCATTCCTGAACAGCAGGATGGAGCCATATCCTGACTCGCTGCCGTATCCTGCCCGTCAATGACGCCGGATGGTCTTATGCCGCGTTTGTATTCTCGCGCAGCAGCCGTTCGGCGGCGGCGCGTGCCTCGTCGGTGATCGTGGCGCCGGCCAGCATGCGGGCGATCTCTTCCTGCCGCGCCGGCCTGTCCATCTCGGCAATGCCGGTCGCCACACGGTCCGTGCTGCCCGATTTTGAGATCAGGAAATGCGTCGCCGCCCGCGCCGCCACCTGCGGCGCATGAGTGACCGACAGCACCTGCACGCGCTTCGACAGCCGCGCCAGCCTTTGGCCGATGGCATCCGCCACGGCGCCACCGACGCCGGTGTCGATTTCGTCGAAGACCAGCGTCGGTGCCGAGCCACGGTCGGCCAGCGCCACTTTCAGCGCCAAAAGGAAGCGCGACAGCTCGCCGCCGGACGCCACCTTCATCATCGGCCCGGGCCGCGTGCCGGGATTGGTGCACACCCAGAACTCGATCTGGTCGATGCCTTCTTCCATGCGGGTCTCGGCCTCGCTCTTCATCTCGACGATGAAAGCGGCGCGTTCGAGTTTCAGTGCCGGCAATTCGGCCATTACCGCCTTGGTCAGGCCGACGGCCGCCGCATGGCGAAGCGAGGAAAGCTGTGCCGCGGCGATGTCATAGGCCTCGCGCGCCGCGGCGGCCTGCTTTTCCAGCCCATGCAGGCGTTCCTCGCCGGCGTCGAGATCGGCCAGATCGGCAACCATCGTGTCGCGCAATTGCGCCAGATCGTCGACGGCGACGCTATGCTTGCGTGAGGCCGCGCGCAGCGAAAACAGCCGCTCTTCCGCCTTCTCCAGCCGCTGCGGATCATACTCGGTGGCGCGAAGTGCCCCCTCGACGCCGGATTGCGCGGCGTCGAGCGACAGCATGGCTTCGTCCAGCGACTTGACCACGTCCTCGAGCAGGCCGGGCGCCTCGGTCGCCTTGCGCTGCAGCCGTCTCAGCAGACTGGCCAGCTGCGGCAAGGGCGAAGACGGGCCGGACAGTACATCCTGGGCGTCATGGATTTCGGAAGCGATCTTTTCGGCGCGCATCATATGGGCGCGCAGTTCGGCAAGTTCCGTTTCCTCGCCGGGCTGCGGATCGAGTTTGGTCAGTTCCGCCACTGCGGCGCGCAGATAATCGGCCTCGCGCGCCGCAGCCGCCACCTTGGCGCGGTGGCGCGTAAGCTCCTGCTCGCAGGCGCGCCAGTGGCGCCAGGTCTCGCCGGTCGAGCGAACAGCGCCGAGATGACCTCCGAATGCGTCGAGGACGTCGCGGTGAGCGCCCGGATCGACCAGCGCCCGCTCGTCGTGCTGACCGTGGATCTCGACCAAAGCGCGCCCGACATCGCGCATCAGCGTCACGCTGGACGGCTGGTCGTTGACAAAGACGCGGGTGCGGCCGTCCGCGGTCTGTACGCGGCGCAGGATGATGTCGCCGTCATCCTCGATGGCGTTCTGGACGAGCAGCGCGCGTACCGGATGGTTGCGCGGCACGTCGAACACGGCAATGACCTGGCCCTGTGGTGCGCCATGGCGCACCAGAGAGGCGTCGCCGCGCGCGCCGAGCGCCAGCGACAGGGCATCGAGCAGGATGGATTTGCCGGCGCCGGTTTCACCCGTCAGCACGGAAAGGCCCGGCTGGAAGTCGATATCCAGCTTCTCGATCAGGACGATATCGCGGATCGACAGTCTGGAAAGCATCAGAACCCGAACCTCAGGCAATTCCAGGAAGGGTGCGCGGCGTTTTTCCCGTCGGAATTGCGTAGAACAAAAAGTTGGGACGGCTCAGCGCTTCAATCAAACCACTGAACCGCCGTGGAGAGCGGTGCGCGACGATTGGAGTCGCAGCGCCGCACTATCTTTTTGTTTCAGCATCGGATCAATCCGAAAAGCGCGCCACGCGCGCTTGCGCCTGACAGATCAGGCGCCGGTGATCAGCTTCCCGGCCTTGGAAATCCACGACCCGGCATTCTCGCGCGGCGAAAGCCCGTTGCTCTGCAGGAGCTTGTAGGAATCCTTGTACCACGGGCTGTCGGGATAGTTGGTGCCGAGCACCGCGGCGGCCGTCTGGGCTTCCGAGGTGAGCCCCATCGCGTAGTAGCTTTCGGTAAGGCGGGCCAACGCCTCCTCGACATGACGCGTGTTGGAATAGCTTTCCACCACGGTGCGGAAGCGCTTGACGGCGGCGATGTACTCCCTGCGCTCAAGATAATAGCGGCCGATCTGCATTTCCTTGCCGGCGAGCTGGTCGTTGGCGAAGCGGATCTTCTCCTTGGCGTCGTCGACATACTCCGACGTCGGCCAGCGCGTGACCAGATCCTGCATCGTCTGCAGCGTCTGGCGCGCTTCCTTCTGATCCTGCGTCACGTCCTTGATCTGACGATAGTAGCTCAGGCCGATAATGTACTGTGCATAGGGCGCGTCATCGGTGGACGGATAAAGCGCCAGATAGCGCTTGGCCGACGAGATCGCTTCGTCGTAGCTGCCCTTTCGGTAGTCGGCGAAAGCACCCATCACCATCGATTTGCGGGCCCATTCCGAATAGGGATGCTGGCGGTCGACGGCGTCGAACTTCTTGCTCGCCTCGTCGAGGCGGCCGGCATTCAAATTGGCGAGACCTTGGTTGTAGAGAACGTCGGCCGGCTCGGTCTGGTCGACATATTTCGACAGGTCGATGTCTTTCTCCGACGACATGCAGGCCGACAGAAAGAGCGATGGAACAACCAGCGAAAGCGCCAGGAGAACAGACCGCTTTGGCGCTTTCGATTGACCGACTCGCTTGAAGAACATGATTGGATTGCGCCCTTTCGGCGTTATTTTAATGCCTCTTGCATGCTGTTGTCCCAAAATTGGTCCCCACTTTTGAGCGACATGCACTAATCGACGGCAGCAGCCATAAACCATAACCGCCTTGCCCGGCAACGCTATCTCCGGGCAATCGCGCATTTTTGTGGCGGCAAGGCGGCGCCAGGGCATCCCTATGATTTCGCCGATGAATGATGCATTCCTGCAACACCCGGCGTCGCGCCACAGCGTGTGAAAACGGTGCGAAACCTAGATCATCCAGGGCGCGTAGAGCGGCGCGTTGACGGCGCTCATCTCTGCCGCGCGGCCACGCTCGCGGCGTGTCGTCTCGACGATCTCGAAGGCCGTGCGGTCCGACAGCAGGCGCCGCACCGCCGCGGCGTTCAGCCTGTGACCGCCGCGATAGGAGCGGAAACAGCCGATGAAGCGGGCTCCGGCCAGAGCCAGGTCGCCCATGGCGTCGAGCGTCTTGTGGCGCACGAATTCGTTGGGATAGCGCAGGCCACCCACATTGATGACGCGGTTGTCGTCACCGATCACCAGCGAGTTCTCCAGCGAAGAGCCAAGCGCGTAGCCGGCCGCCCACAGCCGCTCGACATCCTTCATGAAGCCGAAGGTGCGGGCGCGCGCAAGATCGCGCCGGAAAATGTCGGCATTGATGTCCGACGCAAAGAGCTGACGGCCGATGGCCGGGCTTTCAAAATCGATCTCGACCTCGAACCGGGTGCCGTCATAGGGCCTGAACTCCGCCCAGGAAGCACCGTTCTCGATGCGAACCGGCTTGACGACCCTGATATAGCGCCGCTTGACCGGCAGCGTCTCGATGCCCGCCTGGTCGATGGCCTCCACGAAGGCCATGGCGCTGCCATCGAGGATGGGAACCTCGTGGCCGTCGATCTCGATGAGAACATTGTCAATGCCGAGCCCGAACAGCGCGGCCATGATGTGCTCGACGGTGGCGATATGCTCGCCCGAGGGATCGCCGAGCATGGTGCACAGATCGGTTGCGCCGATTTCGGAAAACAGGGCACGGAACTCGCGGCCCTGCCCTTCGCCATTGATGAGCTGGAACATGATGCCGGTGTCGGCATCCGCCGGCAGGAAACTGATGGAAACTTCTTTGCCGCTGTGGACGCCGGTGCCCGTAAGCGACGCGCGCGTCTTCACTGTCGTCTGGTAGTCGTGCAAGACAATCCCCATAAGCCCGATATGCCTAAGTCCGCTTCTCCAGCCCGAGGGCGCGGCTCTTGTTAAATCGGCAGGCAGGGCCACTTCCCCGAAATCCCGGCAGACCGACTATGGTAGGCAGCGAAGATAATGTCCCGCCTGGGAGACTCCAAATCACGGTTTCTTACCCTATGTAACCGCGGACCGAAGCAGGCGCCATATCGTAACTATTTGATTCTGCAGCGGTTAAAAACGTTAACAGGCAAGCAATTCCTTGCTTGCCTGTTAACAAATGTTACGGTCCGTTAACCGCTCAGTTGGCTTGGCGGCGCAGGAACGCCGGAATCTCCAGCTGATCGTCGTCCTGAGTCGCCCTGGTCTGCGGCGTCAGGCGGCCCTGGTCGTCCAGCTGGCCGCGGCGCGGCGCATAGAGCTGGGCGTCCTGGCTGGCGAGCCGGCGCACCTCGGGGGCGGCCTGGCGCAGCTTCGGCTCGCGCGGTTGCGCCGGCTGCAGCCTTGCAGGTTCCTCCTCGCGGCGGGTCAGGCCGTTGGTCAGGCGCTTCAACAGGCCCATCGGGCCGCTGTTGTTCTCGTGGTCCACCGGCCGGCTCTTGGCGTCGACCTCGGCCTTCACGACCGGCGGAAAGTCCTCGACACGCGGCATGCGCTGCGGTGCCATCGCCACCGGCTGCTGGACCTCACGCAGTATTTCGCGCGACTGCGGGGCCGGCTGCATCTGCTGGACGACTGGCTGAGGCATTGGCTGCTGCGGCGGCGCCTGGAAGATCTTGCTCTGCGGGCGGAAATCGTCCGCATGGGCGACAGGAGCTGGACGGGCCTGCGCCATGGCGGCGGCGTTCGACTCGGCGAGCTGGATGGCCTCGGCGACCGGGTCCGCGGCGCGCGGCTCATAGACAGGCTGCTGGACCGGCGCCGGGCGGCTCTCCACGGCGGCCACGGCCGGACGGACGGCCGGCTTCGGCGGTGCCGTACGGATCGAGATCGGCGCCGCGGCGATTTCAGCCGCCGACTTGTCGATGCCGGTGGCGACCACGGAGACGCGGATGACGCCTTCGAGTTCCTCGTCGAAGGTGGCGCCGAGGATGATGTTGGCGTCCTGGTCGACTTCCTCGCGGATACGGGTCGCTGCTTCGTCGACTTCGAACAGCGTCAGGTCGCGGCCGCCGGTGATCGAGATCAGCAGGCCCTTGGCGCCCTTCATCGAGGTCTCGTCGAGCAGCGGGTTGGCTATCGCGGCCTCGGCGGCGGCCATCGCGCGGCCCTCGCCGGAAGCTTCACCGGTGCCCATCATCGCCTTGCCCATCTCGCGCATCACTGAACGGACGTCGGCGAAGTCGAGGTTGATCAGGCCTTCCTTGACCATCAGGTCGGTGATGCAGGCGACACCGGAATAGAGCACCTGGTCGGCCATGGCGAAAGCGTCGGCGAAGGTGGTCTTGTCATTGGCCAGCCGGAACAGGTTCTGGTTGGGGATGACGATGAGGGTGTCGACGCATTTCTGCAGTTCCTCGATGCCCAAATCGGCCGTCTTCATGCGGCGCTGGCCTTCGAAGTGGAACGGCTTGGTGACGACGCCGACGGTGAGGATGCCCTTCTCGCGCGCGGCGCGGGCGACAACCGGAGCAGCACCGGTGCCGGTGCCGCCGCCCATGCCGGCGGTGACGAAGCACATATGGGTGTTGGACAGGTGATCGATGATCTCGTCGATGCACTCCTCGGCCGCCGCGCGGCCGACTTCCGGCTGCGAGCCGGCGCCGAGGCCTTCGGTGACATGCGCGCCGAGCTGGATCAGCCGGTCGGCCTTCGACATGGTCAGCGCCTGCGCGTCGGTGTTGGCCACGACGAACTCGACACCGCGCAAGCCCGCGGTGATCATGTTGTTCACGGCATTGCCGCCGCCGCCACCGACACCGAACACGGTGATGCGCGGCTTAAGCTCGGTTATGTCCGGCTTCTGCAGATTGATGGTCATTGTCTCCGTCCTTTGCCTTTCACGCCGCTTCGCCGCCGCGGCCGCCTATGGGGCTGTCCCCGTCAATTAGAAACTGTCTCTCAACCACTGACTCATGCGATGCAGTTTTCCACCCGTTCCGGTCATCCTGAGACCGGAAATGCCTTTTGCAGGATGGCTTTCGAAACTCGCCATCTGCGGATAGATCAGAAGCCCTACGGCGGCCGAGAAGGCCGGTCCCTTCGCGGCTTCGGGCAGGCCCGCCACGCCGAGCGGACGACCGATGCGCACGTTGCGCCCCAGGATGCGGCGCGCCGCCTCCGGCAGGCCGGCTAGCTGGCTGGCGCCGCCGGTCAGCACGACGCGCTTGCCGACCGCGTTGCCGTAGCCGGACTTGTTCAGGCGGTCGCGCAAGAGTTCGAGTGTCTCGTCGATGCGGGCGCGCACGATGCGCGTCATCACCGAACGCGGAATCTGCAGCGGCACATCGCCATCGTCGCCGATCGGCTGGATCGAAACCAGGTCGCGGTCATCCGCGCTGCCCGGCAGCGCCGAACCATGCATGACCTTCAGCCGTTCGGCGGCGTCGAGCGAGGTCGAGAGCCCCTTGGCCATGTCGAGCGTGACATGATTGCCGCCGATCGCGATGGCATCGCCATGGACGAACTTGCCTTCCGAAAACACCGAGATGGTCGTCGTGCCGCCGCCCATGTCAATGCAGGCGGCACCCAGTTCCAGTTCGTCGTCGACGAGAGCCGCCAGCCCGCTGGCATAAGGCGTCGCCACCATGCGCTCGACCGACAGATGCGAGCGGTTGATGGAGAGTTCGAGATTGCGCATAGGCGCCGCATCACCGGTCAGCACATGCATGTCGACGCCAAGCGCGTCACCGACCATGCCGCGCGGATCCCGCACGCCGCGCTCGGCATCGAGCGAGAAGCCGACGGGCAGCGAATGGATCACCTCGCGCTCGGCCTTGAGCGCCTGCTTGGCGCCGGCGCCGAGCACGCGCTTGATGTCGGCTTCATCGGCCTCGTGGCCGCCAAGGTTGATGGTCGCCGAGAAGCTTTCGCTTTTCAGCCGGCCGGCGGTCATGTTGACGATGAGCGAATCGACCGTCAGCCCGGCCATGCGCTCGGCCGCGTCGACGGACAGGCGGATGGCATGCTCGGCGCGGTCGAGATCGACGACCACGCCCGACTTCACGCCTTGCGACTTCTGATGGCCGATGCCGATCACCTGGATCCGGTGCGAGCGGCCACGCAACAGCTTGCCGTCATCGTTCGGCTTGAGCTTGGCCACCATGCAGCAGACCTTGTTCGAGCCAACATCCAGCACCGTGAGAGTGCCGGACCGGCGCGACGAGGCATCGCCTGAACCGCCAAGCCAGCTCATATCTTCGTCTCCGACTTGCGCTTGATGGTCTTCGGCTTCTCGTTGAGCGCGGCCTCGCGCTGCGTCGCCGCTTCGGGCGTCAGCTCCACGACCAGCCGGTCTGTCAGGCGCATATCGACGGCAGCGATGTCGCGCGACAAAAGCCCCTTGTCGTGGTCCATCTTGACCAGATCGGCGAGTGCCTGGTCTTCCTGGTCCTCGGGCAGCTTGACGGTGATGCCGTTGTCGAGCTTCAGGTCCCAGCGGCGGTCGCCGACGCGGATATAGCCTTTGACCCGACTGGCGAGGTCCGGATATTTTTCGACCTTGGCCAGGAAGTCAGGCGCCTTGGCCGGCGCGCCCTCGCCCATCAGCAGCGGCAACAGCACCTGCTTGCCGCCGGAGAACGGCGCGATGACCGCGCCATCCTTCTCGATGACCGAGAGATCATTGCCCTGCTGCCAGAGCGCGAAGGCTTCGCGCTCCTCGACGCGCACTTCCAGCGTGTGCGGATAAACCTTGCGCACCGCCGCCATTTCGATCCACGGCAAGCCCGAGATGCGCTCGCGCGCGGCCTCTGCATCGAAGCCGATCAGCGAGGTCCAGCCGTCGAGCTCCAGCCTGTCGAGAATATCGATCTCGGAGGTCTGGCGATTGCCCACCACCTTGACCTGATCGACGGCAAAGCCGGTGCGGGCGGTGATGCTCTGGAT